>NZ_JABWEF010000008.1:0-317448 GCF_013369445.1 Duganella sp. BJB1802 | reverse complement strand
CCGGCCGCCACCAGCCGCGGGCCGGCCGCGGCGATGGCCAGCATCGCCGCGTTCAGCGCCTTGGGCGTGACCAGGGCCGGTTGCGTCAGCGCCACCGGAGCGGCTGCCGGCGCCAGCGCGCACGACGAGGCAAGCAACGCCGCCAGCGCCGTGCGGCGGGCCGCGTTTGGATTCAGAATGTTCATCGAACGCCCCTTCACTTAACGCGAGCCTTGGTTGGCCAGTTCCTCGGGGCCGAAATAGCTGGCCGGCAGGCGCGGGATGGTCTTGTACTGCGTGGCGAGATCGTTGGAGGCCTCGTTCAACAGATAGGCGCCGGTTTGCACGTTGTAGGTGCCCCACATGACGTTGCCCACCACGGCCGGCACGTCAGGCGCCAGCAGCGTCAGCGTGTAGTTGCCGCGCCAGATCTGGCCTTGTGCGTCGTAGCCATCCACCATGATGATCTGCCAGGTGTCTTCATCGAGGTAGTAGCGGCGCTTGGCGACGACGTGGCGTTTGCCCGGCATCAGGCTCGCCTCCACCTCCCACACGCGGTGCAGCTCCCACCGCACCAGATCCGGATTGAGGAACTGCGGGCCAACCAGGTCGCTGATCTTGGCCGATGCGGCGCGGTTGTTGTTATATGGGATGTACATCTCCTTCTTGCCGATCAACTTGAGCTCATGATGGTCGATAGGCCCGAACAGCATGAACGCTTCGTCGAACAGGCCGATGCCGGAGGTGACCGAGTCCGGCGTGTCGTAGGACACCGACGGCGCGCGGCGCACGCGGCGCTGGCCCACCAGGTATTGCCAGATGGCGCGCGGCTGCGCGTCGCTGATGCCGTCGTGGACCAGGATGCCTTCGCCGGCCTTGGACGCCGGCGCGCGCGTGATCAGGCGGCCGAACTGGTAGATGCCGTCGAACTTTTCCAGGCTGCCGTCCTTGAAGTAGTAGGGCCGCATGATGGTCTGTTCGGCCTCGGTGGCGGTGGCGCGCTTGCCGTCCGGCGTGACGATGGTGGTCCGCAGCGGGAACACGGTGGTCTCGCCGGTCCATGCCAGGCGGTGGTTCATCATGGCCTCGTAGCCGGTCTTCGGAATCGGGAACGGGATGCCGCCGAACGCGCCCTCCACCCCGAAGCCGCCGTCGATGGACTTGGCGCGGGTGGCGTTCTTGAAGGTGTTCTCATACACCCAGGCCGGCGCGCCGCCGGTGCGGTGGGTCGGGTAGACGTCGATGCGGTAGGTCGGATACTTCTTGAGCAGCGCGACGGTGGCGGCGGACAGCTTGGCCGCATATTGGTCGACGTTTTTGCCGGTGATGGCCAGCGTCGGTTTCTCGGCGGCGAAGGGATCGGCGCGGAAGTCGCCGGGCTTGAAGCCGGCGGGCACCTTGGCGTAGACGCCGTCCCAGGCCGGGATCGTGCCGTCCTTGTTGCTGGCCTTTTCGGCGCCCAGCGGAGTCAGGGTGGAGTGCAGCTTGGCCGCTTCGTCGGCGGTGACGGCGGCGCCGGCGTGCGGCAGGGCGAAGGCCAGTGCCAGTGCGGCGGCGAGATTCAGGGTCGTCTTCATTTTAGTTTTATCCTTAGAATGCGCGTTTGATGTTGAAGGAGATGTAATCGCGGTCCGCCAGCGACTGGGCGTAGCTCAGGACGGGCGTGTTGGTGGCCGGATTATTCTTCAGGAAGGTGCCGCTGCCGCCGAGGAAGCGCACGTAGCTGATGCCGAACTTCCAGTCCTGGTGGTAGGTGGCGTTGACGCCGATATTGAAGTCGCCGCCGTGCGAGCTGCCGCCGTTGAAGTTGAACACGGCGCGCGAACGGCCATCGATGTTGTAGCCGACGCCGATGGGGACCGACAGGTCGAGGCCATCGATCACCTGGTAGTAGGACGGCTCGAAGATCACACGCGCGGAGGTGGCGTCGCGCGTGGTGTTGGGATCGAGCGAGCCTTGCCAGGTGACGCTGGTGGCGCGGTTCCACGCCAACTCACCCAGCAGCGAGGCGCCCTGGAAGAACGGATTGGTCGGCATCACATAGATCGCCGACAGGTTGACGTGCGCCGTATTGCCGACCGCGTAGGCCGGATTGCCGCTGTTGTCGGCAAAGACGCCGGTGCCAGCGCGCGACAGGAAGTTGGGCGTCGGGTCACTGACCAGCGGCGTATTGCGGCGCACCGATACCTCGGCCGCCACGTTCGCGCCCAGCAGCACGGTGCTGGCGCTGGCGCCGAAGGTGCGGATGCCTTCCGCGTACACGGCCCGCACGGTGGATGGCGCGCCTGGCGGGAAGCCGGGCGCGAAGCCCAGGTAGAAGTAGGGCGTCTTGTCGTGGTAGCGCGCGGCGTAGAAGCCGTATTCGACGTCGGATCCGGCCGGCGAGAACTTGATCTGCACGCCCCCTTGGCCGGAGTTCTTGGCCTTCATGTCCGGCTGCGTGTAGAAGGCCGGCGCGCCGCTGTTGGTCGGCGCGACAAGGAAGGCGCTGCTGCCGGCGCCCGCCGCGTCGTAGGAACTGAGGTAGCTGCCGACGCCGGGGATCTGCGTTGGACGCCATTCGAATTGATAGTAGCCGCCGATCGACACATTCGGCAGCACCTGCAGCTGGCCCGATACCTGGTTGACCGGCCGCAGGATCTCCTTGAACTGCGCGCCCGGAACGCTGAGCAGCTTGACCAGGTCGACCGGTCCCTGCGCGTTGGCGATGCCGTTGGCGCCGAAGAACAGGCTCTCGCCGTATTGCAGCGTGTGGCGGCCGACGCGCACGGTGCCGGGCAGCTCGCCCAGCGATCCCTTGGCGAAGACGAAGGCGTCCAGCAGCTCGGCGTTGCGGCCGTGGAGCAGGCGGGTGCCGTCGGTGAACTCGTTGCCGGCCTTGCCGGTCAGCGTGGCCGCGTTGCTGGCGTAGGAGGCGTTGTCGTTGCTGCGGTTGTAGGAGGCGTCGTACCAGGCGGCGGCGCTGACGCGCACGCCCAGGTTGCGTGTGCCGGCGTCGAACTCGGACAGCCAGTCGATGCGGCTGGAGACGATGCCCTTGCGGCGGAAGTTCTGGTTGCCGTCGTCGATGTTATAGCCGGTGAAGTCGCCGGGGCCGGATGCCGGATAGCCGCCCGCCAGCAGGCGCGAGTCGGCGTCCTTGAGGCGGTAGGCGCCGCTGTATTTGAAGGTGTTGTTCCAGCTGATCTTGAGTTCGGGATTGGCGGTCTCGAATTCGTATGCGTGGGCGGCCGGCAGTGCGGCCGCCACGGCCAATGCCAACAGGGTTGGACTCAGGCGTTTGTTCGCTTGCATGGTTTGTCTCCTCGTTTTAGTTGTATGGCCGCTGACGCGCGGCCGGGCGGATGACTACATCAGATAAAGGTCGAAGCCAGTCCTCCATCCACGGGCAGGTTGATGCCGCTGATCCAGCGCGATTCGTCGCTGCACAGGAAGCTGATGGCGGCGGCCACTTCGTCGGCGTAGGCGGGGCGCTTCATGCGGTGGGCGTCGCGCTGCACGCGCTCCTCGCCCAGCATGGAGACGAAGTCGCCCAGGATGGGCGTGAAGACAGGGCCGGGAGCCACGCTGTTCATGCGTACCGAGTGCTGCATGAACCATTTCTGCGACTGGGCATAGGTCCAGACGATCAGCGCCTCCTTGAAGTACTGGTAGCAGGTGTCGGCCGGTACGGGATGCGCGTCCAGCCATGCCTGGCCTTCGGTGAAGCCGCGCACGGCGGCCAGCTGCTTGTGCAGCTCCAGCCGCTCCGGCCATTCCGCGCCAAGGATGGAGGCGACGTTGACGATGGAGCCGCCGGCCGGCATGCGCGGCAGCACGGCCTCGGTCAGGTGGCGCAGGCCGAGGTAGTTGACCCGCGCCAGCAGCGCGGGATCGGCGGTGCCGGGCACGCCGGCGATATTGCACAGCGCATCCACACGCTGCGGCAGCTGGGCGACGGCGGCGTCGATGCTGGCGGTCTGGCCCAGGTCGACGGAGATGAAGGCGTCCAGCGTCAGGCCAGGCTCGGTGCGGTCCATGCCGATCACGGTGGCGCCTTCGAAGCGCGCCAGGCGTGCCACTTCGGCGCCGATGCCGGATGCTGCGCCGGTGACGACGATGGTCTTGTTACGTAACTTCATATGGTCTCCTTGTTGTCGTTAAAAGGGATAGCGCGGCGCTTCGGTCTTCACCGTGAGCCACTGCCATTGGGTGAACTCGTCCCAGTCGGCGCTGCCGCCGTGGCGGCCGCCGTTGCCCGAGGTGCCGCCGCCGCCGAACGGCGCGTGCGCTTCGGCCAGCACTGTCTGGTCGTTGATGTGGGCGTGGCCGGCCGGCACGCGGTCGACGATGAACATCGCGCGTGCCAGCGTCGGCGTGATCACGCCCAGCGCCAGGCAGCCGGTGGTGGCGGAGGCCAGCTCGATGGCTTCCTGGTCGGTGTCGAACACGGTGACCGAGGCCACGGGGCCAAACAGCTCTTCCTCGAAGCAGCGCATGCCGGGGCGCACGCCGGTCAGCACGGTGGGCTGGTAGAACTGGTTTTCGTAGGTGCCGCCGGCCAGCAGGGTGGCGCCGGCGGCCACGCTGTCCTGCACGATGGCGTGCACGCGCTGGACCTGGCGGGCGCTGATCAGAGGCCCAAGCGCCACCGTGCCGCTCATCGGATCGCCCACCGGCAACTGGCAGGCCTTGGCCACAAGGCGTTCGATGACGGCGGCGGCGATGCCGCGCTGGAGCAGGATGCGGCCGGAGGCCATGCAGATCTGCCCTTGGTGCAGGTAGGCGCCCCAGGCCACGTTGGCGGCGGCGATGTCTGGATCGGCGTCGTCGAGGATGATCAGCGAGTTTTTGCCGCCCAGTTCCAGCGACATCTTCTTCAGGTTGCGGCCTGCCAGTTCGCCGATGCTGCGGCCCACGGCGGTGGATCCGGTGAAGGCGATCATGGCGATGTCGGGATGGCTGCACATCGCCTGTCCCGCTTCGGCGGCGCCGGCGAGCACGTGAAGCACGCCCTTGGGCAGGCCGGCTTCCTCGAAGATGCGGGCGATCAGCACGCCGCCGCTGACAGGCGTTTGCAGGTCCGGCTTGTGGACCACCGCGTTGCCGGTGGCGAGTGCCGGCGCGATCGAGCGGATCGACAGGATCAGCGGGAAGTTGAACGGCGAGATCACGCCGACCACGCCGTGCGGCATGCGTCGGGCGATGCTCATCTGGCCGCTGGCGGAGGCCAGCAGCTGACCCTTGGGCTGGGTGAGCATGGAGGCCGCTTCCTGCAGGTGGGCGCTGGCTTCGCGCAGTTCCAGGTCGGCCTTTGGGCGGATCGCGCCGGTCTCGCGGACGATCCATGTCGCCAGCTCGTCGTGGTGTTCGGCGATGACGGCTGCCGCGCGGCGGAAGATGGCGGCGCGTTCCTTGTAGTCGCTGGCGGCCCACGCGGCCTGCGCGGCGCGGGCCAGCGTGGCGGAACGCGCCACGTCGTCGGCGTCGGCCAGGCCGATGCGGCCCAGTTGTTCGCCCGTCGCGGGTTCGGTGAAGGTGTGGACGCCGCCATGGCTGGCGATCCAGTCGCCGGTGAAGATGCGGCCTTGCCAGATCGATGGACGTAAAAGCGCATTCGCGTTGGTCATGCTGTCTCCTTTGAATGATGGGTGGTGGGGAAGTCAGCCTCCTTGCACGCTAGTTGCATGAAGGTCTGCTTGCCGCTCTTGCCTTAGCTATTACAAGTTGTGTGCCAGCTCGTTGCGCGGCGTCGCTATTGCGGCGCACCATGCGGCGCCTGCGCTGGGCGTGGCGCCTGTTTTGACGGACCGTGCGCAGCGCAGTGCAGCAAAAAAGAAGAGGCGCCGGCGATTGATGAAATGATCAAATGGGAGAACTGCCGATGTATGATTTGGTAAAAGACGATGAAAGTGGAGACATGAGCAAACCCCCTCGCGTATCGCTGGCGGAGATGTCGCGCGTCAGCGGCAAGATGCTGCAGCATGGCGACAGCCAGCACCTGAAGGCCGGCGCCGCGCCCACGCTGGACGACCTGACGCAAAGCCTGCACTTCTCGCCCGGCGATGGCCGCATATGGCTCAATGGCCAGCGCATGCAGCTGCTGCATATCACGTCGCTCGGCGCGCTGCGGCGCGAACTGCTGGAGAGCATAGGGCCTGAGCGCACGCGCGGCCTGCTCACGCGGGTGGGCTATTCGGCCGGCGCGCGCGACGCGCAGCTGCTGCGCGAACGCTGGCCCGACGCGGAGCCGGGTTCGTTGTTCGCGGCCGGTCCGCGCATGCATTCGCTGGAAGGCGCGGTGAAGGTGGAGCCGCTGCATTTCGAATTCGACTTCGAACGCGGCACCTACCACGGCGAATTCCTGTGGCACCACTCCAGCGAGGCCGAGGTGCACGCGGCCGATTTCGGCATCGGCACCGAGCCGGCCTGCTGGATGCAGACCGGCTACGCCATCGGCTATACCAGCGCGATGATCGGGCGGCTGACCATCTACCGCGAAATCGAATGCACATCGATGGGCCACAAGCACTGCCGCCTGATCGGCAAGCCGGCCGACGAGTGGGACAACGTGGAAGAGGACCTGCGCTTCCTGAACGCGGAATCGTTCGTCAGCACCACGGCCTACGGCGGGCCGGGCCAGCACCAGCAGGCGGCGCCGCTGCCCGGCGACGACGGACGCGCATACGGCGAGAAGGAGATGGTGGGCGTGTCGTCGGCCTTCAACGCGGCCTGCCACATGCTCAAGCGCGTGGCGCCGACCGCCGCCACGGTGCTGTTCACCGGCGAATCGGGCGTCGGCAAGGAGCTGTTCGCCTACATGCTGCACCAGATCGGCGCCCGCAAGGAGCAGCCGTTCGTGGCCGTGAACTGCGCGGCGATTCCCGAGACGCTGATCGAATCCGAACTGTTTGGCGTGGAGCGTGGCGCCTTCACGGGCGCCAGCCAGTCGCGGCCCGGCCGCTTCGAGCGGGCGTCCGGCGGCACGCTGTTCCTCGACGAGATAGGCACGCTTAGCCTGGTGGCACAGGGGAAGCTGCTGCGCGCCTTGCAGGAGGGCGAAATCGAGCGGGTAGGGGGCGTGCGCAGCGTGAAGGTGGACGTGCGGCTGGTGGCGGCCACCAACGTCGATTTGCGCGAGGAGATCCGGCAGGGGCGCTTCCGCGAAGACCTGTTCTTCCGCCTGAACGTATTCCCCATCCGCCTGCCGCCGCTGCGCGATCGGCGCGACGACATCCCGCTGTTGATGGGCTACTTCATGCGCCACTACGGGCAAAAGCACCAGCGCCGCGTGACCGGCTTCACGGCGCGCGCGGTCGATGCGCTGCTCAACTATCACTTCCCGGGGAATATCCGCGAGCTGCAAAACCTGGTGGAGCGGGGCGTCATCTACGCCGACGAGGATGGTCCCATCGATCTGCCGCACCTGTTCACCAGCGGCGAGGAGTCGCAGACCTCATACTTCTCGCTGGCGCAGACCGGGCGGCTGACCAGCCATGATGCGCCGGCGGCTCCCTCGGGCGCCTTGCTCGACGTACTGCCCGGGATGCTGCGGCAGCAGGCCGCGGAACAGGGCCAGGAGCAGAACTGGTCGCTGGACCATCTGGAAAGCACGCTGATACTGGCGGCGGTGAAGCGCGCGGACGGCAACCTGTCGGCGGCGGCGCGCATGCTGGGCCTGACGCGGCCGCAGCTCTCCTACCGCATGAAGAAGCTGCAGCAGGGCTGACGCGCGCTCACTCCAGGTAGATCTTCTGCAGCAGCTCGATGAGCTGCGCACGCTCGGCGTCGGTCAGCGCCGACGTCGCATCCGTTTCCAGCTCGCTGGCGGTTTTTTCCGCCTTGGTGCACATGGCCAGGCCCGCCGGCGTGAGCACCAGCGTTTGCGAACGCCGGTCCAAAGGGCTCCGCTGGCGCAGCAGCAGCCCACGGTCCTGCAGCCTGTCGAGCAGGATGGCCAGATTGGGCGGCGATACGTTCACCGCCGCCGACAAGCGCTTCTGGTTGATGTTGGGATTGGCCTTGAGCAGACTCAGTACGCTGAAATCCACCGGCCGCAGCTCGTACTTCGCCATGCGCTTCTCGAACAGCGGCATGATGCGGATGTAAGCCCGGCGGCAGTTATAACCCACCAGATCCTGTAGCACACGCTGGTCCAGCGGCTGCTCGGCCGCCTCCTGGACGGCGTCGATGAGTTCAATCTTCTTTTTCTTGGGCTGCGTTGTCATGTTCGGATTCTAGCAAAGAAGCGGCTTCCGGGCCATCCTGATGCTTGCAATCTCCCGAAAATGCGTATAGTCTATAATCATTATAAAACATAACTAATTATCTCAACACCATCCATCGAGGAGACACGATGAAACGTAGTGTGCTTACCGCCGTATTGTTCACCGCATTGGCCGCCGGCGCGGCCCAAGCCCAGGAGCCGATCCGCATCGGCGTCATCGCCGCGCTCACCGGGCCGTTCGCCAACACCGGCAAGCCGTTCGAGGACGGCATCAAGACCTATATGCAGCAATTCGGCGACCAGGTGGCCGGCCGGAAGATCGAGATCATCTACCGCGACGACGGCGGCACCAATGTCGACCAGTCCAAACGCGCCGCGCAGGAGCTGATCACGCGCGAACGCGTGAGCTTCCTGATCGGCTTCTCGCTGACGCCGAGTGCCATGGCGGTGGCGCCCATCGCCACCCAGGCCAAGATGCCGATGATCGTGATGAACGCCGTCACCAACGGCATCACCGCCAAGTCGCCCTACATGCTGCGCACCAGCATGACGATGCACCAGATGACCGGGCCGTTCGGCGCCTGGACGGCGAAGAATAAGATCGGCAAGGTCTACACGCTGGTCAGCGACTACAGCACCGGCCTGGATGCCGAGGCGCGCTTCACCAAGGAGTTCAACGCCGGCGGCGGCAAGGTGGTGGGTTCGGCCCGCGCTCCGCTCGCAAATCCCGACTATTCGCCGTTCATCCAGCGCATCAAGGATGAAAAACCGGATGCGCTGTTCTTCTTCGCGCCCGGTGTCGAGGACGGCATCGGCCTGCTGAAGGCCTTCAGCGACAAGGGCCTGGACAAGGCGGGCATCAAGTTCCTCGGCGTGGGCGACATGACCAGCGAGACGCCGACGCTGGAAGCATTGGGCGACCGCGCATTGGGCGCGGTGACAGTGCTGAATTATGCGCCGACCCTGGACAATGACGTCAACAAGGCCTTCCTGAAAGCCTACGCGCAGACGAATCCAAACCGGCCGCCCGCCACCTTCGTTACCGTGGCGGCCTACGACACCATGGGCATGATCTACGAAACCATCCGCAAGCTGGGTGGATCGGTCACCGGCGACAAGGCCATGCAGGTGCTGGCCGGGATGAAGCGCGACAGTCCGCGCGGGCCGATCAGCATCGACCCCGCCACCCGCGACATCGTGCAGAACATGTACATCCGCGAAGTGAAGAAGGTCAACGGCAAACTGGTGAACGAACCTATCGCAGTGCTGCGCGACGTCAGCCCAAACTAAGGAGATATTCCATGGAGATCGAACGACGTGTCTTGAAGGGCGCGCCGCTGGCGGCGCTTTGCCTGTCGGCTGTGACGCTGAGCGCCTGCGGTGGCGATGGTGGCAGCAAGTCCGATGGAGCCGTGGCCCTGCCGCAGCTGACCGCGGCCACCGCCGGAAAGCTCGGCTCCTGCGCCGACCTGGCCAGCCGCATCTCCTATCCCAACACGACCATCGCCAGCGCGGCCTCGGTGGCCGCCGGCGTGTTGACGGTGGCCGGCAAGCCGGTGCCGGCGCACTGCCTGGTGAAGGGGTCGATGTTCCAGCGGACCGGCACGGTCGATGGGCAAAGCTACGCGATCGGCTTCGAGATGCGGCTGCCGGTGGACTGGAACGGCCGCTTCTTCTACCAGGCCAACGGCGGCCTTGACGGCGCTGTTGTCACGGCCACCGGCGACGTGGGCGGCGGCGGGCAATTGGACAATGCGCTGAACCAGGGCTTCGCCGTGATCAGCTCCGACGCCGGCCACGGCGCGGCCACGCCGCTGTTCGGCCTCGATCCGCAGGCGCGGCTGGACTACGGCTACCAGGCCTCCGGTAAGCTGGCGCCAATGGCGAAGAGCGTGATCCAGACCGCCTACGGCAAGGGTCCGGACCGTTCCTACTTCGGCGGCTGCTCCAACGGCGGCCGTCATACGATGGTGGCTGCGGCCCGCTACGGCGAGCAGTTCGACGGCTATCTGGTCGGCGATCCGGGCTTCCGTCTGCCGCTGGCGGCCATCGCCAACATCGCTGGCGGCCAGACGTATGCCGCGCTGGCGAGCACGCCGGGCGACATTTCGACCGGCTTCACGGCGGCGGAACGCGCGCTGGTATCCAACGCGGTGCTGGACAAATGCGATGCGCTGGACGGCGCCAAGGATGGCCTGGTGCAGGACACGAGCGCTTGCCAGGCCGCGTTCAATCTGGATCGCGATGTGCCGTCCTGCGGCGCGCAAGGCCGCGACGGCACCTGTCTCAGCGCGGCGCAGAAGACGTTGATCGGGCAGCTGTTCACGGGCGCGCTCACGAGCAGCAAGACCAAGTTCTATTCAAGCTTCCCGTACGACGCGGGCCTGGGCACCGGCAACTGGGCGTTCTGGAAGTTCTTCAGCCCCCTGCAGCTGGATTCTGGCGCGGTGGCGATGATCTGGAAGGTACCGCCGGTGAATCCGGCGACCTTCAACGGCGCCACCTTCGCGCTGACGTCCAGCATCGATACGCTGCTGGCGCAAGTCGCGGCGACCGATGGCACCTACACGGAAAGCGCGATGTCCTTCATGCTGCCGCCGCACCTGACCGACTACAGCACCGTGAAGAACCGTGGCGCCAAGATGATGCTGTACCACGGCACCAGCGATCCGATCTTCTCCAGCGACGACACCAAGGCATGGTATGACAATCTGCGCGCCGCGAACGGCGGCGATGCTTCCGGCTTCGCGCGCTACTACCAGGTGCCGGGCATGAACCATTGTTCCGGCGGACCGGCCACTGACCAATTCGACATGCTGACGCCTTTGGTGAACTGGGTAGAGAAAGGCCAGGCGCCGGAACGTGTGGTGGCCAGCGCGCGCGGCGCGGGCAACGCCGGCGGCGCCAATGCCGACGTACCGGCGTCGTGGTCGGCCACGCGCACCCGGCCGCTGTGCCCCTATCCGCAGGTAGCGAAGTACAACGGCAGCGGCAGCATCGAGGACGCCGCCAACTTCAGCTGCAAATAGAAGGGTGGACGGTTTACTTGCCCGGGTCTTTCTGGTTGGTGAACTGGTCGAATTCGACGTTATAGAATTCGCCGCCGACCTTTTCGACCTTGCGCACGTAGACCGTCTGCACGATGTCGCGCGTCTGCGGATCGATGCCGATCGGGCCGCGCGGGCTGTTGAGCTTCATGGTCTTCAGGATGGCCATGGCCTTGTCGCCATCGATCATGCCGTTCAATTTGCGCGACACCTCGTAGATCGCCGCCATGCCGTCATACGCCGCCACGGCCATGAAGTTCGGCCGACCCGCGCCGGGATTGGCCGACTCAAAACTCTTCAGGAAGGCGGCGTTCTCCGGCGACTTGTGCGCGGCCGAATAGTGGAAGGTGGTGATCACGCCCAGCGTGGCGTCGCCCATGGCCGGCAGCACGTGGTCGTCGGTCAGGTCGCCGGTGGCGATGACCTTGATGCCCGCAGCGGCCAGCCCGCGCTCGCGGTAGCCCTTCATGAAGGCGATGCCTTGCTCGCCGGCCGGCACGAAGATGAACACCGCGTCCGGCTTGGCGTCCTTGATGCGCTGGATGTAGGGCGCGAACTCCGGATTGCGCAGCGGGACGCGGATCGCTTCCGTCACCGCGCCGCCGCCTTTGACCAGTTCATTCTTGAAGGCGGCTTCGGCGTCGATGCCGGGGCCGTAGTCCGCCACCAGCGTCACCACCTTCTTGATGTTGTTCTTCGCCGCCCATGTGGCCATCGGCGCGGAGATCTGCGGCAGCGTCATCGAAAAGCGCACGATGTAGTTGGACTTGGTGGTGATGACCGAGGTGGCGGCGTTCATGATGATCATCGGCTTCTTCGCCTGCTCGGCGATGGGGGCCACCGCCAGCGCTTCCGGCGTCAGGCCGAATCCGGCCAGGAAGTCCACCTTGTCGCGCACCACCAGCTCCTGCGCCAGCCGCTTGGCGATTTCCGGCGAAGGGCCGGTGGTGTCCTTGTAGATGATTTCGATCTTCTTGCCGGCGACGCTGGCGCCGTTCTGCGCCATCCATGCCTTGATGCCGCCCTCCATCTGCTTGCCGTAGTCGGCGAAGGGGCCGGAGAAGGCGGCGATCACGCCGACCTTGATGGTGTCTTCGGCCTGCGCCGACGGCATCGCGGACCACGCGCCGGCGGCGAGTGTCGCAATTGCTACAAATTTTTTGATCGTCATGCTGGTCTCCTGTGTTGTTCTGTTTTCTCTATGAAGAATGGCGCGGCGTGCTGTGCGGCGGCGGCGATGGCTTCAATTCTGCCACGCGGCGTTTGTTGACAGCGCAGCGCTTCGTGCATAGTATCTAATCTATGTGCGATTAACAACCTATTGTTCGATTACCGCACATCTTAAAAATAACGACTGTCAAATAACAGGAGACTGGAATGAAGAACGCAATCCGATGCGCTGCGGCGCTGCTGGCTGGGGTCAGCGCATCCGGCGCCATGGCGCAAAGCAGCGTCACGGTGTACGGCCTTGTAGATACGGGGCTGGTTTATACGACCAACGCCAACGCCGCCGGCGCCAGCATCACCAAGATGCCATCGTTGACGGGTTCCTTCCCGTCGCGCCTGGGCTTCCGGGGCAGCGAGGACCTGGGCGACGGCCTGCAGGCGGTGTTCACGCTGGAGATGGGGCTGTCGATGGACACCGGCACCATGGGGCAGGGCAACCGCCTGTTCGGCCGCCAGGCGTCGGTGGGATTGAAGGGCGCGTTCGGCACGGTGACCTTGGGCCGCCAGATCAACATGACCTACATCGCCGGGCAGAAGGCGGACGTGCTGGGTCCTCACCTGTTCGCGATCGGCAGCATCGATCCCTACCTGCCGAACGCCCGCAGCGACAACGCCATCGGCTACCTCGGTAACTTCAACAACTTCGTGGTCGGCGCCACCTACAGCACCGGGCGCGATGCGTCGGCTGCGGGCGGTCCGGCCGCCACGGGCTGCCCGGGCGAAGTGGCCGGTAATTCCAAGGCCTGCCGCCAGATCACCGGCCTGATAGGCTACGAGACCGCGGAGTATGGCCTGAACACGTCCTACGACATCATGTACGGTAACGTCGGCGCGGCGGGTGGCCTCACCAGCAGCGACAACAGCGACAAGCGCATCACCGTCAACGGCTATGCGAAGGTTGGTGCGGGCAAGATCGGCGCCGGCGTCGTCGACCGCACCACGCGCGCTGTCACCGGCCTGACTGAATCGGATCTGTACTTCCTGGGTGTGAGCTATCCGGTCACGCCGTTCTCCACGCTGGATGTGCAGGTGGCGCGCCGCGACACCAAGAACAGCAGCTCGGACGTCGACATGGTGGTGGCCCGCTTGACCTACTACCTGTCCAAGCGCACCGCCGTGTATGGCGCCTTGGGCCGCATGAAGAACTCCGGCACGTCCGCCGTGGCGCTGGATGCCGGCGGCACCGTGGGCGCGGGGCTGACGCAGAACGGCGTGATGGCCGGCCTGCGCCACAGCTTCTAAGGCAGCAGTATCGAGAGTTCCTGGGCTCCGCGCAGCAGCACGGGCAGGAACTCTTTCTCCAGTTGCTTGACGCTGACGCGCGAAGCCTGCGCGCCCACGTTGAGCGCCGCCAGCACCGTGCCGGACGCACCGCGCACCGGCACGGCGATGGAGCGCAGTCCCAGTTCCAGCTCCTCGTCGTTGATGGCGTAGCCGGCCTGGCGCACTCCGGCCAGGATCTCGCGCAGGCGCTTCTGGTTGACCACCGTGTTTTCCGTCATCGGCCGCAGCGCGGTGCGGGCCAGGTACTGGTCCAGCTCCGCCGGCGGCAGGTGCGCCAGCATCACGCGGCCCAGCGAGGTGCAGTAGGCGGGCAGGCGGCTGCCGGTGTTCAGCGCCACCGACATCACCCGCGATGTGGCGGCGCGCGCCACGTAGAGCACCTCGTCGTCATCCAGCACCGCCAGCGAACTCGATTCGTTCAGGGCGCGGCTGATGTTGTTGAGGTAGGGCTGGGCCGACACCGTCAACGGCGTCGACGACAGGTAGGAATACCCCAGCGTGAGCACCTTCGGGCGCAGCGAAAAATTGTTCAACTCCGCATCCACATATCCCAGCTCGCGCAGCGTGTGCAGACAGCGCCGCACGGCGGCGCGCGGGATGCCGGTTTTCTGGCTGATGTTGGCGATGGTCTGCGGCTTGCGCGAATCGCTGAAGGCGCGCACCACGGCCAGGCCGCGCGCCAGCGAGGTCATGAAACTGGGATCGGTCAGCGCGTCGATCTGTTCGGAGATGCTCGGTTCGCGCTCCGGCTCGGCCTCGGCGACGCGGGTTTTGGGTTTGGTGGTCTTGGACATGGCGTGATTTTAATGCAGCCGGCGCGTTCGATAGGTGTTTTTTTGTTGACCGTGCCGCGTTTACGTTGCTACACTGGCTGTGCGGTAATCAATCATTAGTTCGATTATCGCACACTGAAACGAAAAGGCAGGCATATGATCGATAAAACATTTGCATCACTGGAGCGCGCCGTGGCTGACATCCACGACGGCGCGACGGTCATGATCGGCGGCTTCGGCAACGCCGGCATGCCGTCCGCGCTGATCGACGCGCTGATCGCGCAGGGCGCGCGCGAGCTCACCATCGTCAACAACAACGCCGGCAACGGCGAGACCGGGCTGGCCGCGCTGCTCAAGGCCAAGCGGGTGCGCAAGATCATCTGCTCCTTCCCGCGCCAGACCGACTCCCATCACTTCGACGCGTTGTACCGCGCCGGCGAGATCGAGCTGGAACTGACCCCGCAAGGCAACCTGGCCGAACGCATACGCGCCGCCGGCGCCGGCATCGGCGGCTTCTTCTCGCCCACCGGCTACGGCACGCTGCTGGCCGAGGGCAAGGAGACGCGCCTGATCGACGGCCGCCACTACGTGCTGGAGTCGCCGATCCACGCCGACTTCGCGCTGATCAAGGCTCTGCGCGGCGACCGCTGGGGCAACCTGGTGTACCGCAAGACCGCGCGCAACTTCGGTCCCATCATGGCGATGGCGGCCAAGACCACCATCGCCCAGGTGCAGCAGGTGGTGGCGCTGGGCGAGCTCGATCCCGAAGTGATCGTCACCCCCGGCATTTTTGTCCAGCGCGTAGTGAAGGAATCGGCATGACCAGCAAATACACCCGCGACCAGATGGCCGCCCGCGTGGCGCAGGACATTCCCGAAGGCGCCTACGTCAACCTGGGCATCGGCCTGCCGACCAAGGTCGCCGACCACCTGCCGGCCGAGCGCGAAGTATTCCTGCACAGCGAGAACGGCCTGCTCGGCATGGGCCCCGCGCCTGCGCCTGGCGAGGAGGACGAGGACCTGATCAACGCCGGCAAGCAGCCGGTCACGCTGCTGACGGGCGGCGCCTACTTCCACCATGGCGACTCCTTCGCCATGATGCGCGGCGGCCACCTGGACGTCTGCGTGCTGGGCGCCTTCCAGGTGGCGGCCAACGGCGACCTCGCCAACTGGCACACCGGCGCGCCGGACGCGATACCGGCCGTCGGCGGCGCGATGGACCTGGCGATCGGCGCCAAGCAGGTGTTCGTGATGATGGAGCACCAGACCAAGAACGGCGACAGCAAGATAGTCAGCCAGTGCAGCTATCCGCTGACCGGCGTGGCCTGCGTCAACCGCATCTACACCGACCTGGCCGTGCTGGACGTGACACCGGAGGGCCTGGCCGTGCGCGAGATGGCGCCGGGCTTGAGTTTTGAAGAACTGCAGGCCGCCACGGGCGCGCCTTTGCTGCGGTTGAAATAGGAGAGTACGACATGAACGAAGCATATATCTGCGATGCGGTCCGCACCCCGATAGGCCGCTACGGCGGCGCGTTGAAGGACGTGCGCGCCGACGACCTGGGCGCCGTGCCGCTGCGAGAGCTGATGCGCCGCAATCCCGGCGTGCAGTGGGAGGAAGTGGACGACGTGATCTACGGCTGCGCCAACCAGGCCGGCGAGGACAATCGCAACGTGGCGCGCATGTCGGCGCTGCTGGCCGGGCTGCCGCAGGAGGTTCCTGGTTCCACCGTCAACCGCCTGTGCGGCTCGGGGATGGACGCCATCGGCACGGCGGCGCGCGCGATCCAGGCCGGCGACGCCTGCCTGATGATCGCCGGCGGCGTGGAGTCGATGACGCGCGCGCCTTTCGTCATGGGCAAGCCCGATGCGGCGTTCAGCCGCAACGCGTCGCTGCAGGACACCACCATGGGCTGGCGCTTCATCAACAAGGCGCTGAAGGAGGCCTACGGCGTGGAGACGATGCCGGAGACGGCGGAAAACGTCGCGCAGGATTACGGCATCAGCCGCGCCGACCAGGATGCGTTCGCGCTGGCGAGCCAGAACAAGACCGCGATCGCCATCGCCGAAGGCATCTTCGAGCGCGAGATCGTGCCGGTCGCGCTGCCGCAAAGCCGCCGCGCGGCGGACGCCGAGCCTGTGCTGTTCAAGCAGGACGAGCATCCGCGCGCCACCACCATCGAGGTGCTGGCCAAGCTGAAAGGCGTGGTGCGGCCCGAGGGCAGCGTCACCGCCGGTAATGCCTCCGGCATCAACGACGGCGCCTGCGCGCTGCTGATCGCCAGCAGCGAAGCGGCCGGACGCCACGGTCTCAAACCGCTGGCGCGCATCGTGGGCATGGCGACGGCCGGCGTGGCGCCGCGTGTGATGGGCATAGGCCCGGTGCCGGCGGTGCAAAAGCTGCTGCGCCAGACCGGCCTGACGCTGGAACAGATGGACGTCATCGAATTGAACGAAGCCTTCGCCGCGCAAGGGCTGGCGGTGCTGCGCCAGCTTGGCCTGCGCGACGACGACGCCCGCGTCAATCCCAACGGCGGCGCCATCGCGCTGGGCCATCCGCTGGGCATGAGCGGTGCGCGCCTGGTCACCGCGGCGACTTACCAGCTGCATCGCAGCGGCGGCCGATATGCGCTGTGCACGATGTGTATCGGTGTGGGGCAGGGCATTGCGATGATCATCGAAAGAGTGTGATTCAATGTAGTTTGTAGAGAAGTGGTGGAGACAAAAAAATGTATAAGACAATTCAAACGAGGAGGCGGATATGCTAGCCAATTTCGCCGGCGTGCTGTTCGACGGCATCGCCTACGGCAGTCTGCTGTTCCTCATCAGTGTCGGGCTGTCGGTCACGATGGGCATGATGAACTTCATTAACCTGGCCCACGGCGCCTTTGCCATGTTGGGTGGCTACGTCAGCGTGACGGTGCTGTCGCGGCTCGGCGTGCCGTTCCTGGCCTCGCTGCCGCTGGCCTTCCTGGCCTCCGCTGCTGCGGGATTGGTGTTGGAACGGCTGTTGTACCGCCGCCTGTACCGCGCCAGCCACCTGGACCAGGTGCTGTTCTCGATAGGACTGACTTTCATGTCGGTGGCCGGTGCGACCTGGTTGTTCGGCCCTTCGCAGCAGCCGGTGACGCTGCCGGACTGGCTGCGCGGCCAGGTGCCGTTGTTCGGTCTTGAGGTTGGCGCCTATCGCCTGTTCCTGATCGGCGTGGTGGTGCTGGTCACGGTGGCACTGGGCCTGCTGATCGAGCGTACCCGCTTCGGCGCGCAGATCCGCGCCTCGGTCGACAACCAGACCGCGTCCGCAGGCCTGGGCATCAACGTGGGACTGGTGTTCAGCCTGACCTTCGCGCTGGGTTCCGGCCTGGCAGGCCTGGGCGGCGGCTTGGGTATCGACGTATTGGGCCTGGACCCGACGTTCCCGATCAAATACATGGTCTACTTCCTGCTGGTCGTTGCCGTGGGCGGTGCGGGCACCATCAAGGGGCCGCTGCTGGCGGCCGTGATCCTCGGCGTGTTCGACGTGGCCGGCAAATACTACGTGCCGCAGATCGGCGCCTTCGTCATCTACGGCTTGATGGTGGTGCTGCTGATCCTGTTCCCCGCTGGCCTGATCAGGAGGAAAGCATGAACGCCTTCGCTGAAGTGGAAGTCAAACCGGCGCCCGCCGCCGTCAACAAGGTGCAGAGCATGAGCCAACTCCGTTTGCCGCACGACCGCTGGTCGCCGCTGGAAATCGCCTTCTGGCTGCTGCCGGTGGTCGCGTATTTTGCCTTCCCCGGCTATCTGGTGTTGATCAGCCAGATCATGATCGTCGGCCTGTTCGCATTGTCGCTGGACCTGATGCTGGGCTATGCCGGCATCGTCTCGCTGGGCCACGCCGCCTTCTTCGGGCTGGGCGCGTACACCGCCGGGCTGCTGTCGGTACACGGCTGGAGCGAGCCATTCAGCGGCCTGCTGGCCGGCGCGGTGGTGGCGGGGCTGTTCGGCTTCGTCGTCTCCGTCCTGGTGGTGCGCGGCCAGGACCTCACGCGCCTGATGGTCACGCTGGGCATCGGCCTGATGCTGTTCGAGGCTGCCAACAAGGCTTCCTTCCTCACCGGTGGCGTGGACGGCTTGTCCGGCATGGTGGTCGGTAAATTGTTCGGCGCCTTCGAATTCGATTTGAACGGCAACGTGGCTTTCTGCTACAGCTTCGCTGTGCTGTTCATCGTGTTCGTGGTGCTGCGCCGGGTGGTGAAGTCGCCGTTCGGTTTGAGCCTGGTCGGCATTCGCGAAGGCGTGCGGCGCATGCCGGCGCTGGGCGTGAACGTCAATCGCCGCCTGGTGGCCGTGTTCACGCTGGCCGCCACGGTGGCCGGACTGGCGGGCGCGCTGCTGGCGCAGACCACGCAGTTCGTCGGCCTGGATTCGCTGGGCTTTCCGCGTTCGGCCGAGCTGCTGATCATGCTGGTGCTGGGCGGGACCGGCCGGCTATATGGCGCGCTGGTCGGCGCCGCCGTGTTCATGCTGGCGCAGGACTACATCGCCGGCCTCAATCCGGCCTACTGGCAGTTCTATATCGGCCTGTTGTTGATGGTGATCGTGCTGTTCGCGCGTGGCGGCATCCTCGGCGGCCTGGAAAAATTGGCGTCGCGTTTTAAACGGAAGGAGCAGGAATGAGCCAGGACATCACACTGCGCACGGAAGGCTTGACCAAGCGTTGGGGGCCGTTCGTCGCCAACAGCGATGTAAGCCTGACCTTCGAGCCGGGCGCGCGCCATGCGCTGATCGGCCCCAATGGCGCCGGCAAGACCACCTTCATCAACCTGCTCACGGGCGGCTTCATGCCCAGCAGCGGCAAGGTCTACCTGGGCGGCGAGGACATCACGCACCTGCCGCAGCACCAGCGCGTACGGCGCGGCATGACGCGCACGTTCCAGCTCAACACCCTGTTCGCCGGCATGACGGTGCTGGAATCGGTGGCGCTGGCGGTGTGCGAGCGTCGCGGCCTGCAATCGGTGTGGTACAAGACGGTCGCCAAACACGCCGACGTGATCGACGAGGCGATGGCCTTGCTGGCCACGCTGAAGCTGACCGACCAGGCCAACAGCGTCACGCGCAGCATGGCCTACGGTAAGCAGCGGCTGGTGGAAATCGCCCTGGCGCTGGCGACCAAGCCGCGCATCCTGCTGCTGGACGAACCGGCGGCCGGCATTCCGCAGGCGGAGAGCAAGGAGCTGTTCGAAGTGCTGGCGCAGTTGCCGCGCGATGTGACGGTGCTGTTCATCGAACACGATATGGGCTTGGTGTTCCGCTTCGCCGATCGCATCACGGTGCTCGTTGGCGGCAAGGTGCTGACTGAGGGTACGCCGGCGGAGATCGCGGCCGACCCGCGCGTCAAGGAAGTCTATCTGGGGGAGGCCGAACATGGCTGAATTGCTGGTGCTTGATAAAGTCACCGCCGGTTACGGCGAGTCCATCGTGCTGGAGGATGTGTCGTTCGCGCTGAACGAGGGCGACAGCCTGGCGCTGTTGGGCCGCAACGGCGTGGGCAAAACCAGCCTGCTGGTGACGCTGATGGGATTGACGCGGCTGCACGGCGGCGGTATCCGCTGGGCCGGCGGCGACATCGCGCGCATGCCCACGCACCGGCGCTCGCGCGCGGGCCTGGGCTGGGTGCCGCAGGAACGGCATATGTTCCCGTCGCTGACGGTGGAGGAGCATCTGACGGTGGTGGCGCGGCCCGGCCGCTGGAACCTGCAAAAGATCTACGAGATCTTCCCGCGGCTGGCGGAACGGCGCGCCAACATGGGCAACCAGTTGTCCGGCGGCGAGCAGCAGATGGTGGCGATCGCCCGCGCGCTGATGACCAATCCGCGCATCCTGCTGCTGGACGAGCCGATGGAGGGACTGGCGCCCATCATCGTGCAGGAGCTGGTGCGGGTGATACGGCGGCTGGTGAAGGAGGAGGGCATGTCGGTGATCGTGGTCGAGCAGCATGCGCGGCTGGCGTTGTCGCTGACGCAGCGCGCCATCGTGCTCGATCGCGGCCGCATCGTGCACGACTCCGACAGCGCCAGCCTGCTGGCCGACGGCGACAAGCTCGATCGCCTGGTCGCCGTGGCCTGATGTCGCCAATGTAGGCGGCTTATTTGGGCTTGTAGATGCCGGCGCCGACGGTGTACTTATCCTCGGCCTGGCGGATATAGGAGGTCTTGTCCTCCAGCGCCTTGGTGACGGGATTGACCCAGACGTAATCGACCCAGCCGGGTTTCTTCGACTGGGCGATATCCCGCATCTCCTGCACGAACTTCTTGCCGTTGGCGTCCTTCAGCTGGGACATGTCCTTGCCGTTCATCTTGGGCGTATTGGCGTGGCAGACCATCACCATTTGCGCATCCTGGACGAACACGTACAAGTCCCCCTGTATAAAGCCGCCCTTAGGATCGGCGAAGTCCTTGCATGCCTGTTCTATCCCTTTTTTCTGTATGTTGGCCACGGCCTTGTCCACCAGGGCGATGGCGTCGGCCTTGGTGGCGGTTTGCGCGAGGACCGGCAGGGCGGGTGCCAGCAGCGCGGCGGTCAGGCCGGCGATAACGTAACGTTTCATGACGTCTCCTGTTGTGATGGTAGCGGCATTCTGCGATGCCGCCACCAGCTTACCGCGCGCGCGGCCGGCGCGCCAGCTTACTTTTTATCGTAGATGCCGACGCTGACCATGTATTTTTCATCCACCCTCTGGATAAAGGCGGACTTGGGTTCCAGCGCCTTGGAGGTCGGATTGGGCCACACATAGTCCACCCATCCCGGCTTCCCGGACTGGGCGATCTTCTTCATCTCCTGGGTGAAGTATTTGCCGTTGGAGTCCTTCAATTCGGTCATGTCCTTGCCGTTCATTTTAGGCAGCAGCGGATGGCAGACCATCTTGCACTGCATGTCCTGCACCACGACATACACGTCGCCCTGGATGTATCCGGCCTTGGGGTCGGCGAACTGTTTGCAGGCCTGCTCCACGCCGACTTTCTGGATGGTGGCCACCGCTTTTTCCGCGAGTTCGGTGGCGGCGGTCCTGGCGGCGTTTTGTGCGAGCGCGGGCAGGGCGGGTGTAAGCAGCATGGCGGTCAGGCCGGCGATGGCGTAGCGTTTCATGGGGTCTCCTGTTGTGGTTATCGGTCCACCCGAACGACGGGCGGCCAATCCCATGATACTTGAACCGTGTGCGATTAAAATACCTTTGTGCGGCAACCGAACACTATGTTTTTTCATCCCTCATCGCGCGTCGCGGGTGAGACGCTGCTCAACGGCGCCCGGCTTTGCTCGTTGTTTTCCTGCACAAGCTTGGTCAGCAGCGCCATGAATTGCAGCTGCTCCGCGCCGGTCAACGGCGCCAGCAAACGTCGGCGCAAGCGCTGGGAACCGGGGATCAAATCGCTCAGCAGCTGTTCGCCCGCGCCGGTGATGGTGAGGGCGCGCTGGCGGCGGTTGGTTGGAATCACGGTGCGCGTCAGCAGGCCTTTTTCCTCCAGGCGCGCGCAGACTGTGGCGCCGGTCGAGGTGTCGATGCCGCTGATGGCCGACAGCGACACCTGGTCGATGCCTCCGTGGCTTTCAAGATTGCGCAGCATCGCGTACTGCACCGGCGTCAGCTCGCTGCCCATTTCGTCGTAAAAAATCGACACCGAGATTTGCTGCGCGCGCCGCAGCAAGTGGCCCGGATGTTCGAATAGGCTGGTCAACTGACTCTCTGTTTCTGGCATGGCGTGGTCTCTGCAAAAAGAATTCATCCCGGCTGTTTACATCGCCGGTTTACGGACTATACTCTACAACATTCAGTACACTGAATGATAACCAAAACAAGGAGACGCGATGTACCCAAAAAATACCTGGTATGTGGCCTGTACCCCGGACGAAATCGAGACCAAGCCGCTGGGGCGCCAGATCTGCGGCGAGAAGATCGTGTTCTATCGCGGCGCCGAAGGCAAGGTCGCGGCGGTGGAGGATTTCTGCCCGCACCGCGGTGCGCCGCTGTCGCTGGGCTTTGTGCGCGACGGCCAGCTGGTGTGCGGCTACCATGGCCTGGAGATGGGCTGCGACGGAAAGGTGATCAGCATGCCGGGCCAGCGCGTGCGCGGCTTCCCCTGCATCCGCAGCTATCCGGTGGAGGAGCGCTACGGCTTTATCTGGGTCTGGACCGGCGACCGTGAACTGGCCGACCCAAACTTGATCCATCATCTGGAATGGGCGGACAATCCGGCTTGGGCCTACGGCGGCGGCCTGTATCACATCAACTGCGAATACCGCCTGATGATCGACAACCTGATGGATCTCACGCACGAGACCTATGTGCACGCGTCGAGCATCGGCCAGAAGGAGATCGACGAGGCACCCGTCAATACCAGGGTGGAGGGCGAGCAGGTGATCACCAGCCGCTACATGGAGAACATCATGGCGCCGCCGTTCTGGCGCGCCGCGCTGCGCGGCAACGGCTTGGCGGACGATGTGCCGGTGGACCGCTGGCAGATCTGCCGCTTCACGCCACCGAGCCATGTGATGATCGAAGTGGGCGTGGCCCACGCGGGCAAGGGCGGCTACGACGCCGCGCCGGAGCACAAGGCGTCCAGCATCGTGGTCGACTTCATCACTCCGGAAACCGAAACCTCGCACTGGTACTTCTGGGGCATGGCCCGCAACTTCAAACCGGACGACAAGGAACTGACCGACAGCATCCGCACCGGCCAGGGCAAGATCTTCGGCGAGGACCGCGAGATGCTGGAGCTCCAGCAGGCCAACATCCTGCGTCATCCGGAGCGCAAGCTGCTGATGCTGAACATCGATGCCGGCGGCGTGCAGTCGCGCCGCGTGCTGGACCAGTGGATGGAGAAGGAGCAGGGCGCATGAGCGGCGGCTTGCTGCAAGTGCGCGTCGAGCGCCGGCACGCGGAGGCCGAGGATATCTGCAGCTATGAACTGGTCAGTGCCGACGGCGCGGCGCTGCCGGCTTTCACCGCTGGCGCGCATATCGACGTGCATGTCGGCCCAGGCCTGGTGCGGCAGTACTCTCTGTGCAATCCGCCGCATGAACGCCACCGCTACCTGATCGGCGTGCTGCGAGATCCGTCGTCGCGCGGCGGTTCGAAAGGCATGCATGACGACGTGCGGGCCGGCGCCACGCTGCAAATCAGCGAACCGAAGAACCACTTTCCGCTGGCCGATGCTGAACAGAGCCTGCTGCTGGCCGGCGGCATCGGCGTCACGCCCATCCTGGCGATGGCGGAGGCGCTGTCGGCGCGCGGCGCGGCGTTCCAGATGCATTACTGCGCACGCTCGCCAGAACGCACCGCGTTCCGCCAGCGCATCGCCGCCGCACCGTTCGCGGCGCAGGTGCACTTCCACTACGACAGCGGCGACGCCGCGCAAAAGCTCGACCTGCCCGCGCTGCTGGCGCAACTGGATCGCAAGACTCACATCTACCTGTGCGGCCCCGCCGGATTCATCGACCACGTCAAAGCGGCGGCCAAGGCGCAGGACTGGCCGCATGACCAGCTGCACCTTGAATACTTCGGCGCCTCCGCCGTGCCGGCAACCGATGGCGACCAGCCGTTCGAAGTGAAGCTGGCGTCCAGCGGCAAGGTGTACGCCATCCCGGCCGGCACCACCGTGCTGCGCGTGTTGAACGACGCCGGCGTGTTCATTCCCGCCTCGTGCGAGCAGGGTGTGTGCGGCACCTGCCTGACGCGCGTGCTGGACGGCGTGCCGGATCACCGCGACCTGTACCTCGAGGAGTCGGAGCAAGCCGCCAACGACCAGTTCACCCCTTGCTGTTCCCGTTCCAAGACCCCCACGCTGCTGCTGGACTTATAAAAAAGAGGAGACACCATGCCAGACCGTATCAACCACCAACGCCGCCACCTGCTGTTGGGCGCCGCCGCCTTGTCGGCAGGCGCGCTGCCCACGTTCGCCCGCGCCGCTGAGCCGCTGAAGGTCGGCCTGATCGTGCCGATGTCCGGACCTTTCGCCTCCACCGGCCGCCAGATCGAGGCGGCGGTCAAGCTGTACATGCGGCAGAACGGCGCCAGCGTGGCCGGGCGCCCGATCGAGATCATCCTCAAGGACGATGGCGGCGTGGCCCCGGACGTGACCAAGCGCCTGGCGCAGGAACTGGTCTCGCGCGACAAGGTGCAGGTGCTGGCCGGCTTCGGCCTAACACCGCTGGCCTTCGCCGCCGCGCCGGTCGCCACCCAGGCCAAGGTGCCGATGATCGTTATGGCCGCCGCCGCATCTGCTGTGCCGCAGCGGTCCCCATACATCGTGCGGACCGGCTTCACGCTGGCGCAGGTGACGGCGCCGATGGCGCATTGGGCGTCCAAAAACAAGATCAGGAGCGCGGTGACCCTGGTCAGCGATTATGGACCGGGGCTGGATGCGGAAAAGGTGTTCGTCAAAGGCCTGCTTGAAGGCGGCGGCAAGGTGGCCGACAGCCTGCGGGCGCCGCTGCGCAACCCGGACTACGCGCCGTTCCTGGCGCGGGTGCGGGACTTGAAACCGGATGCGTTGTTTGTGTTCGTGCCGTCGGGCGAGGGCGCGGCGGTGCTCAAGCAGTTCACCGAACGCGGACTGGCCGCCGCCGGCATCCGGCTGATCTGCACCGGCGATGTGCTGGACGACGATCTGATGGCGAGCATCGGCCAGGCCGCTGCCGGTGTGGTCAGCAGCCACCATTACTCGGCTGCGCATCCTTCGGCTGAGAACAAGGCGTATGTGGAAGCCTTCGGCAAGGCCAATCCCGGCATGCGGCCCAACTTCCATTCGGTCGGCGCCTACGACGGCATGCACCTGTTGTACCAGGCGCTCAAGCAGACCAACGGCGACAGCGACGGCGACAAGCTGCTGGCGGCGATGAAGGGCATGGCGTGGACCAGCGTGCGCGGCCCGGTCAGCATCGACGCCGCCACGCGCGATATCGTGCAGACCGTGTACATCCGCAAGGCCGAGGCCAACGCGGGCTCCTACTTCAACATCGAGTTCGACCAGACCGACAAGGTGCGCGATCCGGGCGTGTAACGCGCCTACAAGCCGGCCAGGAAGCCTGTGACAGCCGCCGCGAACAGCGCCGGCTGTTCGACCGCGCCCAGGTGCGATGCATCGGGCAGCACGACCAGCGCCGCGCCGGGTATGGCGTGCTGCACGATCTGCGACATGGCGACCGGCGTACCCTGGTCCAGCTCACCGGCGATCAGCAGCGTGGGCACGGCGATGGCGCCCAGCCGGTCCGTCGTGTCGACGGTGCCGACCGCGTTGCAGCAGCCGATGTAGCCGGTGCTGTCTGTGCTGAGCAGGCGGCGGCGGAAGCGCGCCACCGTCGCCGCGTGCTCGGCGCGGAAGGCGTCGTGGAAGTAGCGGCCCATCACCGCATCCGCGATCACCTCGATGCCTTGTTCGCGCACGGTGGCGATGCGCTGCTGCCACGCCTCGCGCGCCGCCTCGGGATAGCGGGAAGTGGTGTTACCCAGTGCCAGGGCGCGCACCAGCGACGGATGGCGCAGCGCCAGCTCCTGGCCGACCATGCCGCCCATCGACAAGCCTATCCACACCACCGGGCCGGTATCGAGTTCGCGCAGCAGGGCCGCCGCGTCGTCGGCCAGGTCGGCCATGCTGTACAAGCCTTGCGGCGCGGACGAGGCGCCGTGGCCGCGATGGTCGTAGGCGATCACGCGGCAGTCGGCGGCCAGCTGGTTGGCCAGGCTGTCCCACATGGTCAGGTCGCAGCCCAGGGCGTGGCTCAACACCACCGTGTGGCGCGGCGCCTTGCCGCTGCGCGGTTCGCGCACCGTGTAGTGCAGCGCGGGTTGGCCGGCGCTGCGGCCCTCGCGGCCGATGCCGGGATGGCTGGCGGCGGCCGGCTCGGCCGGCTCCAGCGTGTAGCCGATCTGCGGACCGACCTCGCGCAGGATCGCCATCGCGTGCCCGAACGCCGTGTTGGCGGCGGGGACGCCGGCGTAGATCGCCGATTGCATCAGCACTTCCTTCAATTCGTCCGGCGACAGGCGGTTGGCCGCGTCGCCCAGCAGCGCGGCGCGCACGTGCAGCTCGAATTCCTCCCAGCGTCCCAGGGCGATGGTGGTGGCGAGGACCATGGCACGGCGGGTCTTCTGCTCCAGGCCGGGGCGACCCCAGATGTCGTTCCACGCGAAGCGCGTGATCATGCTCTGGAACTCGGCGTTGAAGCTGTTGGCGCTGGCGAGGGATTTGTCCACCCAGGCGTCGCCGAGGATGGCGCGGCGGTTGTTCAGTCCACGTTCGAAATCGTGGTCGATGGGGTCGAAGCTCATGCTGATGTCCTGTGATGGAATGGGGTGGAGTTCAGTGCCGCGATCTGTACACGGAGGCTTTGCAGCTGATGCTGCGCCAGGCGCTGGGCCGGCAACGCCGCGGCGGCGGGATCGAACAGCGGCGCCAGCGCGGCCGGGTCGACCTGCTTGCGCAGCTGTTCGTCGGCCCGCACGGCGTCGGCCAGCACCTCGGCCAGATTGCGTCCGCTGGCCAGCGCCTCGCCGCTCATTGCTTCGAGCAGGCTGTGGGCCGCCGGGCGGCCGATGCTGGCGGCCAGCCAGGCCGATGCCGCCTCGGCGAACACCAGCCCCTGCAAGGCGTCGATATTGCGCAGCATGCGCGCCGGATCGACGTGCAGGCCGGCGAAGGCGTCGTTGAGCGCCTGCACGGCTCCGTGCGCGCTGAGGAACAGCGTGGGCCACTCGGCGAGTTCGGCCTGCCAGTTGCCCAGGCCTCGTTCATGTTGTTGTCCCATGCTTGCCAGCAGCGCGGCCGCGTGCTGCGGCGTGCGGTTGGCGGCGGCCAGCGCGATCATGGCCGATACCGGATTGCGCTTGTGCGGCATGGCGGAAGAGCCTCCGCGTCCATTGCCGGAGGGTTCGGCCAGTTCGGCGATCTCGCCCTGCGCCATCAGGCTGATGTCGGTGGCGATCTTGCCCAGGCTTCCGGTGAGGACCGCCACTTCCAATCCCAGGCGCACCCACTCGTCGCGCTGCGTGTGCCAGGCCGCATCCGCCACCTTCAAGCCCAAGTCGGCCGCCACCAGCGCCGCCACCGCCGCGCCATGCTCGCCCATCACGGACAAGGTGCCGACCGCGCCGCCCAGTTGCAGCTGCAGCGCGCGGGCGGCGCATTCGCGCAGGCGCGCGCGCGCCCGCACCAGCGGCGCCAGCCAGCCGGCCACCTTGAATCCGAAGCTGCTCACCTGCGCCGGCTGCATCAGCGTGCGCGCCAGCACCGGCGTGGCCACGTGCCGGTCCGCCAGTTGCAGCAGATGGCCGGTCAGGTCGTGCAGGCCGTCGTCCAGCAGCTGCAATGCGTCGCGGGTGGCCAGCACCATGGCCGTGTCGATCACGTCCTGGCTGGTGCTGCCCCAGTGGACGCGGGCAGCCGCCTCGGCGTCATACAGCGCCACGGTCCGCGTCAGCTCGCGCACCAGCGGAATGGCCAGGCTGCCGGCGCGGCGCCCGGCGCTGACGATGGCCGGGATGTCGTACAGCTGCGCGTTGCAGACGCCGGCGATGGCGCGCGCCGATTGAGCCTGCAGCATGCCTTGCCTGGCCTGCGCCTCGGCCAGCGCCTGCTCGAAGCGCAGCATGGCCTGCACGATCGCGGCGTCGTCGAAGACGGCGATCATGTCCGGCGTGGTGAGGAAACTGTCGAAGATGGATACGCTCAATTGAACTCCGCTGGCAGGTCAGACATAGTCGAAGAATGCGGTCTCTTTGTCGGACTGCATCCAGATGTCCCAATGATAGACCCCCGGCGCGGTCTTGCGGGCGACCAGCGTTGGGCGGCGTTCGGCGGGTACCTGCGCCAGTATCTCCGATTGCGGCAGGCCGCTGTCGTCCTCCAGGAACACGGCGGTGAACTGGTGCTTGACCAGGCCGCGCGCGAACACGGTGATGAAGGTGGCCGGGGCGCCGCTCACCGGCGCCGCGCATTGCGACAGCCGCAGGCTGAATTCTCCCTTTTCTCCGCTGGGCACGCGGCGGAAGCCAGGCAGCGCCTGGGCCGCTTCCGCGCCGGCGGATTCCGGCTGCCAGGCTTCGATCTGCGCGTCGTTGATCGGCGTGCCGTCGCCGTCGTAGATCGTGCCGCCGATGGTGATGGTTGGCGCGCTGGTCTCCAGCGTGGCGGCGGCGCTGGCGTCGACCGCCCATTGCCAGGCTGCGTGCGAAAACGGTCCGATGGTTTGCGAGGTGGTGATTTGGCTCATGCGGTTGCTCCTTTA
Source organism: Duganella sp. BJB1802 (assembly GCF_013369445.1). Classification (NCBI taxonomy): domain Bacteria; kingdom Pseudomonadati; phylum Pseudomonadota; class Betaproteobacteria; order Burkholderiales; family Oxalobacteraceae; genus Duganella; species Duganella sp. BJB1802. The sequence continues at coordinate 288,672 of NZ_JABWEF010000008.1, read as the reverse complement.
AATGCCCATCGGCGTGGCGTCGCGGCCGCGCAGCACGATATCGAATTCATAGCCCAGCATCTTGTCGCTGTCGGTGTACTCCAGGCTGAAACGGGAGATCAGGCGCTGGCGCGCGGCCAGGTCCGGGATGCTCTGGAAGATAGGGTCGTAGTCGAACAGCGGGTCGTTGGGGAAGTACATCTGCGTGACCAGGCGCTGCGCGTACACGTTGCCGAACAGGGAAAAGTGGATGTGCGCCGGGCGCCAGGCCTTGTCGTGATTCCCCCACGGGTAGGGGCCGGGCTTGATGGTGACGAAGCGGTAGCGGCCATCGTCGTCGGTCATCATCTTGCCGATGCCGTAGAAGTTGGGATCGAGCGGCGCGTCGTGCTGGTCCTTCTTGTGCCAGTAGCGGCCCGCCGCGTTGCACTGCCAGACCTCCAGCAGCGAATTGCGAACCGGCTTGCCGTCTTCGTCGACCACGCGGCCGGTGACGACGATCTTCTCGCCCAGCGGTGCGCCATGGCCGTGCGCCGTCAGGTCCATATCGTTGGGCAGCAGGATGCGCGGGGAGGGAATCAGGTTGTCCTCCACCGGCTGGCCGGCGCGGATGCGCAGCAGCGGCTGGGCGGGGCCGCGCTTGAGCGTGGACTTGTAGGCGGGGTAGATCAGTTCCGGGTAGACGCCGGACGGAATGGCATCGAATTTCAAGACGGGCCTCCTGTTGGTTGTTATGGTTTGTGTGCCAGCCATGTTAGGGAAAGCGCCGACGCGTCACAATACGCCGTCGTCGGGTGAAATTCGCTATGCGCCCAATTTGTGCGATACTCGCACAAATCGCCAATTTTCTCGCTTATGACCACTGAAAACGACGCACCCGCCGCGCGCGACATGGTGGCCGGCCTTGAAAAAGGCCTGCTGGTGATCGCGGCCTTCGACCAGGAACGCAGCCGCTTGAGCATCGCCGAGGTGGCCGAGCGCACCGGCCTGACGCGCGCCGCCGCGCGCCGCTACCTGATCACGCTGACGCACCTGGGCTATATGCGGCACGAGAACAAGCTGTTCGCGTTGACGCCGATGGTGCTGCGGCTGGGCCAATCGTACCTGCATTCGGCGCGCCTGCCGCGCATCGTCCAGCCCTTGTTGTACCGGCTGGCCTACGCGCTGGGCGAGGCCGCATCGGCCGGCGTGCTCGATCACGACCAGCTGGTGTGCGTGGCCGCCGTCAGCGCCGGGCAGCTGGTGTCGGTCACGCTGCAGCCGGGAACCCGCGTGCCGGCCTACTGCACCGCGAACGGCCGCGTGCTGCTGGCGCACCTGCCGCAGTCGCAGATCGACGCCTTCCTGGAACGCGCGCAGCCCGAGCGCATCACCGAGCACACCATCGTCGGCAAGGAGCGTCTGGCGCTGGAGATCGCGCGTGCCCGCGCGCAGGGCTATGCGCTGGTGGACCAGGAGCTGGAACTGGGCCTGCGCACCATCGCCGTCCCGCTCAAGAATTTTCGCGGCGACGTGGTGGCGGCGATGAACATCAGCGTCCACGCCGGCCGCATGCCGCGCGAGGAGATGGTCGAGCGCTGCCTGCCGGCGCTGATCAAGATGCAGGTGGAGCTGAACGCGCTGCTCTAAAGCGGTGCGTTTGCGGTTGCGTCGACATTGTAAATCAGCAATACTTCCTTGGTTAGCCTCTTCGACTGACTGGACCCGTAGCGAAATGATATTGAACCTGTGGATTCCCCGTGTGTTGGCGCGGACGCTGGTCCTCATGCTGGCGGCCTGCGTGCTGTGCAACGGCGCGGCGCGCGCGCAGCAGTTGCCGCTGCGGTACTTCACCCAGCAGGACGGCCTGGGTAACCTGAGCGTGATGGCGCTGGCCCAGGACCGGTCGGGTTACCTCTGGCTCGGCACGGAAAATGGCCTGTTCCGCTACAACGGCGCCCGCTTCGAGCGCTATGGACGGGATCACGGATTGCTGCAAACCGGGATCACGGGACTGTTGGCGCAGGGCGACCAGCTCTGGGTGGGAACGAGCGAAGGTCTTTACCGACTGGCGGGCGAGCGCCTGGTGCCGCAGCAGTACCAGGGCAAACACCTGTCGATCTGGCCCGGCCAGATGATCGCGCAGGGGCGCGACGGCGCGCTGCTGTTCGCCAGTGCCCAGCGGCTGTACCGGATCGCGGACAAGCCGGGCGGCACGGCCATCGAACCCTATTTTTCGGAGCAGCAGATCAAGGCCGAGCCCAAACTGGGGAAAATCACCAGCGTCCGCGTGGACGGCGGTGGCCTGTGGCTGGGGTGCGGCGGTGCCCTGTGCCGCGTCGCAGGCGCCGGCGTTAAGGTATGGGGCGAGGCGGCCGGCGTGCCGTCCGACGACTGGTGGGCGATACTGGCGGCCGCCGACGGCACGCTCTGGAGCCGGAGCGAACATCGGCTCATCGCCTTGGCGCCCGGCGCCGCGCGCTTCGCCGACCGTGCGCCGCCGGGCGACATGATGCGCAAGGCCTCCCAGTTGTCGGCGCTGGGCACAGATGGCGCGCAGGCGGTGTTCACCAATATCGACACCGGACTGGCGCGCTGGCGCGACGGCCGCTGGGAACAGTTCGGCCCACGTAACGGCTTGCAAAGCGCGGGCGGCATCACCGCCACGCTGGTGGACCGCGACGGCGGCCTTTGGCTGGGGACGCGCGGCCGTGGCCTGGTGCAGTGGCGCGGCTACGGCCAATGGGAAAACTGGAGTTCGGCCCAGGGCTTGCAGGATGACGTCATCCTGTCATTCGCGCGCGACGGCCAGGGACGCATGCACGTGGGCTCGCGATCCGGGCCGGCCCTATTGGAGCAGGGCGCGCTGCGTCCGATCTCCGCGCACGCCAATCACCAGTGGGCGGATCAGGCGGTGGACCGCAGCGGCCAGGTGTGGGCGGGCACCTACCCAGGCCTGCTGTTCCGGCATGATCCCAAGACGGGTGCCGAGGTCCAGGTGGCGAAGCTGCCGCCCATCCTGCACCTGCGCATGGACCGCGACGGCGCGCTCTGGATCGGCACCGGCAACGGCGTGTACCTGCTGGAGCATCCGGAGCTGGGTGGCCAGCCACGCCTGGCGCCCGGTTCGGCCGCCTTGGGCGATTTGACCGATGAATCCATCAACAGCAGCTGCCAGGGCGCCAACGGCGACTTGTGGTTCATCAGCGAGCATCTGCTGCTGCAATATGACGGGCGGCGCTGGCAACGCCACAAGCTGCTGGACGCCGACGGCACCGACTCCTTCTCGACGATCGCCTGCGCGGCAGACGGCACGTTCTGGATTGGCAGCGCGGGCACCGGCCTATGGCGGGCGAAGGCGGGCAAGGGCGGAATGGAATTGCAGCTGGCGGCGCCCTTGCCGGGGCTGTCCCTCATGGCCTTGCACACGGATCGGCGTGGGTGGCTGTGGATGGGCACCGACGCCGGCATCGTGGTGCGCGACGGCGGGCAGTCGCGGCACCTGGATCAGGACGATGGCCTGGTCTGGGCCGACGTCAACGGACGGGGATTCTATGAAGACGTCGACGGCTCGATGTGGATCGCCACCAGCAACGGCGTCTCGCACATCCTGCACCCGGAGCGCCTGTTCCCGCTGCCGGCGGTGGACGCGGTGCTGGAAAACGTCCTGCGCGGCGGCCGGCGCATCGGCCTGCGGGATGGGGCGTCCCTGCAGTGGAGCGACGAGGCACTCAACTTCAGCCTGGCCAGCCTGACGTACCAGCACCGCAGCGGCCTGCGTTTCCGCTACCGGCTGGAAGGGCTGGAGCAGGGATGGACGCAGTCGGCGTCGCCCGATATCCGCTACGCCTCGCTGGCGCCCGGCCAGTACCGACTGCGGTTCGGCGTGACGGACGTGGAGACGGGAGCCACGCCCGCGGTGCGCGAAATCGGCTTCACCATCACCCCGCCATGGTGGCGGACCACGGCGTTCTATGTGCTGTGCGCGCTGGCCCTGGCGGGCGCGGTCGTCGCTTTCCACCGCTACCGCATACGCGCGCTGACGCGCAGGACCGCGCGCATGGAGAAGCTGGTGCGGGAACTGGTGAGCGAGCGCACGCGGGAGCTGGAGAAGTCGCAGGACGCGCTGCGCCTGCGCGCCATGCAGGACGGACTGACCAAGGCATGGAACCGCGCCGCGATGATGGAATACCTGGAGCAGGAAGTGCTGCGTTCCGGCGAGCTGCGGCGGCCCTTCCTGGTGGTGCTGCTGGACCTTGACCACTTCAAGCGCATCAACGACACCTACGGCCATCTGGCCGGCGACTGCGTGCTGCGCGAGGTGGTGGCGCGCCTGGGCGGCGCCGTGCGCTCCAGCGATCTGGTGGGACGCTATGGCGGCGAAGAGTTCCTGCTGCTGTTGCCGGAGCTGGACCAGGCGCGCGGCACGGCGCAGCTTGAGCGTCTGCGCCGCGTGGTCGAAGCGGCACCGGTGCCGATCGACGGCGGGCAGGCGATCGATGTCACGGCCAGCTTCGGCGTGAAGGAGTTCGATCCGGCCAGGCCGCTGACGCCATTGGAACTGATCGGCCAGGCCGACGCCGCCCTGTACCGCGCCAAGGCGCAGGGCCGCAACCGCGTGGTGTTCGACGGCGGCGAAGCCTGAATCAACCGGCGCGGAATTCCTTTGGCGTCCTGCCCATGCGCTTCTTGAACAGGCGGCTGAAGTAGGCCGGGTCCTGGAATCCCAGCTCATAGGCGATGCTGGCGATGCTGGACGGCAGATAGGTCAGCTTGCGGCACGCCTCCAGCATCAGCCGGTCCTGCGTGATGTCGAACGCCGATTTGCCGGACAGCTTGAGGCACAGGCGATTGAGCCGCGTCGGCGTGGCCCTTAGCGCTTCGGCATATTGGCCGATTTGCCATTGTTCCTTGTAGCGCCGTTCCACCTCGGCGCGGAAGCGGCTGAATAATTCGAAGTCGCTGCGGCCCGACTGGTCGGCCAGGCGCCGTTCGGCGTGCAAGCGCACCAGCAGCAGCAAGGCGCTGCGCGCCAGCCACTCCAGCATCAGCGTGTGGCCGTACTGCGGCCAGGCCGCTTCCGTCAGCAGGTTTTGCAGCAGCGACTCAAGGCGCGCGCGCAATTCCGGCTGGCCGGACAGGTCGATCATCAGCGGTTCGACGAACAACGATGAATACAGGTCGCCGTGGTTCTCCGCCACCGCGAACACCACGTTCTGGTCCACCGTCAGCACATAGCCATGCGCCTCGGCGGAGAAGTCGAAGCCGTGCACCACCGATGGATGCAGCGTGATGACGGCCGGTGCGCGGCACTCCCAGACGGCGCCGTCGACGCTGGCGCGCACTTCGCCGCCGTAGAGGAAAAGTACCTGAAACAGGCCGGCGTGGGTGTGCTTTTCGATGTGCCAGTGGTGCACCCGGCTGCGGGTTTCTATCAGTTCGATATGCACGAATTCGGCGTTTTCCACCCGTGTTTGCTCGCCGTACAGGGCGAACTGTGGGACGTCCGGCGGTGCCGGTTTTGTGTTGCGGGTCATGGAGACGGGCGCCGATGGAAGTGGTTGGGTGTCGAAATAGTACAAGTTTTATGCCGTTTCATCCATTTTTTTTGCGATGGCCCGGCGCTACGATGGCGGCACACCAACACCATATCGGAGACAACATGCGTACCCAGGTAGCCATTATCGGCGCCGGCCCAGCGGGCCTGCTGCTATCCCATCTGCTGCACTTGAGCGGCATCGAATCGATCGTGCTGGAGTCGCGCAGCCGCGCCGACATCGAGGCGACCATCCGCGCCGGCGTGCTGGAACAGGGCACGATGGATATCCTCACCAACGCCGGCGTGGGAGCCCGCATGAAGGCCGAGGGCGCGCTGCATCACGGCGTGGAGCTGGCCTTCGGCGGCAAGCGCCACCGCATCGACCTGACGGAGCTGACCGGCAAGGCCATCACCGTCTATCCTCAGCATGAGGTGATCAAGGACCTGGTGGCGGCGCGCCTGGCCGCGCAGGGGCAGCTGCTGTTCGAAGTCGGCGGCGTGCAGCTGCATGGCGTCGACACCGCCACGCCGTCGGTCAGTTTTGTGCATGGCGGCGAGGCGGCGCGCATCGAGGCCGATTTCGTCATCGGCTGCGACGGCTACCACGGCGTCACGCGGCCGGCCATGCCGGGACAGGGGCGCGAGGACTTCACCCGCAACTACGGCTTCGGGTGGTTCGGCATCCTGGTTGAATCGGCGCCGTCGTCGGATGAACTGATCTACGCGCGGCACGATCGCGGCTTCGCGCTGGTCAGCACGCGCACGTCGACGGTGCAGCGCCTGTACTTCCAGTGCGATCCGGCCGACCACGTCGACAACTGGTCGGACGACCGCATCTGGGCCGAGCTGCACGCGCGGCTGGAGAACAACGACGGCTGGCGCGTCAACGAGGGGCGCATCTTCCAGAAGGGGATCATCGGCATGCGCAGTTTCGTGTCGACGCCGATGCAGTCGGGACGCCTGTTCCTGGCCGGCGACTCGGCCCACATCGTGCCGCCGACCGGCGCCAAGGGCATGAACCTGGCGGTGTCGGACGTGAACCTGCTGGCACAGGGACTGGAGCAGTTCTACCGCCAGGGCCGGGACGAGCGCCTGCAAGGCTACACGGATGCCGCGTTGAAGCGCATCTGGCGCGCCGAGTACTTCTCGTGGTGGATGACCAGCCTGCTGCACACCTTCGCCGACGCCACGCCGTTCCAGCGCGAGATGCAGCGCGCCGAACTGGAATGCGTGGTCAGCTCGCGCGCGATGGCGACCGCGCTGGCGGAAAACTACGTCGGCGCCTTCTGACCGTCCGCGATCCGGTAAAATTCGCGGATCAGAACCATTCGATCCGCGCCAGATGAATACACAAGCAGCACCGACTCCCAAGTACAAAAATTCGAAACCCGGTTGGTTTAGAAAGCGGTTCCGCAAGGTGGAAGTCATCCACACCAAGCTGACCGACCAGAATGAGGCATACACGATATTCGCCAACGGCGAGCTGCTGGGAAAAGTGTCCAGGCACACGCATAAGAGGATCGTGGACTCCACCAGTCAGTGGTTCGAATTCCTGAACTGGGCGTTCGGAGCGGCTTGCTTCGTCTTCGCGCAAGGCGTCCAGGGAACGCCGAATCCGCCGCTCAACGCCGGCATTTCGCTGGTCTGGATGTTCCTGCTGTATCTACACCAGAGAACAGTCAAATTCCCACGGCTGCTGTCCAAGGATACAACCATCGACCTGCCGGGCGACCAGGGCTCCCTCGACGAGCGCAGGAAGATCCTGTTGAAGGCATTGACCGGGAAATACCTGGGGTTTTTCGACATCGTCAGGCGGGCGCCATTTTTCCTGATCGGTTATTTCTACCTGGTGTTCATCGCCACGCTGGCGTATGGACCTTTCCAGAACGCGGAACTCCTTGGCACCAAACTCTCTCGTCTATTTCTGCCTGATAGCTGCGCGTGTATCGTCAAGCCGGTTGAAGACAAGCCCGTGACAGCAGTCCCCAAGCCGTTCGACCCACAACACTGGACCGGGCCGCGCTAAGCGGCCGGCCGCTTCAGCGCTTCCGGCCCGGCGACGCCACGGCGGCCATGGGCGCGCGCGGACTGGCCGCGCCGAACAGCGCCTCGACCATCGGGTCGCGCCGTACCACGGTCTTGTTGGCGCGCAGCGGTTGGCAGATGTCGTCGATCAGGCGGTGTATGCGGCTGCCTTCGCGGCTGATGGTGACGCTCAAGGTGGGACCGTTGTAGAAGGTCTTGATGATGGATTCCATAGGTTTCTCCTGAATGTATGGACCTTATGCCGTCAGCACATGGTCGGATGTGAGTAGCGGGCGGCGTATCCGCGCGACGCCGGGGGCCGGGCTGGGCGCCGCCGCGGCGGCCGTCACCGTCTGGATGTGGCGGCGCGCCTGGCCGGCGCAGCGGCAGTACAGCGCCACGTAGGTCTGGTAGGCCGCCATCGCCGGCCACGCGGCCGGCAGCAGCTCCTGCGGCAGCAGCGGATCGGCGCGCCGGCAATGCTGGTAGCCGTGGCTGACCAGCAGCCGTATCGCGAAGGCTTGCGCGTCGCTGATGGCGCCGTGCTGGTCGAGCAGCTTGCGCAGCGGCTGGAAGCGCTGCTGGAACTGGCGATACAACGCGTCGGCGGCGTCCAGGTCCCATTCGCTGCGGCCGAACAGCGGCTGGCGCATGGCCGCGGCCAGCTGCGTGCCGCTGACGTCGAACGAAGCCAGGCCGTGGTCTTCCGACGCGGACGCGCCCTCGATGCCGGCGCAGTAGGACGCCGGCCGCGCCAGCAGGTTGTGCGCCAACGGGCAGTAGTCCAGTGCCAGCAAGCGCTTGCGCGCGGCGGTGTAGCGCGCGGCGCTGATGCCGCCGCTGTTGACCAGGATGCTCCAGTCCTCGGCGAAGCTGCGGGCCGGCGGGATGTCGAGCCGTTGGCGCGCGGCGCGCACGGCGGCCGCAGTGGCCGGGGCCAGCATGCACAGGCTGCGGCGGCCATGGCGTTCGACCCGGATGGCCTGGTGTTCGGTCAGGCGGAACAGCGCCGTGCGGATCGCCCGCTCCTGGAAGCCCAACGGCTCCATCAGCGCGATGGCGCTGGCCAGCCATTGGCTCTTTTGCCCGAACAACTGGGCTTCGCTGAACATCAGCACCAGCATGGTGTTCAGGCGCGGCCTGGCTTGTCGCAGGCAGTCTTCGAGATGGCTTTCGGTGTTCATGTTGGGGCGGTGACGGATAAAGTGGAGCCGGACCCGGAGCGCAGCCGCCAGTACAGGCGCGCCGCCGTGGCCAGGTTGTACCAGAGCCAGAGGCAGGCCACGCACATCAGGGCGGCGGCCGGCCGGGCCAGCGCGTCGGGTCGGAGGCAGGCGGCCGACAGCAGCAGCAAGGCCGCCGCGTGGGTCCGGAATTGCCACTTCGCGCGGGACTCGGGAATGATCTTGTTGATGCCGGGGAGCTTGTGTCCGGGGCCGGGCGCCTCTTCGCGCAGGTGGTACCAGGTCAGGAAGGGCACGATCTTGTACAGCATGCCGTGGATGGCCGATTGCGCGACGCCGGCCACCAGCAATACCCCCAGCAGCAGCGGGCGCGCGTTGGACGCCTGGTCGGCGGGCCACAGCCACACCGCCAGCGCGGCCAGCAGGCTGGCCATCGCGGTGCGCCAGTACAGCGTGGTGGGATCGGCCGTCGGGCGCGTGCGGTGCGCCAGCAGGTACAAGGTGCAGGCGCCGAACACGCCGTAGCCGGCGCCCAGCAGCACGGTGCAGGCGTCGTGGAACAGGCGGGCCGGCCCCTGCAGGCCGCTCGACAGCGAGGCCGCCGTCAGCAGCAGGAACATGGCGGTGGTGTAGCCGCCGGTGAGCAGCGCGGGATAGGGCGGCGTGACCATGAACATCGGCACCACCTGGAAGGCGATGGCGATCACCAGCAGGCCGACCCAGCCCTGCAGGCCCCACATCGCGTGCAGGTCGGTCAGGCGGGCCAGCGGCCAGCCGGTGGCGCCGGGCCAGGCGAAGGCGCCGGCCAGCAGGCCGCCCAGCACCATCGTCACGCCCAGCGCCGCCAGCGCCAGGCGGATGCCGGCCATGACCGCGCCGGAGCCGGGCGCGTGCTGGCGCCACATGCCGACCGTGCAGGCGCCCAGGAACAGCAGCAGCGCGGACAACAGCAGCGCCATCGCGCCGCGGAACAACCAGGTCTGCTCCAGCCAGAAGGCGGAGGCCAGCAACAGCGTGCCCGCGCACAGGCCGGCGTGCACGGCGGCGCCCACCGCGCCGGCGCGCGGCACGGTGATGCCGGCCACCACCGGCAGGATCTGCATCAGCGCCCCGATCATCGTCATGCTCAGGCAGCCGAGCACCATCAGGTGCGTCAGCGCCAGCGTGTGCGGCGACCACCGGCTGATCAGCGCGTCCGGTCCCTGCCACGCCAGCAGCGCCGCCGCCAGCGCCGCGAACAGCGGGGCGCTGAGGAAGAAGCGCAGCGGCAGCGACAGCGGCGGATTGTCGTCGAACGACAGCGCGCGCCGGGGGGCGTCGAGGGGTTTCATGCGGAGGGCGCGTCCGGCACCAGCCAGATCAGCACTTCGAAGCGCAGGTCCTCCAGCTGGGTGGTGCGGTAGTCGTAGCCGTAGCGCTGCAGCACGCGGTACAGCGGAATGGGATTGCGGTCGATCAGCACGCGCAGGCGCTCGTCCGGTCCCAGCGTGTCGAGCGCGTCGAGGATGCGCACCATCGGCTCCGGCGGCTCCATGCCGCCCACGTCCAGCAGGCGCGCGCTGCCTTCGTGTGCCAGCGCGGCGCTCATGCCGGGCTCCCGGTTTCGGCCAGCGCCAGGCTTTCCATGCCGGCGATGACGGCGTCGGCCTGGTCCGCCAGCGCGCGGTCGGCGTGCGGGTAGAGGATGCCTTCCTCCTTCAGGTTGTGCTGGTGCATCAGCACGCGCAGCGTGTCGGCGTTGTCGAAGAAGTCCTCGCTGTCGCGGCGGCCGAGGGCGGCGCTCATCTCGCACAGCGTGTCGCGCATGTGGCCGTGCTCGGCGCGCATGACGGCGGTCGGGCCGTAGGCGTTGCCCATGGCACGGTCCAGGCGCGGGAACAGGACGCGCTCCTCCTTGTCCAGGTGGAGCTCGAACATCCGCAGGAAGGCGGCGAAATCGTCCTCGGCCATGTCCCAGTCCTTGCGGGCGATGGCCGCTTCGGCCACGGCGTACTGCTCGTCGCAGCGGCGGTGTTCGCGATCCATGTAGGTGGCGATCTTGTTCATCTCGATTCCTTGGTTATGTGCTGTGGAGCATTGTCCCATTCGAGCAAGCTGAATTTCTTTGATTCACATCAAGGATTTTCAGGTTGACGGCGGGATACAGTTCGTTCGCCGTTTGGCCATGATCAATTACCCGTGCCTTTTCACCACATGAATCGAACCGACTCTCCCGTTTCCCCCGCCGCGCGGCCCATCGAGCTGGTGTGCCCGGCCGGCAGCCTGCCGGCGCTCAAGTCGGCGGTCGACCTGGGCGCCGACTGCGTCTACCTGGGCTTCCGCGACGCCACCAACGCGCGCAACTTCGCCGGCCTCAATTTCGACGACGCCGCCATCGCCACCGGCATCGCCTACGCGCACGAGCGCGGCTGCAAGGTGCTGCTGGCGCTGAACACCTACCCGCAGCCGGACGCCACCGACTTGTGGCGCACCGCCATCGACCGCGCCGCCGCGGCCGGCGTCGACGCCGTGATCCTGGCCGACCCCGGCCTGATGCGCTACGCCTGCGACCACCACCCGTCGCTGCGCCTGCACCTGTCGGTGCAGGGCTCGGCCACCAACGCCGAGGCCATCAACTTCTACCACCAGCACTTCGGCATCGCCCGCGCGGTGCTGCCGCGCGTGCTGTCGCTGGCCCAGGTGGAGCACGTGGTCAAGCACACCGAGGTCGAGATCGAAGTGTTCGGCTTCGGCAGCCTGTGCGTGATGGTCGAGGGGCGCTGCGCGCTGTCGTCCTACGTGACGGGCGAATCGCCAAATACCCACGGCGTGTGCTCGCCGGCCAAGGCGGTGCGCTGGCAGCAGAACGCCAACGGCCTGGAATCGCGCCTGAACGGCGTGATGATCGACCGCTACACGCCGACCGAGAACGCCAGCTATCCGACGCTGTGCAAGGGCCGCTTCGAGGTCGAGGACGAGACCTACTACGCGGTCGAGGAGCCGACCAGCCTGAACACCCTGGAACTGCTGCCGCAGCTGCTGGAGATGGGTGTGCGCGCGGTCAAGATCGAAGGGCGCCAGCGCAGCCCGGCCTACGTGGCGCAGGTCACGCGCGTGTGGCGCGAGGCGCTCGACCAGTGCCTGGCCAACGCCGCGCGCTACTCGGTCAAGCCGGGCTGGATGTCGGAACTGAATACCTTGGCGGAAGGGCAGCAGCACACGCTGGGCGCCTACCACCGCTCGTGGAAATGAAACTGGAGTCACAATGATGAAATTAGCCTTGGGGCCGCTGCTCTACTACTGGCCGCGCGCCCAAGTGATGGAATTCTACGAACAGATCGCCGACACGCCGGTCGATATCGTCTACCTCGGCGAGACCGTGTGCTCGCGCCGGCACGAGCTGCGCGCCGCCGACTGGCTGGCCGTGGCCGCCATGCTGGCCGAGCGCGGCAAGGAGGTGGTGCTGTCCTCGCTGGCGCTGATCGAGTCCAGCGCCGACTTCGGCGCCCAGCGCCGGCTGGCGGCCAACGGCCACTACCAGATCGAGGCCAACGACATGGGCGCGGTGCAGCTGGTGTCCGGGCAGGGCGGTTTCATCGCCGGTCCGCACCTGAACATTTACAACCCGCCAACGTTGCAGCTGATGCACGAGTTGGGCGCGCGGCGCTGGGTGATGCCGTTGGAGATGAGCCGCACCGGCCTGGGCCACATGCAGAACGGACGTCCGGCCGGCATGGAGACCGAGGTGTTCGCCTTCGGCCGCATGCCGCTGGCGTTCTCGGCGCGCTGCTTCACCGCGCGCAACCGCAACCTGCCCAAGGACGATTGCCGCTTCAGCTGCATCGACCATCCGGACGGCCTGATGATGCGTACCCGCGAGAAGCAGGAGTTCCTGGTGCTGAACGGCATCCAGAGCCAGTCCGCGCTGGTGTACAACCTGGTGGGCGAAATGGCCGAGATGAGCGCGATGGGTGTCGATGTCGCGCGGCTGAGCCCGCAATCGCAGCACATGCCGCAGATCATCGCGGCCTTCGACGCCGCGCGCGGCGGCGCCTCGCAGGCCACGCCGAGCGCGCAGGCCATGGAGGGGCTGCTGCCGGCCGCCGCCTGCAACGGCTACTGGTACGGCAAACCCGGACTTGAATATCGCATGGAGGACGCAGCATGATGAATACCATAAGCAATCCGCAGCAGGGCGGCGCGCGGCCCTTGCCGGCGCCGCTGGCGGCGTTCGGCCGGCTGCTGCCGGCCTATCCCGGCGCGCTGCTGTGCGTGGCGGCGCTGAACCTGGTGCTGCGCCCGCACCTGCCCGACGATGTGCGCGCCAGCCTGCGCGGCAAGCACATGCGGGTGAGCGTCAGCGACGCCGGCGTGTCGTTCGATTTCACCTGGCGCGACCAGGGCTTCGCGCCGCTGCGTGCGGAAGGTGTGCCGGACCTGGACATCGGCGCCTGCACCCGCGACTTCATCGCGCTGGCCCGCCGCGAGCAGGACCCGGACACGCTGTTCTTCTCGCGTCGTCTGTCGATGCAGGGTGATACGGAGCTGGGTCTGCTGGTCAAGAACACGATGGACGCGATCGCGCTGCCGATGACGGAACTGGGCAAGCAAGCCCTGACCCGCCTGTTCGACAGCCTGCCAGGCCGGCGCACGCGGGCCTAGTCCGGAGCGCGACGGCTGCCGCCTTGGCTTTGTGACTATAATACGTACATCGACCACGTCTTATATGTTCACTTTACTCCGATGAAGATCAAGAAGCCAAGCGCCGACAAGGCAATGACTGTCCGCCTCCCGGCAGACCTGGTCGGTCAGCTTGATAGGCTGATTCAGGCAACCGGCCGCAACAAGAGCGCAATCACCGTGGCCGCACTCCGTCATTACCTGGAGACCGAGTCCTGGCAAATCCGGGACATCGAGGAAGGTATTGCGGAAGCGGATCGCGGCGAATTCGCTAGTGCGAGCGAAGTAAAGTCCTTCTTCGAAAAATATGGCGGTTAAGTGGACCAAAACTGCGCTGGCCAACCTCGTTGCCATCGTCGAGTACATTGAGCAGGATAACGCCGAACGGGCAAAATCGTTTGTCCTGGAAATCCAGGCGAAAACAAATAGCCTGGCCGAGTTCCCCAATATGGGACGTCCCGGCCGAGTGACCGGTACTCGCGAGTTGGTCATTCACCCCAACTACATTATTCCGTACAGAGTCCGAGGGGACGTGGTGGAAATCCTGCGGGTGCAGCACGTGGCCCGGCGCTGGCCCCGGCGGTTTTGAAACGTCTGCCAGGCCAGGGTTAGTGGTTGCGGCGCACGCTGAAGCGGGGGAATAGCGGCTTGATGCGTTCCAGCAGCTCCTCCCCCGGATAGCCGGCCACCGCGCTGGTCACCAGCGCATCGTCCTGGCAGCCGGTGGCGCGGAACTCCTGCAGCACGTAATGCCCGACGCCCAGCGCCGACAAGGCCCGCGCCAGCGCCACCAGCTGCGTGGGCGGCAGCTGCGCCGGATGCACGGTGGTGCGGCACTCATACTCGACACCGCTGGCCTGCACCGCCGCGATGCTGGTCCGCACCGGATCGCCGCTGCCGGCCACGCCCGTCACCACGGGATACAGCGAGAACGGCGCCTTGACGTCGAGCCCCACCCAATCCACCAACGGCAGCACGCTGGCCAGCCGGTCCGGGTAGATGCCGGCCGTCTCCAGGCCGATGCGGAAGCCCAGCGCGCGCACGTCGGCGATGGCCTCGCCCAGCGCCGGATCCATCGTGGCCTCGCCGCCGCAGAACACCACCGCGTCCAGCAAGCCCACGCGCCGCGCCAGCGCGGCCAGGATGCCATCCCACGGCAGCGGACTGTCGCCGGTGCGCGGCTGCAGGTGCGGATTGTGGCAATAGCCGCAGCGCCACGGACAACCCTGCACGAAGATCACGGCCGACAGCAGGCCGGGATATTCGGTGGCGCTGAACGGCGTGTAGCCGCCCACCTTGAGCGTGGCGCGTCCCATGTCAGCGGCCGGCGTTGACGGCGGCTTCGCTGAAGAATTTACGCTCGTGGAATTCCCCCTGCTTGCCGATGTTGAACGAGGCCAGCGGACGGTGGTAGCCCATCACGCGGGTCCAGATCTCGCACGGCTGGCGCTCGGCGTTGTCGAGTTCGGCGATGGTGGCTAGTGGCAGATTGTTCATGTCGTTTCCTTGGTTGAGTTGAAAAGATCAGGCCGTGGCGGCCTGTTTGCGCGCCAGCAGATCGGCGTCGCACTTGGGGCAATACTGATGGCTGCCGTTCAGGTAGCCATGCTTGGGACAAATCGAGAACGTCGGCGTGATGGTGATGTACGGCAGGCCGAAGCGGCTCAGCGAACGGCGCACCAGCTGGCGGCAGGCGTCCGCGCTCGACAGCGCCTCGGTCATGTACAGGTGCAGCACGGTGCCGCCGGTGTACTTGCGCTGCAGCGCGTCCTGCTGCTCCAGCGCCTCGAACGGATCGTCGGTGTAGCCGACCGGCAGCTGCGAGGAGTTGGTGTAGTAGGGCATCTCCGCCGTGCCCGCCTGGCGGATGGCCGGGTAGCGCTTGCGGTCCTCCTTGGCGAAGCGGTAAGTCGTTCCCTCGGCCGGGGTGGCCTCCAGGTTGTACATGTGGCCGGTCTCGGACTGGAACTCGACCATGCGGGCGCGCACGTGGTCCAGCAGGCGCAGCGCCAGCGCGCGGCCCCATTCGGTGGTGATATCGTGCTCGCCGCTCGGATCGAAGTTGCGTACCATCTCGTTGATGCCGTTCACGCCCAGCGTCGAGAAGTGGTTGCGCAGCGTGCCCAGGTAGCGCTTGGTGTACGGGAACAGGCCGTTGTCCATGTGGCGCTGGATCACCTTGCGCTTGATCTCCAGGCTGTCGCGGCCCAGCTCCAGCAGGCGGTCCAGCGCGGCCAGCAGGCCGGCTTCGTCGCCGCGGTGCAGGTAGCCCAGGCGCGCGCAGTTGATCGTCACCACGCCCAGCGAGCCGGTCTGCTCGGCCGAGCCGAACAGACCGTTGCCGCGCTTGAGCAGCTCGCGCAGGTCCAGTTGCAGGCGGCAGCACATCGAACGGATCATGTTCGGCTTGAGCTCGGAGTTGATGAAGTTCTGGAAGTAGGGCAGGCCGTAGCGCGCCGTCATCTCGAACAGACGCTCGGCGTTCGGGCTGTCCCACACGAAGTCTTCGGTGATGTTGTAGGTCGGGATGGGGAAGGTGAAGGCGCGGCCCTTGGCGTCGCCGGCCATCATGATCTCGATGTAGGCCTGGTTGATCATGTCCATCTCGGCCTGCAGGTCGCCGTAGGCGAACGGCATTTCCACGCCGGCGATGTGGGGGATCTGCTCGCGCAGGTCCTCCGGGCAGACCCAGTCGAAGGTCAGGTTGGTGAACGGCGTCTGGGTGCCCCAGCGCGAGGGCACGTTGAGGTTGTAGATCAGCTCCTGCATGTACTGCTTGACCTCGGGATAGCTCAGGCTGTCCTTGCGGATGAAGGGCGCCATGTAGGTGTCGAAGGAGCTGAATGCCTGCGCGCCGGCCCATTCGTTTTGCAGCGTACCGAGGAAGTTGACGATCTGGCCGATGGCGCTGGACATGTGGCGCGGCGGGCTCGACTCGACCTTGCCGGGCACGCCGTTCAGGCCCTCGTTGAGCAGGGTGCGCAGCGACCAGCCGGCGCAGTAGCCGGCCAGCATGTCGAGGTCGTGGATGTGGATGTCGGCTTCGCGGTGGGCGCGGCCGACTTCGGGAGGATAGACGTGGTTGAGCCAGTAGTTGGCGATCACCTTGCCCGACACGTTGAGGATCAGCCCGCCCAGCGAATAGCCCTGGTTGGCGTTGGCGTTGACGCGCCAGTCCTGGCGGTCCAGGTATTCGTTGATGGAGGCGGCGACGTCGACCAGCGAGTGGCGGTCCTGGCGCAGCTTGGCGTGCTGCTCGCGGTAGACCACATACGCGCGCAGGGTTTTGCGGTAGCCGGCGTCGTACAGCACGCGCTCGACGGTGTCCTGTGCCAGCTCGACCGTCAGCACGTCCTCGGGACGCAGCGACGACAGGTGCAGCAGCGTGCACTCGGTCAGCTGGGCGGCCTCGCGGGCGTCGAACTCGCCGCTGGCGCGGCCGGCCTTGAGCAGCGCGGCTTCGATCTTCTCCAGCGCGAAAGCCTGCTCGCTGCCGTCGCGTTTGGTGATCTGCGTATGAAACAATCCTTGCATGCTTTCTCCTTGATCCCATATCTAGTTGGTTTCGATAGGTTAGGCACTAGATATGGTGTCGTCAATCAAAGTCAGCGGGATTTTGCAATTCCATGATCCAGATTGCCTTTGTGACTGTGTTGACGGCCTTGTATCGTGTGGTGATACGCGCTACAGTCGTGCCGGCCATACTTGATGTAAACCAAATGGAGTCAAAAACCAATTGGGGTCAAGTCTGACATTCGGACACGGTCTCTACTGTCGGTCGGCGCAACAGCAGAGATCGTGTCCGAATGTCAGACTTGACCCCAATTTCGGTTCAAAAAAACGATGAAGAAAATTTTAGCTTTGTTTGCTGTGATATCGATTTCGGTGACTACGCCGGCGCTTGCACAAGATCACGCACCGGTATCGTCCATCACAACCGCCACTTGGGCGCAGTACAAGGGCGATTATCAGCAAAGCCCGCTCTGTGGCAAGGACGAGATCACGTTGTGGACCTGCGAGACAGGCAAGCGGGTCTATTCGCTGTGCTCTTCGCATGAAATGACGCGCACGTCCGGCCACATGCAGTACCGGGCTTCCGATCACGGCAAGGTTGTGCTGACGTACCCGGCTGAGAAGCGAACGCCGCTGGGAGCATTTGTTTTCAACTCCTACGGAAGCGGCGACGCATCGGTCGAGTTCACAAACAACGGCTACGTCTATACGCTGTTTGATGCGCTTCGAGGGAATTCGTCAATCCATGTCGTAGCACCGTCTGGAAAACAGACGGAAATAAAATGCGGCGGCAATCAAACCCTTCAGCTCAACTACTCGATGCGGCTGATGTATGACTCAGGTGTGTGGGCAGGCAACTAAACAGAATGGGGTCAAGTCTGACATTCGGACACGAGCTCTGCTGTAGGGCCCGTCTACAGCAGAGCTCGTGTCCGAATGTCAGACTTGACCCCAAGTGTTTGACCCCAAGTGTTGCTTTGCACCGGTGCTAGAATGCAGCTTCTCTTTCGAAAGGAGTCCCATGCGTCGCCTTGCCTTGCTGTTGCTCTTGCTCGCTCCGATGGCCTTTGCTCAGGTCGACCTGAATGTGGCTACCTATAATCTCCGCTTCGATAATCCCAACGATGGCAAGAACGTCTGGTCCGCCCGCAGGGACGCCTTGCGCGCGCTGGTGCGCTATCACGAGTTCGACCTCTGGGGAACGCAGGAGGGCTTGGGTAATCAATTGACGGATCTTGACGCGCTGGGGGACTTTGCGCGCGTCGGCGCTGGCCGCGATGATGGCAAGCACGTCGGCGAACACTCAGCCATCTTCTATCGAAGCGCGCGCTTCGCGCTGGAGGACCACGGCGATTTCTGGCTCAGCGCCACGCCCGAGCAGCCGTCGATGGGTTGGGACGCGCGCTGCTGCAAACGCATCGCGACCTGGGCGCGCCTGCGCGACAAACCGACCGGCCAGGTGTTCGTCGTCCTGAACGCGCATTTCGATCATGAAGGCGTGGTGGCGCGCCGCGAGTCGGCGCAGTTGCTGCTGCAACGCGGCCGCGCGCTGGCGGGGACATTGCCATTGATCGTGATGGGCGACTTCAACAGCACACCCGACAGCGAAGCCTACGCCACCATCGGCGCCGCGCTGCGCGATGCAAGGGCCATCAGCCAGACGCCGCCTTATGGACCGGTGGCGACTTTCAATGACTTCGACGTCACCAAGCCGCCCCGCGAGCGCATCGATTACATCTTCCTCAGCCCGCAGTGGCAGGTGCTGCGCTACGCCGTCCTCACCGACTCGGTCGACGCGCGTTACCCATCGGACCACTTCCCGGTCGTGGCGCGCCTGCGCCTGCGCTAGCGCCCAATGGGGTCAAGTCTGACAATCGGACACGATCTCTGCTGTAACGCTGCTTTACAGTAGAGGCCGTGTCCGAATGTCAGACTTGACCCCAATTTTGTTTACCACATGATGACGCGCTGCTCCGGCGGCAGATACATCGGATCGCCCGGCTTGATGCCGAACGCTTCGTAGAAGCCCGGCTGGTTCATCACCGTGCCCTTGGCGCGGAACTCGCCGGGCGAGTGCGGATCGCTCTTGATCTGCGCGATCGCCGCTTCGGGACGCAGCTTGGCGCGCCATTTCATGGCGAAGCCGATGTACAGGCGCTGCTCGCCGGTCAGGCCGTCCAGCACCGGCGACGGCTTGCCGCCCAGCGAACGCTGGTACGCCTTGTACGTGATCGACAGACCCGAGTTGTCGCCGATGTTCTCGCCCAGCGTCAGCTCGCCGTTGATGAAGTAGCCCGGCACCGGGCTGTAGGCGCCGTATTGCTTGACCAGGCCGGCCGCGCGCGCCTTGAAGGCGGTGCGGTCTTCCACGGTCCACCAGTTGCGCAGGCGGCCCCTGGCGTCGTACTGGCTGCCGGAGTCGTCGAACGCGTGGCTGATCTCGTGACCGAAAGTGATGCCCAGCAGGCCGTAGTTGACCGCGTCCTCGGCCTTCACGTTGAAGAACGGCGGCTGTAAAATCGCGGCAGGAATCGTGATGGCGTTCAGCGATGGGTTGTAGCTGGCGTTGACGGTCTGCGGCGTCATCGACCATTCCTCACGGTCCACCGTCTTGCCCAGTTTTTCCAGGTTGCGCGCACGGCTCCACGCGCGCGCCGAGCGTACGTTGGCGATCAGGTCGTCCTTCCGGGTGTTCATGGCGCTGTAGTCGCGCCATTTTTCCGGGTAGGCGATGTTCGGCTTCAGCGCCGCCAGCTTGAGCTGGGCTTCCTTCTTGGTCTCCGGGCCCATCCAGTCCAGCTGGTCGATGCCGTCCTTGAACGAGGCCACGAAGTTGTTGAACATGGCCATGACGCGCGGCTTGGTCTCGGGCGGCAGGTACCTCTGCACGTACAGCTTGCCCACCGCGTCGCCCAGCGCGCCATCGGTGAAGCGCAGCGCCAGTTGCCACTGCGGTTCGCTCTGAGGCACACCGCGCAGCACCGTGCCCTCGAAGGCGAAGCGCTCCTTGACGGCGGCGCTGTCCAGGTAGGAGGCGTAGCTTTCGATGATGCGCCAGTTGAAGTAGCTCTTCCACGATTCCAGCGGCACCTTGGCGACGGCGTCGGCGAAGCCGGTCAGGAAGCTCGGCTGGCGCACCACGGCCGACGATTCCTTCGGCGCCAGGCCGGCGGCGGTGAAGTAGGCTGGCCAGTCGAAGGCCGGCGCCAGCGCGGCGAACTGGTCGAACGCCACGCGGTTGTAGGATTTGACCGGATCGCGCATCTGCACGCGGGTCCATTGCGCGGCGGCCAGGCGGGTCTCGACGTCGAGGATCTGCGCGGCGTGGGCGGCGGCTTCCTGGTCGCCGCTCATGGCCAGCATGGTTTCGATATGCGTCAGGTACTTGGCGCGCACGGCCTTGAGCTTGGCGTCGTCGTCCTTGAGGTAGTAGTCGCGGTCGGGCAGGCCCAGGCCGGACTGGCCGACGTTGATGGTGTAGTGCTCGGGATCCTGCGCATCCGGCGCGACGTGGGCCGAGAACGGCGTCGGGATGCCGTTGCGCTGCAGGTAGGCCAGCAGCGCCGGCAGGTCTTTCTTGTCCTTGAGCGCGGCCACGCGGGCCAGGTCGGACCGCAGGGGCTTGAAGCCGGCGGCGTCGCGCGCCTTATCGTTCATGAAACTGGTGTACAGGTCGGCGATCTTGTGCGTGTCGCTGCCCGGCTTGCCGGGGTGCTTGACGGCCGCGTCCATCAGCGTGCGCAGCTGGCCTTGCGCGGTTTCGCGCAGTTCGATGTAGGTGCCCCAGGTCGATTTGTCGGCCGGGATGTCGGTGTTGCGGGTCCAGACGCCGTTGACGTAGCCATAAAAGTCATCCTGGGGACGGATAGTCGTGTCCAGGGATTTCAGGTCGATGCCGGACGCCTGTTGGGCATGCAGCGACGGGGTGGAAAAGGCGAACAGGGCGCAGCAGGCGGCGCTGGCTAGCGTACGTTTCACGAAGGTTCCTCTGACGTGGGTTGGTCGGTGGGCGGGATTATACCCGCCGACCAGTCCCTGCCAGTAACCAACTTTACTTGATCAGCGCGGCCACCTGCTTGACGAACGCGGGATCGGGATCGGCGTCGAGCCGGGTGGTGTCGGCCAGCACGCTGCCGCTGGCGTCGAGCAGCGCGATGCGGGTGGTGTGGTTGATCTCGCCGCTTTCCAGCACGCGGTACTTGATGTTGAGCGTGGCCGCCAGCGCGCGGGTCTGGCTGTCGCTGCCGGCCGCCACCAGGCGGTACTGCGCCGGGTCGAGCTGGTGCATCATCAGCAGGCTGCTCAGCGCGGCCGGCGTGTCGTGTTTCGGGTCCAGGCTGATCATCAGCACGCGCACGCGCTTGCCGTCCGGCCCCAGCGCGGCCACGGTGCGCTTGAGCGTTTCGATGATGACCGGGCAGGCCGCGTGGCAGTCGCCGTAGAACATGGTGATGAGCACCGGCGTGCCGGCCATGTCGTGCAGCGCGAAGTGCTGGCCGGCGGCGTCGGTCAGCGTGGCGTCGAGGTGGTAGACGGAATTGCCGGGCAGCGCGGCGGCCGACCAGGCGTACATGGGGAGTAGCAGCGCGGCGGCCAAAGCGGCGCGGCGCAGGGGAGCGAAGTAGTTCATGGTCGTGATCCTTGTTCGTGAGGGGCGGGCTCGCGCACGCAGCGGAAGCCCAGGTTGGCGCCGTCCTGCCGCGCGTCCATCGCGGACAGCAGGGCCAGGCGCATCAATACTGCGTAATTGCGGCGGTCGGCCAGCGACAGGGCGGCGCCGCCGCAGTAGTCGAGCAGTTTCTGGTCGCCGCTGGCGCGGCTGTCGGCATTGACGAACAGGCCGCTGTAGTCCTCGACCCATTCCCACACCAGCCCATGCAGGTCGTGGATGCCGTAGTAGTTGGCCTGGCCGGCCGCCACGCTGTGCGGCGGCTGCTTGCCGGCGTCGGCGTACCAGCCCAGGATGTGGGCCAGCCAGGCCGGATCGTCGCGGGCGTCGGCGCGGTGGTCGTCGGCGGCGGCCGCGAACTCCCATTCGTACCAGCGCGGCAGGCGGCCGCCTTCGGAGGCGCAATACGCCTGCGCGGCGAACCAGCCCACGTGCACCACCGGCGCGTCGGCGGCCAGTGGCGTGTAATCGGTGGCGCCGCTCCAGCCGGACAGATAGCTGGGCGCGGCCAGCAGCGCAGGCACCTGCCCGCGCCGCCATTCCGGCGTGTGGCGCACGAAGGCGGAGAATTCCGCGTTCGTCACCAGCCGGGTGCGCAGCAGATAGGGCGCCACGACCGCGGGCGACGCCACGCCGTCGGCGGGCAGCACGCTGCGCAGCGTGCCGCCGGCGATGGCGCGGTAGTCGGCATCCCCGGCCATGCCGTCGCCGGCCAGCACGGCCAGCGTCAGCACGGCGCTGCGGATCGCGGCGCGCCCGTTCATGGCTGGCGCGATTTGCGCATGTCGCGCACTTGGGCCGGCGTGACCGCAGGCGTACCCTTGTTCAGCTCGACACCGACGTAGTTGATCACGGCGGCGATGTCGTCATCGCTGAGGTCCTGCGGCGGCATCACGCCGTTGTAGTGCTCGCCGTTGACGACGATCTCGCCATTGCGTCCGTTGAGCACGATGTGCGCCATTTCATACGGACGTTGCTGGAAGAAGTCGGAATTGGCCAGCGGCGGGAACACGCCGGCGACACCCTTGCCGTCGGGCTGGTGGCAGGCCGAGCAGTTGCTGTCGTAGACGGCCTTGCCGCGCAGTTGCTGGGCGCGGTCGGCCACGACCGGTGCCGGCTTGGCGGCGGCGGGCTTGGCGGCCACCGGGGCGGCGGCGCCGGCCAGCGGCTTCTTGATGCCCTTGCTGTAGATCTCAGGCCGGTCCGGGCCGCTCACCGCCAACAGGCCGATGGCGCCCTTGTTGAAGGCGCGCGTCAGCGAGTGGTCGACCAGGGTCAGGTTGCCCGGCACGCGCGGCGTGAATTCGACGATGGTCGAACCGCCGGCGGGCACCATGGTGGTCTGCACGTTTTCCTGGTAGTGGGTGCCACCCTCGGTGTAGACGCGGTCGAAGATGGCGCCGATCACGTGGAAGCTGGAGGTGATGTTCGGGCCGCCGACGCCGAAGTACATCCGCACTTTCTCGTTGGCCTTGGCGGTCAGCGCGTTGGCGCCGGTCAGCGCGCCGTCGGCGCCGTTGAATACGACATAGGTAGGTTTTTCATCGATGGCCTTCTGCATGTCGAAGCCCTGCAGGCCGGGCGCGCGGTAGGCGCCGTTGGTGTAGAAGTCGCCCTGCATCACGTAGTATTCGCGGTCGACCGGAGCCATGCCTTCCTTGGGCTCGACCAGGATCATGCCGTACATGCCGTTGGCCACGTGCATGCCGACCGGCGCGGTGGCGCAGTGGTACACGTACAGGCCGGAGGCCAGCGCCTTGAAGGTGAAGGTGGCTTCGTTGCCGGGGGCGATCAGGGTTTGCGCGGCGCCGCCGCCCGGGCCGGTCACGGCGTGCAGGTCGATATTGTGGGGCAGCTTGTTGTCGGGCAGGTTGAGCAGGTGCAGTTCGACGGTGTCGCCTTCGCGCACGCGGATCATCTTGCCCGGCACGGTGCCGCCGAAGGTCCAGAAGGTGTAGCGGGTGCCGGGGGCGATTTCGCGCTCGACTTCCTCGACGGTCAGGTTGACCACGACCTTGGCAGGGGTCTTGCGGGTGATCGGCGGCGGCAGCAGCGGCGGGGCGAGCAGTTCTTGGGTGATGGTCGGCAGAGCGGTTTCGGACGGGGTGGCCGCGTTCACGGCGCTCATGGCGAGTACGGCGCTGGCAAGGCCGGCCGCTACCAGTTTCAATTGCGTTTTCATTTTTATGTCGCCTTGTAGTTGGTGGGTCGCACCCATGTCTGAGTGCGAGTCCATGCTATGGGAACAAATCGGAAATTTCTTTGACTTAGATTATGGAATTCCGGAAATACGACACAGGGCCTACGGGATGACTAGTGCGTAGTGACTAGGAAATCGATCACCACATGGCCGGCTTCGCGCGCCAGGTAGGCGGCCTGCACGCGCGGGCCGTAGCGGTGCTGGATCTGGGCCAGCAGCGGCAGCGGGTCGTGGTCGTTACAGAAGCGCATGATCTCGCCGGGGTTGAGCGAGTCGAGCGCGCCGAAGATGGCGGCGTGGCGCAGGCGGCGGGCCACGCCACGGGCGTCGAAGGGATAGATGCCGTCGGGGATGGTCGGCTGGGAACAATCGTGGGACATGGTGGACTCCTTGTATAAGAAAGCAGGGCGCCCGGGGCGCCCTGCGGTACAGTCGATCAGGCGCGGTCGGCGGCCACGGCCTCCAGGCGGGCACGGCGCGCGGTCAGCAGGCGCCAGGCGAACAGCGCCAGGAACAGCGTGCCGATGGCGAACACCACGTCGCCCGGTACGCGCATCCAGACCAGGGTCTCCATCAGCTTGGAGTGGATCACCTCAGGCGAGCGGGCGAACCACATGCCGGTGCTGACGCTGGCCCAGGCCTGGTACAGGCCGGCGGGCACCAGCGAGATGAACACCATCATCGCCAGGCCGATGTTCAGGCACCAGAACATGACCTTGAGCAGCGAGTCGGACCAGGCCATGCGGTCGCACAGGCCGCGCAGGCAGAACAGCAGCAGGCCGATGCCCAGCATGCCGTACACACCGAACAGCGCGGCGTGGCCGTGGGCCGCCGTCATGTTCAGGCCTTGCATGTAGTACAGGGCGATCGGGGTGTTGATCGAGAAGCCCAGCAGGCCGGCGCCGACGGTGTTCCAGAAGCCGACCGCGATGAAGCACAGGATCGACCACTTGTAGGTGGCAACCCATGGGGCGGCCTTCGAACGCTGGTAGTTGCGCCAGGCTTCGACGCCGATCATCGACAGCGGTACCACTTCCAGCGCCGAGAACATGGCGCCGATGGCGATCACGAAGGTCGGCGTGCCGGTGAAGTACAGGTGGTGCAGGGTGCCCAGGATGCCGCCGAACAGGAACACGATGGTTTCCAGCACGATGGCGCTGTTGGCGGTCGAGGCGCGGATCAGGCCCAGGCGGGTGAACAGCAGCGCGATGACGGCGGTGGCGAACACTTCGAAGAAGCCTTCCACCCACAGGTGCACCAGCCACCAGCGCCAGTATTCGATCATCGAGTAGTGGGTGTGCTGGCCCCAGGTCAGCGAGGTGGCGTAGAAGCCGCCGATGCACAGCGCGGCCAGGAACACCATGACGATCAGGCCACGGCTTTCCGATTTCTTGACCAGCGCAGGCCACAGCGCGCGGCCCAGCAGCGTGACCCAGAACAGCAGGCCGATGAACAGCAGAATTTGCCAGATGCGGCCCATGCTGGTGAATTCCAGGCCCTGGTTGCCGATCCAGAAGGCGAACGCAGTGCCCTTGTGTTGCAGCGAACCGAGCCAGCCCATGGCGGTCGAGCCGACCACGATGAACAACAGCGCGTAGAACAGCACGTTCACGCCCAGTTTCTGGAACTTGGGCTCGTGGCCGGAGATGGCCGGCGCGATGTACAGGCCGGTGGCCAGCCAGGCGGTGGCGATCCACAGCACGGCGAACTGGGTGTGGATGGTGCGGCTGACCACGAACGGCAGGATCTGCGCCAGCGGGTAGCCGAAGAAGCTGTGGCCTTCGACCGCGTAGTGGGCGGTGATGACGCCCATGCCGACCTGGGCCAGGATCAGGCCGATGACGACGAAGAAGTATTTTTTGGTCGCCAACATCGATGGCGTGGGCTTCAGGTTGAACAGCGGGTCGGTCTTCGGCGGGACGGGATCGGCTTCTTCCTTGGCGGCCGAGTGGACCATCACCATGGCGGCGATGGCGCCGATCATCAGGATGATACTGGCGATCGACCAGATGCCGGCGCCGGCGCTTGGACGGTTGTCGATCAGCGGCTCATGCGGCCAGTTGCTGGTGTAGCTCAGGTCCACCGAGCCGGGACGGTCGGTGCCGGCGGCCCAGGCCGACCAGAACACGAAGGCCGGCAAGGCCTTCAGGTCGTCCGGATCGGGCAGCGAGTTGGCGTTCATCGCATATTGTTCGCGCAGATGGTCCAGCGCGCGGTTGTCGCCGAACAGGTCCATGTAGTGGCGCGCCACTTCGCGCACGGCGGCGGCGCGGTCGGCCGACAGCACGATGGTGTCGCGGCCCGAATCATAGGTGTTGCGGCGCATTTCTTCCTTCAGACGCGCGTTCAGCGCCGCCTGGTTGGATTTGCTCAGGTCGTCGAAGTTGGCGCCGAAGTCGCGCTTGGCCCAGATCTGGCGCAGCGCCAGCGCCTCGCGGTGCAGCCAGTCGGCCGACCAGTCGGGGGCGACATAGCTGCCGTGGCCCCAGACGGTGCCCAGCTGCTGGCCGCCGGCCGAGAGCCAGGCCTGCTGGCCGCGGTCGACCTGGCCTTCGTCGAACAGCATGCTGCCGTCCGCGCTGATGATGTGTTTGGGGATGGGCGGCGCGGTCAGGTAGATTTCCGCACCCACCCAGCCGAGGACGGCGAAGGAGAGGGCGCAGATGACGGCGAGCCAGGTCCAGAGCTTGCGTGTGGCGTGCATGGCATGGTTCCTTATTGTTGGCTAGATGGAGTGGTGCGCGAACCGGCATGGACCGGATCGACAGGGCCGATTCTAGGCGCGCCGTTTAAACATGTATATTCGATTCCAGTTTTTCTTGATCCAAGTTATGAACAAATATTTTGGATGCATGAATAATGGCGCTGCCGTCTTCACTGGAGCTGACCATGCGTCTGACCGCCTTTACCGACTACACCCTGCGCACGCTGATCTACCTGGCGGGCCAGCGCGACCGGCTGGTGACCATCGCCGAAATCGCCGAACGCCACGGCATGTCCAAGCACCATCTGACCAAGGTGGTGTATGAGCTGGGCTTGACGGGCGTGATCCGCACCGTGCGCGGGCGGCACGGCGGCGTCGAGCTGGCGCGGCCGGCAGAGGAGATCCGCATCGGCGAGGTGGTGCGGGCCAGCGAGCCGGATTTCCACGTGGCCGATTGTTTCGACGCCCGCCGCGCCACCTGCGTGTACGCGGGCCGCTGCTGCGTGCAGGGCATGCTGGGCCAAGCCGTGGGCGCCTACCTGACCGCGCTGGACGCGGTCACGCTGGCCGACCTGACCTGACCTGTCCGCCCGACGCCGGCGCCGGCGCCATCGCTGCGGGCGGCGCCACGCCCGCCACGCCCGCCACGCCCGCCGCCACGGCCGGCCTGGTCCCGGCCTAGTTCTTTCGGACTAGGGCGCTAGCCTGATTGCCTTGCCGTTCTGGCCGTCCTGCCGATAGCCGGGCGCCGCCGCAACGCTTACGCTGATGCCATCCCCATGTCCGTCAGGAGATTGAAAGTGTCTAACAATAACAAAGCAGTACAGGTGCTGGTGAGCAGCACCGTGTCGTTCACGATCTGTTTCGCGATCTGGATGATGTTCGCCGTGCTGGGCATCCCCATCAAGAAGATGCTCGGCCTGAATGAAACCGAATTCGGCCTGCTGGCCGCCATGCCCGTGTTGAGCGGCTCGCTGGTGCGTGTCCCGCTGGGCATCTGGTGCGACAAATACGGTGGCCGCATCGTGTTCTTCCTGCTGATGCTGGCCACCGTGCCGGCCATCTACCTGATCGGCCTGGCCACCGCCTACTGGCAGTTCCTGGTGCTGGGCCTGTTCATCGGCCTGGCCGGCGGCTCGTTCTCGGTCGGCACGCCCTACGTGGCGCGCTGGTTCTCCCGTGAGCGGCGCGGCCTGGCGATGGGCATCTTCGGCGCCGGCAATTCCGGCTCGGCGCTGACCAAGTTCGTGGCCCCGGCCATCATCGCGGCCTGGGGCTGGCAAGCGCTGCCCACCGTGTACGCCATCGCCATGCTGGTCACGGCGCTGCTGTTCTGGGTGTTCTCGGCCACCGACCCGTCGCACCAGAGCGGCGCCAGCGTGCCGTTCTCGGAGCAGCTCAAGGTGCTGAAGGACCGCCGCGTATGGCGCTATTGTCAATATTACTCGGTGGTGTTCGGCGGCTACGTCGGCCTGGCGCTGTGGATGACCAAATACTACGTGGGCGAATACGGCTTCGACCTGCGCCTGGCCGCGCTGCTGGCCGCCTGCTTCTCGCTGCCTGGCGGCGTGCTGCGCGCCCTGGGCGGCTGGATCGCCGACCGCTACGGCGCCTACAAGGTCACCTGGTGGGTGATGTGGGTGTGCTGGATCTGCTTCTTCCTGCTGTCGTATCCGCCCACCGCGATGATCGTCAAGACCACCCACGGCGACCTGCAGCTGACGCTGGCCCTGTCCCCATGGATGTTCACCGGCCTGCTGTTCATCGTCGGCACCGCCATGGCGATCGGCAAGGCCTCGGTCTTCAAATTCATCGGTGACGATTTCAGCGACAACATCGGCGCCGTGTCCGGCGTGGTCGGCCTGGCCGGCGGTTTGGGTGGCTTCGTGCTGCCGATCATGTTCGGCGCGCTGCTGGACCTGACCGGTGTGCGTTCGAGCGCCTTCATGCTGTTGTACGGCACCGTCTGCGTCTCGCTGGTCTGGATGCATTACTCGTTCCGCCCGACGGCGGCACCGCAGCCGCTGGCCGGCGCGGCCGCTGCCTGAGCCCCAATTATTCAAGGAGAAAATGATGAGCAAATATATGATCAACACGTGGGAGCCAGAGAGCCCCACGTTCTGGGGCAGCGGCGGCAGCACCACCGCCAACCGCAACCTGTGGATTTCGATTCCCGCGCTGGCGCTGGCCTTCGCGGTGTGGATGGTGTGGAGCGTGGTGGTGGTCAACCTGCCGGCCATCGGCTTCCAGTACAGCACCAACCAGCTGTTCTGGCTGACGGCCTTGCCCGGCCTGTCCGGCGCCACGCTGCGGATTTTCTATTCCTTCATGGTGCCGATCTTCGGCGGCCGCAAGTGGACCACCATCTCCACCGCCTCGCTGCTGATCCCGGCCATCGGCATCGGCTTCGCGGTGCAGGACGTCACCACCGGCTACCCGACCATGCTGGTGCTGGCGCTGCTGTGCGGCTTTGGCGGCGGCAATTTCGCCTCGTCGATGGCGAACATCAGCTTCTTCTTCCCTAAAGCGCAGAAGGGCTACGCGCTGGGCATGAACGCCGGCCTGGGCAACCTGGGCGTGTCGGCGGTGCAGTTCGTCGTGCCGCTGGTGATCACCGCCAGCGTGTTCGGCGCCATCGGCGGCGACGCGCAGACCGCCACCAAGGCTGGTCACACCACCACCATGTGGTTGCAGAACGCCGGCTTCATCTGGGTGCCGTTCATCGTTGTCAGCAGCCTGCTGGCATGGTTCGGCATGAACGACCTGGCATCGGCCAAGGCATCGTTCGCCGACCAGGCCGTGATCTTCAAGCGCAAGCACAACTGGCTGATGTGCTGGCTCTACACCGGCACCTTCGGCTCGTTCATCGGCTACTCGGCTGGTTTCCCGCTGCTGATCAAGACCCAGTTCCCTGATGTCAATCCGCTGCAATATGCCTTCCTCGGCCCTCTGGTCGGCGCGCTGGCCCGTGTGGTCGGCGGCATCATCTCCGACAAGCTGGGCGGCGCCCGCGTGACCGTCTGGACCTTCGCGGCCATGATCGGCGCCGTATATGGCGTCATCACCTTCCTGCCGCATGGCGGCACGGGCGGCAACTTCACCGGCTTCTTCTGGATGTTCATGCTGCTGTTCGCCGGCACCGGCGTCGGCAACGCCTCGACCTTCCGCATGATTCCCGTGATCTTCCTGACCGAACGTCAACGCGCCGCCGCCGGCCAGCCTGCCGCCGTGCAGCAGCAAGCCATCATCGACGCCAACAAGGAAGGCGCGGCCGTGCTGGGCTTCACTTCGGCCGTGGCCGCCTACGGCGCCTTCTTCATTCCGAAGAGCTACGGCACTTCGATCGCCATGACCGGCGGTCCCGACGCCGCGCTGTGGTGCTTCATCGCGTTCTACGTCAGCTGCATCGCCATCACCTGGTGGTGCTACGCCCGCAAGAACGCGGCCATGCCTTGCTAATTGGAGTTTTACCATGCCATCCGCCAGAGTGATCGCCCTGACCCCGTCCGTCGAATTCGACGCCGCGCTGGTGCGCAAGTTGAACCAGATGGGGCCGCGCTACACCTCCTACCCGACGGCCGACCGCTTCGTCGGCGGCTTCGGCGCGGAGCAGTACCGCGCCGCCGTCGCCAGCGTCGATCCGGCCGTGCCGATGTCGCTGTATGTGCACATCCCGTTCTGCGCGTCGCTGTGTTACTACTGCGGCTGCAACAAGATCATCACGCAGGACAAGGAGAAGGCGGTCGAGTACCTGTACTACCTGTACCGCGAGATCGCCTTGCAGGCGGGCCTGCTGTCCGGCCACCGGCGGGTGGACCAGCTGCACTTCGGCGGCGGCACGCCGACCTACCTGAGCGACGAGCAGATGAGCGAATTGCTGGCCAATCTGCGCGGGCATTTCGATTTCGCGCCGGACGAGGAGGGCGAGTTCTCCATCGAGGTCGATCCGCGCACGGTCACGCCGGCCCGCATCGCGACCTTGCGCCGCCAGGGTTTCAACCGGGTCAGCCTGGGCATCCAGGATTTCGATCCGGCGGTGCAGCAGGCGGTCAACCGCATCCAGTCTTACGAGGAAACGATGGATGTGCTGCAGGCCGCGCGCGACTGCGGCTTCCGCTCGATCAGCGTGGACCTGATCTACGGCCTGCCGCTGCAAAGCGTGGCCAGCTTCGGGCCGACGCTGGACAAGATCGTCGCCGCCAGACCGGACAGGATCGCGGTCTACAACTACGCGCACATGCCGCAGCTGTTCAAGTCGCAGCGCCTCATTTCCAGCGACGACCTGCCGGACGCCGAAACCAAGCTGGCCATGCTGGGCCTGTGCATCGAGCGGCTGACGGAGGCGGGCTATGTCTACATCGGCATGGACCATTTCGCGCTGCCGGACGACGACCTGGCGCGCAGCCAGCGCGAAGGCAAGTTGCAGCGCAACTTCCAGGGCTATTCCACGCATGCGGACGCGCCGATGGTGGCGCTGGGCGTGTCGGCCATCAGCGCGGTGGGCGCCAGCTACAGCCAGAACGAGAAGGTGCTGTCGGCCTACTACGAGCGGCTGGACAAGGGCGAACTGCCGATCGCGCGCGGCATCGTGCTGACCGAGGACGACATGCTGCGCCGGGCCGTGATCGGCCAGCTGATGTGCGATTTCGAACTGGACTACGCCAGCCTGGCATTGCCGGAAGGCGTGAGCGCGGCCGAGTATTTCGCGCCCGAGCTGGAGCGGCTCAAGCCGCTGGAGGAAGAGGGCTTGCTGTGCATTGGCAGCAAGGGCTTGCGCGTGAAGATGCGCGGGCGCCTGCTGATCCGCAATATCTGCATGGCGTTCGACCGCTACCTGCACGCGCCGCCCGTTGAAGGGCCGCAGCCGCTGCGCTATTCGCGTACCATTTGAGGAATATGGCGATGGAAAAGAACAAGATCAAAGTGCAAGCCTTCCTGGCGCGGGTGCCGCTGTTTAACTCGATGGGGCCGGAAGAGCTGTCGCGCATCGCGCTCGGCACCACGGAGGTGCGGGTGGAACGGGGCGGCACCATCTTCCAGCGCGGCGATCCGTGCATCGGTTTTCACCAGGTGGTGTATGGCCAGGTCAAGCTGGCGTTCACCTCGCTGGCCGGCGGCGAGAAGGTGATCGAATTGATCGGTCCCGGCCAGAGCTTCGGCGAGGCGCTGATGTTCATGGGCAGCCCGTACATCGTCTCGGCCACGGCCACCGACGACACGCTGCTGCTGCACGTGGCCAAGCCGGCGATCTACCGCGAGATTCACAACGATCCCGAATTC
Source organism: Duganella sp. BJB1802 (assembly GCF_013369445.1). NCBI lineage: Bacteria > Pseudomonadati > Pseudomonadota > Betaproteobacteria > Burkholderiales > Oxalobacteraceae > Duganella > Duganella sp. BJB1802. Next base: position 256,941 of record NZ_JABWEF010000008.1, on the reverse strand, counting down.
GCCTGCAAGATGCTGGCCGGCCTGAGCCAGCGCATGCACAGCCTGATGTGCGACATGGAGTCGTTCTCGCTGCGCTCCGGCACCCAGCGCGTGGCGGGCTATCTGCTCAAGGAGTTGCCGGAGGAAGACGGCGGCCAGTTGACGCTGCCCGCCACCAAGGCTGTATTGGCTTCGCGCCTGAACCTGACGCCCGAGCACTTCTCGCGCATCCTGGCCGACCTGAGCACGCAGCATATGATCGCCTTCAAGGGCCGCAAGGTCCAGGTGCTCGACGTGCCGGCGCTGCGCCGCTGCGCGGCCTGAGGGACTTATCATGGAAGATATCGAAAAATTCATCAGCGGCTTTGGCCGCTTTCAACAGCAGTATTTCAACAACAGCGACAGCCCGTACGGCACCTTGCGCGCGGGCCAGCGCCCGCGCACGCTGCTGATCGGCTGCTGCGATTCGCGGGTCGATCCGGTGCTGCTGACCGGGAGCGATCCGGGCGACATTTTCGTGGTGCGCAATATCGCCAACCTGGTGCCGCCATGCACGCCGACGGCGTCGGCCGGTGTCAGTTCGGCGATCGAGTTTGCCGTGTGCGAGCTGGAGGTGGAGCGGGTGATCGTGCTGGGCCACGCCGGCTGCGGCGGCATTCGCGCCTTGCTGGCGCCGCGTCCGGCGCAGCGCGAGACCGATTTCGTCGGCCAATGGATGCGGATCGCCCAGCCGGTCGCCGAACGTGTGCGGCGCGATTTGGCCCATCACAGCAGCGCCGAGCAGCACCACGCTTGCGAACAAGCCAGCATCCTACTGTCGCTGGATAACCTGCTGACCTATCCGTGGCTCAAGCGCCGCGTGGACGAGGGCAAGCTCAAGCTGCACGGCTGGTACTTCGACCTGCAGAGCGGCGCGCTGATGGCCTACTCGCCACGCCGCCAACAGTTCCTGCCGCTGGTCTGCCCGCTGAACGCGCGCGACGCGATGGCTGCCTGAGCGCGATCGCTCGCTCAGCCGGATGTCTTGGACCCCGCAGGGGGGCTCCTTTTTCACGTTCAGTCTAATTTGTCCGAAACGGGGCGAGTTCGGTCTAATGGAGTCCAGAATCGATGAGGCGCCATATTTTTTAGACTGAATTCGCCTTTCGCAGGAAACTCGTAGACCGAATTAGTCCGTCGCCCTGGGCAGATTAGACCATCTTGGACGTTGTGGTGTGGCCGGTAGACCGCTGTTGCTGCAGATTGTCAAAGCGTGCTCGGCACTCGGCGGCGCGGATCCAATAATCATCGCCGGGAAAACGCAGCCACACAAAGCGCCATGCGTTGCGTCCCTTCGCGTGGCGGTTGGCGAACAACGATGGCGTCAACAATGTTCCATCGTCGGAAACGATATGGTCACCCACCACTTTGGCGAATTCAATGTTATCGCTGTGGCAGGTTCGCAGACTGGTTCCGTCGGGAAGGAATATATTCTTCCACTGGAAACCGCGCGTTGGCTGGCCGTTCCTGCGTAGTGCGAACCGCTCTTTATCCACCGCCAACCAGCGTTGCACAAGTTCCGTAATAAAGGTCTCCGGCTTGGCGCCAGGACGTGTGTCCATTAGGTGGAATTCAAGGTCCAAAAAAACAGCGACGGGCAGGTATATCGGTTGCTTCGGTTCGTATGCCATGGTTCAGTCCTTTCGAGAGGTGTCTAAAGATTGGACCGATGAATTGAAAATTGGGTTGTTTTAGTGTTATGCCTCATAGAGCTGGACTAAATTAGACTCTCGCCGTGGATTTTTTAGACGGTTCTCGACGTACCACTAGTTCTTTTAGACCGGAATAGACGTAGGTGGCCCGGAGTAGACTGAGTTAGACCATCGCTGATTTTGACATGCCCCATGCAGACGTCGCGGTCCCGGCAGAGGTCCGCAACGGAGCGGCTGTCGCGCGTTGTGCCAGCCTGTGAACTCAGCCTTGAGAAGTGACCGCAATTTGCGACCACCTGCTGCTTTTCAGCGGCGGGTTGCTATGGCTTGTCCGCAGGTGGTTGCTTTGGCTCGTCAGCAGGTTGCACATCCTGCGCATTCAGGCCGAAGGTCTCCCAGCCTTCGCCGAACAGCTCCACCGGATGCTGGGTGCGGTCCGAGCCGTTCCCGCAGATCATGTTGTCGGCGGGGCAGTAGCGGTCGCAGCCCCAGCAGATCAGCTCGGGCTTGGCCGGACGTATCGGGAAGATCTTGGCCATGTCAGGCGTAGCTCATCAACTCGCCGCTGCGGTCGAACGCCAGGAAGCGGTCCATCTGGCCTTGCTGGATGGCGCCCAGCATCTTGTTCAGCGCGGCGTCGGTTTGCTGCGGGGCGGGCAGGCGCCCCTGCTTGCCGGACAGGGTGGTGATCAGCAGCACGTCCCACGGTTGGCCCATGCCCTTGGCTTCCTCGGCAAGATTGGCAAACGTGTCGAGCTCGCCCACCTGCTTGTCCACGCACATGACCGGCACCAGCGTCGTGCGGGCCGGCGCGCCGGGCGGCAGGTCCGGTTCCGGCTCGGCGACGGCAAAGGCCAGCAGCAGGCGCTGCGGCTCCGGCTGCAGGGTGGCGGCGACGAGCAATTCTTCAAATGTGGCGATATTCATACTGTTCCTCAATGGTCGGTGATCCAGGTTGTATGTATAACCCGCGCCGGTCCAGCTGCCCATTGCCATGAATGACTAGTCGAGGTAGTCAGTTTGCCTTAGATCCGCGCCGAAATTCCATGACCCAGGTTAAGGACGCGCGCACCAGCGGCGGCGAATAATGACAGCGTGGCCCCCACTGCGGCCGCGTTGAAAGGACAATGATGATGAGCTTGATCGACCGCCCGGCGTATCTGCTGGCGCTGGCGTTGACCGCCGGCGCGGCCGGCGTGATGCTGACGAATTATGGCCCGCACACCGGGCCACTCGTGCAGGCACGCGCCGCGCAATGCGATGCGCCGGCGGCGCGCGCCATCGAAGGGCAGATCCGCTACGACAGCGGACTGGTGCTGCGTTTCTGTAGTCTGGATGCCATGTTTGCACAGCTGGGCGCGATGGAGCAGCCGGGCATGGTGCGCGGCGTCTACGTGCGCGCGGCCGACGGCCGCTGGCTGGCGGCGGCGGGCGCGCGCTACGGCCGGCGCGAGCGGGGCGCGTCCGCATCGCTGCTGGCCTACGCCGACAACGCCGCCGAGGCGGAGCAAGGCCGCCTGCTCAGCTACCACGAATTGCTGGCCACCTGCGCCGGCGGCAACTGCTCCCGCTTTTGACGAACTAGTCACTTCGGCGTAGTCCCCCTAGTCCTTCTCACGCCCCGCAGCCACCTTCTTGCCGATTCACACGAGGCGTTGCCTTCCCTAGACTGCAATCATCGTCGAGTCCATGCATGTTGCATGCGACCGCATGCCCGGTTGCCGCCGGGTGCAAGTTAGGAGGCAGCATGAGTCACTTTCTGGATCGCCTGAAGTTCTTCAATAAAACGGTATCGACCTTTTCCGACGGGCACGGCGCCGTCGTGCACGAGGATCGCACCTGGGAAAACGCCTATCGCCAACGTTGGCAGCACGATAAAATCGTGCGCTCCACGCACGGCGTCAACTGTACCGGCTCGTGCAGCTGGAAAGTCTATGTGAAGAACGGGCTGATCACCTGGGAAACGCAACAAACCGATTATCCGCGCACCCGTCCCGACCTGCCCAACCACGAGCCGCGCGGCTGCCCACGCGGCGCCAGCTATTCGTGGTACGTGTATTCGGCCCAGCGGGTCAAGTACCCGATGGTGCGTGGCCGCCTGATGGAAATGTGGCGCGAAGCGCGCAAGACCATGGACCCGGTCACCGCCTGGGACTACATCAGCCAGAATCCTGAACGCGCAGCGCTGTACAAGTCGGTGCGCGGCCTCGGCGGCTTCGTGCGCGCCACCTGGGAGGAAAGCAACGAGATGATCGCCGCCGCCAACGCGCTGACGATCAAGAAATACGGCCCGGACCGCATCGTCGGCTTCTCGCCGATTCCCGCCATGTCCATGGTCAGCTACGCTGCCGGCACACGCTACCTGTCGCTGATCGGCGGCGTGGCGCTGAGCTTCTACGACTGGTACTGCGACTTGCCGCCAGCCAGCCCGCAGGTGTGGGGCGAGCAGACCGACGTGCCGGAATCGGCCGACTGGTACAACTCGACCTACCTGATGGTCTGGGGCTCGAACGTGCCGATGACCCGCACCCCCGACGCCCATTTCTACACCGAGGTGCGCTACAAGGGCACCAAGACGGTGGCGGTGTCGTCCGACTTCGGCGAGATGGCCAAGTTCGGCGACATCTGGCTGGCGCCCAAGCAGGGCACCGACGCCGCGCTGGCGATGGCCATGGGCCACGTGATCCTGAAGGAATACCACACCGAGCACCAGTCGGCCTACTTCAAGGAATACGCCAAGCAGTACACCGACTTCCCGATGCTGGTGCTGTTGAAAGAACAGAACGGCACGCTGGCGCCCGAATACTTCCTGCGCGCCTCCCACCTGGCTAACAACCTCGACGAGACCAACAACCCGGACTGGAAAACCCTGGTCATCGACGAGGCCAGCGGCCGCATCGTGGCGCCTGCCGGTTCGATCGGCTTCCGCTGGGGCGAGTCCGGCAAGTGGAACCTGGAGATGAAAGAGGGTGGCAACAACGCGCCGGTCGATCCGCTGCTGTCGCTGATCGGCTGCAGCGATGAGGTCCTGCCGGTCGGCTTCGCCTACTTCGGCGGCAAGGACGCCAGCGATCTGCTGATGCGCAACGTCCCGGTCAAGCGCCTGACGCTGGCCGACGGCAGCACCGCATTGGTCACCACCGTGTTCGACCTGACGATGGCCAACTACGGCATCGACCGTGGCCTGGGCGGCGGCAACGTCGCCACCAGCTACGAGGACGACGTGCCTTACACCCCGGCCTGGCAAGTCAAGCACACCGGCGTCAAGGCTGCCGATGTGATCACCGTGGCCCGCCAGTTCGCCGAGAACGCCGACCAGACCCGTGGCAAGAGCATGGTCATCGTCGGCGCCGCGCTGAACCACTGGTACCACATGGACATGACCTATCGCGGCATCATCAACATGCTGATGATGTGCGGCTGCGTCGGCCAATCGGGCGGCGGTTGGGCGCACTACGTGGGCCAGGAAAAGCTGCGTCCGCAGACCGGCTGGACCCCGCTGGCGTTCGCCCAGGACTGGAACCGTCCGATGCGCCAGATGAACGGCACCTCGTTCTTCTACGCGCACACCAGCCAGTGGCGCCACGAAAAGCTGCACACCGAGGAAATCGCCTCGCCGACCGCCGGTCCCGACGTCGCACCGATGACGCTGCTGGACTACAACGCCAAGGCCGAACGCCTGGGCTGGCTGCCATCGGCGCCGCAGCTGCAGACCAACCCGCTGGAAGTGACCCGCGCCGCCGCCGCCGCAGGCATGAGCCCGGTCGACTACGCGGTCGGCCAGATCAAGGACAAGAAACTGGAATTCTCCTGCGACGATCCGGACAATCCAGCCAACTTCCCGCGCAATATGTTCGTGTGGCGCTCCAACATCCTGGGCAGTTCGGGCAAGGGCCACGAGTACTTCCTGAAGTACTTGCTGGGCACGCAGAACGCGCTGATGAGCGACGAGGACCACTGCATCAAGCCGCGCGACGTCAAGGTGCGTCCCGCCGCCGAAGGCAAGCTGGACCTGTTGGTGGTGCTGGACTTCCGCATGTCCACCACCTGCCTGTACGGCGACATCGTGCTGCCGACCGCCACCTGGTACGAGAAGGACGACCTGAACACGTCCGACATGCACCCCTTCATCCACCCGCTGTCGGAGGCCGTGCAGCCGCTGTGGCAGTCGAAGTCGGACTGGGAGATCTACAAGGGCATCGCCAAGAAGTTCGAGGAAATCGGCGGCGCCTACCTCGGCACCCAGCAGGATCTGGTGCTGACCCCGCTGATGCACGATACCCCGGGCGAACTGGGCCAACCGTTCGATCCGAAGGACTGGCGCGCCGGCGAGTGCGAGCCGATTCCGGGCAAGACCATGCCCAACTTCACCGTGATCGAGCGCGACTACACCAAGATTTACCAGAAGTTCACCTCGATCGGCCCGCTGCTGGAGAAGATCGGCAACGGCGGCAAGGGCATCAGCTGGAAGACCGGCCACGAGGTCGAGGTCCTGCGCGGCATCAACCGCACGGTGACCGAGCCCGGCGTCGGCCACGGCCAGCCGCGCCTGGACACCGCCATCGACGCGGCCGAGATGATCCTGTCGCTGGCGCCGGAGACCAACGGCCACGTGGCGGTCAAGGCCTGGGACGCGCTGTCCAAGATCACCGGACGCGACCACACCCACCTGGCGCTGCCGCGCGAGCACGACAGCATCCGCTTCCGCGACGTGCAGGCCCAACCGCGCAAGATCATCTCCTCGCCGACCTGGTCGGGCCTGGAGTCGGAAGAAGTCAGCTACAACGCCTGCTATACCAACGTGCACGAACTGATCCCCTGGCGCACGCTGACGGGCCGCCAGCAGTTCTACCAGGATCACCGCTGGATGCGCGATTTCGGCGAGGGGCTGTGCGTGTACAAGCCGGCGATCAACACCAAGACCACGGCGGCCATGCTGGGCGCCCAGCCGAACGGCAACAAGGAGATCGCGCTGAACTTCATCACGCCGCACCAGAAGTGGGGTATCCACTCCACCTACTCGGACAACCTGCGCATGCTCACGCTGTCGCGCGGCGGTCCGCACGTGTGGCTGTCGGAGACCGACGCCAAGGCGGCCGGCATCGTCGACAACGACTGGATCGAGGTGTTCAACGTCAACGGTACGCTGACCGCCCGCGCCATCGTCAGCCAGCGGGTGCCGGAAGGGATGACGCTGATGTACCACGCACAGGAAAAGATCATCAACGTGCCCGGCGCGGAGATGTCGGGCAAGCGGGGCGGCATCCACAACTCGGTGACGCGCGCCGTCACCAAGCCGACCCACATGATCGGCGGCTACGCGCAGCTGTCGTGGGGCTTCAACTACTACGGCACGGTCGGCTCCAACCGCGATGAATTCGTGTTGGTGCGCAAGATGAACAAGGTCGACTGGCTCGAAGGCCCGTTGAAGGAACAGACAGGGAGCAAAGCATGAAAATTCGCGCACAAATCGGCATGGTGCTGAACCTGGACAAGTGCATCGGCTGCCACACCTGCTCGGTCACATGCAAGAACGTGTGGACCAGCCGTGACGGTGTCGAGTACGCCTGGTTCAACAACGTCGAGACCAAGCCCGGCATCGGCTATCCGAAGCAGTGGGAAAACCAGGACAAGTGGAACGGCGGCTGGCGCCGCACCGACGCGGGCAAGATCGAGCCGCGCCAGGGTAGCCGCCTGAAGATCCTGGCCCAGATTTTCGCCAACCCGAACCTGCCGCAGATCGACGAGTACTACGAGCCGTTCACCTACGACTACGAGCGCCTGCAGAACGCGCCGCTGTCGGAGACGCCGCCGACCGCCCGTCCGATCTCCGTCCTGACCGGCAAGAAGATGGAGAAGATCGAGTGGGGCCCGAACTGGGAGGACGACCTGGGCGGCGAATTCGCCCAGCGCAGCCAGGACGCGCTGTTCAACAACATGCAGAAGGAAATGTACGGCACCTTCGAGAACACCTTCATGATGTACCTGCCGCGCCTGTGCGAGCATTGCCTCAATCCGACCTGCGTCGCCTCGTGCCCATCCGGATCGGTGTACAAGCGCGAGGACGATGGCATCGTGCTGATCGACCAGGACAAGTGCCGTGGCTGGCGCATGTGCATCTCCGGCTGCCCGTACAAGAAGATCTACTACAACTGGTCGTCCGGCAAGGCCGAGAAGTGCACCTTCTGCTACCCGCGCATCGAGGCGGGCCAGCCCACCGTGTGCTCGGAAACCTGCGTCGGCCGCATCCGCTACCTCGGCGTGCTGCTGTATGACGCCGACAAGATCGAGCAGGCGGCCTCGGTGGCCGATCCGCGCGACCTGTATCCGTCGCAGCTGGGCCTGTTCCTCGATCCGCACGATCCCGCCGTGATCGAAGAGGCGCGCCGCCAGGGCATTCCGGACTCGTGGCTGGAATCGGCCAAGCGTTCGCCGGTGTACAAGATGGCGGTGGAGTGGAAGGTGGCGTTCCCGCTGCATCCGGAATACCGCACGCTGCCGATGGTGTGGTACATCCCGCCGCTGTCGCCGATCCAGGCCGCCGCCGAATCGGGCCGCATGGGCAAGAACGGCATCCTGCCGGACACCGCCAGCCTGCGCATCCCGGTGCAATACCTGGCCAACCTGCTGACCGCGGGCGACCAGCAGCCGGTGATCCGCGCGCTGGACCGCATGCTTGCGATGCGCGCCTACATGCGCAGCAAGCACGTCGGGCCGGGCCCGGACCTGGAGGTGCTCAAGCAGGTCGGGCTGGAGCCGGAGATGGTCGAGGACATGTACCACATCATGGCCATCGCCAACTACGAGGACCGCTTCGTGATCCCGAGCAGCCACAAGGAAATGGCCGAGGACAGCTTCAACGAGAAGGGCAGCTGCGGCTTCAGCTTCGGCAACGGCTGCTCGGACGGCGTCAGCGACGCCAGCCTGTTCGGCAAACGCAAGCACGGCTCGGAGATCTTCATGTCGATGCCGAAATCGCGCAAGAAAAAGGAGAACCTCGATGTCTGACCATGACCAAAGCGGAGCTTTCGGCTACAGCATGCTGTCGGCCCTGCTGCTGTACCCGGAGCCGGAGCTGCTGGCCGAACTGCCGGAGCTGGAGCAGCGCCTTCAGGACAGGCTGCCGCGGTGGCACGCGGCGGTGGAGGGCTTGCTGCAGCACCTGCGGCGCACCCCGCTGATCGACCTGCAGCAACAGTATGTGATGACGTTCGACCGCAACCCGTCGCACTCGCTGCACTTGTTCGAGCACATCCACGGCGAGTCGCGCGACCGCGGCCAGGCCATGGTCGACCTGCTGGCCGAATACAGCAAGAACGGCATGCAGATGGTCGGCAACGACCTGCCGGACTACGTGCCGCTGTTCCTGGAGTTCCTGTCGCAGCTGGAGCAGGAGCAGGCCGAGCGCATGCTGGGCGACGCCATCCACGTGCTGGCCTACATCGGCCGCAAGCTGCGCGCCAACGGCAGCCCGTACGCCGGCCTGTTCGAGCTGCTGGAGACCGTGTCGCCGGTGGCGGCCGAGGAACTGGCCGAACCGCCGGTGCGCGACATGGACGAGGCGCTGGAAACCTTCGGCCCCGGCGCCGACGGCATCGAACCGCTGCTGGCGCCCACGCTGGCCGGCGGCGCACATCCGGTCCATTTTTATCCGAAGGCGGCGGCGCCACAGCGTCATTGAGGAGCACACCATGAACTACGTACATCAATTTTTATTCGGCATCTATCCCTACATCGCGCTGGCGATTTTCCTGGTCGGCAGCCTGATCCGCTTCGACCGCGAGCAGTACAGCTGGAAGTCCGAGTCCAGCCAGACGCTCAACAACGGCATGCTGCGGCTGGGCAGCCCGCTGTTCCACATCGGCGTGCTGGGCCTGTTCTTCGGCCACATGGCCGGCCTGCTGACCCCGGTGTGGGTGTGGGACACGCTGGGCGTCACCCACGGCGCCAAGCAGCTGGTGGCGATGGTGGCCGGCGGCGTGATGGGCTCGCTGTGCCTGGTCGGCCTGCTGATGTTGATCGCGCGCCGCCTGAGCAACGAGCGCGTCCGTGCCCGCAGCACCTTCAAGGACAAGCTGGTGCTGTGCTGGCTGCTGGCCACGCTGCTGCTGGGCCTGTCCTCGATCTTCGCCTCGGCCTCGCACATGGACGGCCACATGATGGTGCTGCTGATGACCTGGGCCCAGCACGTGGTCACGCTGCGCGGCGACGCCGCCGGCTTCATCGAGGAGGCGCCGCTGGTGTTCAAGCTGCACCTGTTCATGGGCATGTCGCTGTTCGCCATCTTCCCGTTCACCCGCCTGGTGCACGTGTGGAGCGGCTTCGGCGCCATCACCTACCTGAGCCGCGCCTATCAACTGGTGCGTCCACGCTAAGGAGAGAATCATGGGTATCGCAGTCAACGGCGTCGACATCGACGACAGCGCCATCGAGGCGGAACTGCCGCACCAGGCGCAGGCGGACAACCCGCTGCGCCAGGCGGTGCACGAAGTGGTGCTGCGCACCGTGCTGTTGCAGGAAGCGGACCGGCTGGGCATCGCCGGCGAGGACGACGACCAGCGCATCGAGGCCCTGTTCGCGCAGGAAGTCACGGTGCCGGAAACGGACGAGGACAGCTGCCTGCGCTACTACCTCAGTCAGCCGCAGCGCTTCCGCAGCGGCGACCTGGTCGAGGCGCGCCACATCCTGTTCCAGGTGACCCCGGCCGCGCCGCTGGAGCTGCTGCGCCAGACGGCCGAGCTGATCCTGGCCGAGCTGCAGGCCCGCCCCGAGCGCTTCGAGGAACTGGCGCGCCAGTACTCGAACTGCCCGTCGGGCGCGGTCGGCGGCAGCCTGGGCCAGCTGGCGCGCGGCCAGTGCGTGCCGGAGTTCGACGAACTGCTGTTCAGGTTGCAACCGGGCGAGCTGGCTGGACGGCTGCTGGAAACCCGCTTCGGCCTGCACATCGTGCAGGCCCGGCGCCGGGTGGAGGGCGAGGTGGTGCCATTCTCGGCCGTCCACGCCCAGATCGCCGACGAGCTGCGCCGCCAGTCGTGGCAGCGCGCCTTGCACCAGTACCTGCACATCCTGGTGGGCCGGGCCGACATCGCCGGCGTCGAGCTCGAGGGCGCGCAGTCGCCGCTGGTGCAGTAGGACTTCCCTGACGCGGTCCTAGTCACTTAGGACTAGGGCCGCTAAGCCGTCATGCGCAGTGGCAGGACGCGGCCCTGCCGCTACAATGACATCACACCATCTATCACAGGAGAGCGGCGATGTTAAGCGACAGGTTTGGTCGATCGATCGACTATCTGAGGGTCTCGGTCACCGATCGTTGCGATCTGCGCTGCACCTACTGCATGCCCAAGGATTACAAGGGCTACGAGGACCCTCCCGACTGGCTCACCTTCGACGAGATCGAGCGGGTCGTGGCGGCCTTCGCCCGGCTGGGCACCTCGCGCGTGCGCCTCACCGGCGGCGAGCCGCTGACCCGCCGCAACCTGCCGCAACTGGCCAGCCGCCTGTCCAGCCTGGACGGCGTGCGCGACCTGTCATTGTCCACCAACGGCACCCGCCTGGCGCGCCACGCCGAGGCGCTGGCCGCCTCCGGCATCACCCGCGTCAACGTCAGCCTCGACACCCTGGACCGCGAATGCATGGCCGGCATCACCGGGCGCGACTGCCTGCCGTCGGTGCTGGACGGCCTGCAGGCCGCCAAGGCCGCCGGCCTGGCGCCGATCAAGATCAACATGGTCGCCATGCGCGGCGTCAACGATGCCGAGATCGACGCCATGGCCGCGTTCTGCATCGAAGAGCAGTTCGTGCTGCGCCTGATCGAGGTCATGCCGATGGGCGAGACCGGCCGCAACACCGCCTACCTGAACCTGGCGCCGGTGCAGCAGCGCCTGGCCGAGAAGTTCGGCCTGGTGCCGCAGGCGCTGGAGCTGGGCGGCGGACCGGCGCGCTACTGGGCCACGGCCGACGGCAGCGCCAGCATCGGCTTCATCACGCCGCTGTCGCAGCACTTCTGCGCCACCTGCAACCGCGTGCGGCTGGCGGTGGACGGCACCTTGTACCTGTGCCTGGGCCAGGAACAGCAATATCCGCTGGCGCCCTTGCTGCGAGGCGGCGCCAGCGACGCCGAGCTGGAACAGGCGATCCGCGATGCCATCGAACTCAAGCCCGAACAGCACGACTTCGGCCGCCAGCCGGAGAAGATCGTGCGTTTCATGTCGCAAACCGGCGGCTAGGGGCGTGTATACTCGCGTCATTGCTGTTGAGATTATCGGAGAAAGCCATGTCTAGTGTAGCCACCGCCCGCCGGCGCCGAGCGCCATGCTGAAGCCGGCGTTGTTCGCCGGCTGGCAAAAACTGTCGACCCGCATCGTCGGCCTGCTGCTGAGTTTTCTGGCGATCGCGCTGACCGTGATCGGCTCGACGCTGCTGCTGTCCTGGCAGCTGGAGGGCAGCGCGGCCGCCATCAACGTGGCCGGCAGCTTGCGCATGGATAGCTACCGGCTGGCCCTGCTGACCACGCAGATGGACGCGCCGGCCGGCCGCCAGGCGGTCAGCGAGCAGCTGGGCCGCATGGAGCGCACGCTGGACCTGCTGCGCCGCGGCGATCCGCAGCGCCCGCTGTTCCTGCCGCCGACGGCGTCGATCCGCACCGTGTTCGCCGAGGTGCAGCAGCAGTGGCGGCTTGAATTGTCGTCGCAGGTGCGCAACGCGGTGGCGGCCGGCGGGCTCGACCCGGCGGAGAAAAGCCTGGTCCAGCAGCGCACCGAGCGCTTTGTCGAGCGCGTCGACCTGCTGGTGCAGCGCATCGAGCGCGACAGCGAGAGCCGCACCTTCTGGCTGCGCGCCTCGCAATTGCTGCTGCTGGCGCTGGCCTTGCTCGGCACGATCAGCATCATCTACCTGTTGTTCGACATGATCGTCGCGCCGGTGACGCGGCTGCAGGGCGGCATCGAGCGCATGCGCGAACAGGACTTCAGCGTGCGGCTGCCGGTCGACAGCAACGACGAGTTCGGCATGCTGGCCCACGGCTTCAACCAGATGGCCGACAAGCTGCAGGATTCCTACAGCAACCTGGAACGCCGGGTGCAGCTCAAGACGGCCGAGCTGGAGCACCAGAACCGCGAACTGGCGCTGCTGTACGACAGCGCCTCCTTCCTGCAGCAGACGCAGTCGGCCGAGGCGATGTGCAAGGGCTTCCTGCAGCGCATCAGCGATTACTTCAGCGCCGACGGCGGCTCGGTGCGGATCCTCGATCCGAACCGCGGCAACCTGCACATGCTGGTGCACCAGGGCATCTCGGAGGAGCTGGTCGAGAGCGAACGCTGCCTGAAGGTGGGCGAGTGCCTGTGCGGCGAGGCGGTGGTCAGCAAGCTGGCCGTGATCCACGACCTGCGCCGCAAGGACGACCGCCACACGCTCAAATGCCACCGCGAAGGCTTCGCGACGATCTCGATCTTCCATATCTTCGCGCAGCGCCAGTACCTGGGCTTCTTCAACCTGCACTTCCGCACGCCGACCGTGTTCAGCGCGGCGCAGACGGCGCTGCTGGAGACGCTGGGCCAGCTGCTGGGCACGGCGATCGAGAACCTGCGCCTGCAAGGGCGCGACCGCGAGCTGGCCGTGTCCGAGGAGCGCAACCTGGTCGCCCAAGGCCTGCACGACAGCATCGCCCAGGGCTTGAACTTCCTGAACCTGCAGGTGCAGATGCTGGAGCAGTCGCTGCAGCGGCAGCGGCTCGACGAGGTCGAGAGCATCGTGCCGGCCCTGCGCGCCGGCGTGGAGGAAAGCTACCAGGATGTGCGCGAGCTGCTGCACAACTTCCGCACCCGGCTACAGGAGGGCAACCTGGTGTCGTCGCTGGAGACGGTGGTCGACAAGTTCCGGCGCCAGAGCGGCATCGCGGTCGATTTCGAGGCCGACTCGGACGGCGCGCCGTTCCCGCGCGAGCACCAGCTGCAGTTGCTGTTCATCGTGCAGGAGGCGCTGTCGAACGTGCGCAAGCACGCCTCGGCCACGCAGGTCTGGCTGCGCCTGAAGGACGAGCAGGATTTCACCCTCAGCATCCGCGACAACGGCCACGGCTTCGATCCGGCCGCGCTGGAATCGCTGGGCGAGGCCCATGTCGGCCTCAACATCATGCGCGAACGCGCACAACGCATCGACGCGCAGCTGCAATTGAAGTCGGCGCCGGGCGCCGGCACCGAAGTGCTGCTGCGACTGCCGCGCGCCCAGCGCCGCGCGGCTTAACACTAACAAGAAAGGCTGGAGCCGATGGACAACGATACAAGCACGATCAGCGTGCTGCTGATAGACGACCACACACTGTTTCGCAGCGGCATACGCTCCCTGCTGCAACGCAACCCGGAGTTCGCGGTGGTGGGCGAGGCGGCCGATGGTTTCGAGGGCGTCAAGCGGGCGCAGCAGCTCAAGCCGCAGGTGATCCTGCTGGACCTGAACATGCCCGGCATGTCGGGCCTGGAAACGCTGGAGCAACTGCGCCAGGATTGCCCGGACAGCGCGGTCGTCATGCTGACCGTGTCGGAGGACGCGGAAGACCTGAGCGTGGCGCTGAAGGCCGGCGCCAGCGGTTATCTGTTGAAGAATATCGACACCGATTTCCTGAGCCGGGCGATCCGCCGCGCGGCGGCCGGCGAGACCGTGTTGGCCGAGTCGATGACGGCCAAGCTGGTGGCGCAGCTGACGGCGGGCGCGGCGGCGCCGGTGGCGTCCGAGCTGGACAAGCTGACGCCGCGCGAACGGGAAATCCTCGAGTGTCTGGCGCGCGGCGAAAGCAACAAGGGCATCGCGCGCGCACTGGACCTGGCCGAAAGCACGGTCAAGATCCATGTGCAGAACGTGCTGAAGAAACTCAAGCTGAGCAGCCGAGTCCAGGCCGCCGTGTACGCGGTCGAACATCGGATGCAGGGCAGCGCTTAACCACCGCTCAGCCGCCGCAGCAGCCGCCGCAGCAACCACCGGCGGCGGCCGGCGCGGCGATGGCTTCGGCGCCGGCCGGATAGCCCGCTTGCGTGAGCTTGCGCGTCAGCAGGTGGGGCGAGGTCAGCGATTCGTCGATCCGGACGCGGGCGCGGCGGTCGAGCAGGGAGACGCGCACGTCGCTGACGCCGGCGATGTCGCTCAGCAGTTTGGCGACGTTGTCGGCCGAGCCTTCGTCGTCCATGCCTTCGATGAGAAGATCTGTTTGCATAGCATTCCTTTGAAGTTGAGGTTGATTTGGAGCCATGCGGATAGCCTAAGCGAAACGGCGGCGGCGGTCGAGCGCGGAGACGCGAAATGGCCGGGCAATTCGGAATTTCTTGATCCAGGTTATGCGAATCCGGCGCCAGCCTTCACCGGCCGCCACGCCGGGCAGACAATGGTGGCGTACTCTTTTAGGACATAGATCATGAGCTTGCTGCATATCGAAGAACCCGCCGGCCAGGCCGCGGCCTGGGACAGCCATCCCATATGGCGGCTGGGCTTCCGCCCGTTCTACCTGGTGGCGGCGGCGTTCGCCGCGCTGGCCATTCCCCTGTGGATGCTGCGCTACCTGGGCTGGTTGCCGGCCGATGCCGGCGGCTGGCTGCATGTCGGCTTCGCCTGGCACATGCACGAGATGGTGTTCGGCATGGCGGCGGCGGCGGTGGTCGGCTTCCTGTACACGGCAGCGTTCAACTGGACCGGCTTCTGGACGCCGGTGCGCGGCAAGCTGGCGGCGCTGGTGGCCTTGTGGCTGCTGGGCCGCCTGGCGATGCTGCTGGCGCCGCCGCTGGCCGGCGCGCTGGTCGACTGGCTGTTCCTGC
Organism: Duganella sp. BJB1802; assembly: GCF_013369445.1. NCBI lineage: Bacteria > Pseudomonadati > Pseudomonadota > Betaproteobacteria > Burkholderiales > Oxalobacteraceae > Duganella > Duganella sp. BJB1802. The sequence goes on along the minus strand of NZ_JABWEF010000008.1, from coordinate 241,475 downwards.
CGGCGGCCGCCTGGCCGCTGTGGCGCGTGATGCAGAAGGCCGGCAACCGCCGCAACTATTTCCTGGTCGGCTTGCTCGGCCTGATGGCGCTGGCCAACGGCGTGTTCCACGCGATCACGCTGGGCTGGATCGCGGCCAGCCCGATTCCGCCGGTGCAGGCCGCCGTGCTGGTGATCGTGCTGATGGAGGCCGCCATCGGCACCCGCATCATCCCCATGTTCACCCGCAACGGCGCGCCCGGCACCAACCCGCAGGTGCAGCCCAGGCTGGACAAGTGGTCGCTGGGCCTGGTGGTGGCGTTCTCGGTGAGCTGGGTCGCCATGGCGCCGGCCTGGCTGGTCGCCCCGATCGGCGTGGCTGCCGCCGTGCTGGTGCTGCTGCGCCTGTGGCGCTGGCAGGCGCTGCGCACCGGCGCCGTGCCGCTGCTGTGGATCATGCACCTGTCGTACGCGTGGATCGCGGCCGGGCTGGTGCTGCTGTCGCTGTCGCGCTGGCAGATCGTCAGCGCCAGCGCCGGCTTCCATGCGCTGACGGTGGGCTCGATGGCCGGCCTGATCCTGGGCATGATGACCCGCACCACGCTCGGCCACACGGGCCGCCCTCTGCGCGCCGGCAAGTTCGAGACCGCGATCTTCGGCCTGATCCAGTTCAGCGCCTTGTCGCGCGTGCTGTCGGCGCTGGGCTGGGACGGCGGGCCTGCCTTGCTGTTGCTGAGCGCCGTTTGCTGGACCACCGCCTTCGGCTTGTACGTCTATGTCTACGCGCCATACCTGACCAGCCCGCGCGCCGACGGCAAACCGGGCTGAGGCCGATCCGCCCCATGCGTCATCCCTCGTCATTCCTGGCGGCCGGCGCCGAGCCCGATCTGGAGCACCAACTGGCGCTGCTGCGGGGACTGGAGGCGCGATGGGAACGCGAGGGGCGCCGCTTCCAGCGTTTCGAGACGCATATCTCGTGGGTCTACGTGCTGGATGATTTGGCCTACAAGTTCAAGAAGGCGCTGCGCTTCGACGTGCTGGATTATTCCACGCTGGCCGCGCGCCGGCATTGCTGCGGGGAAGAGCTGCGCCTGAACCGGCGTCTGGCGCCCGGACTGTACCTGGGCGTGAGCGAAGTCACCGGCAGCGCCGGGCAGCCGGAGCTGGACGGCGACGGCCCCGCGCTCGAATACGCGGTGCGGATGCGGACCTTCCCGCAGCAGGCCTTGTGGAGCGTGCGCCTGCACGCCGGGCTGCTGGAGGCCGGCGAGATCGACGCGCTGGCGCTGCAGCTGGCGCAATTCCACGCCGGCGCCGAGCGCGTCGCGCCGGATGCGCCGTGGGGGAGCGCGCAGGCCATCGCCCAGCTCGGGCGCGGCGACCTGGCCACGGTCGGCGGCCTGCTCACCGGCCGCACGGAGCGCGCCCAGCTGGCCCGGCTGGCGCGCTGGCACGCCGCGCAGATGGCCGCGCCGCAACGCTTCGCGCAGCGCCGCGCCGCCGGCTGTGTCCGCGAATGCCACGGCGATCTGCACAGCGGCAATATCCTCAGCTGGGAAGGGCGGGTGGAAGTGTTCGACGGCGTCGAGTTCAATGACGAGCTGCGCTGGATCGACGTCGTCAGCGACCTGGCTTTCCTGGTCATGGACCTGCGCTTTCACGGCCGCGACGACCTGGCCGCGCGCCTGCTGCAAGGCTACCTGGCCGCCAGCGACGACTATGCCGGACTGGCGCTGCTGGCCTTCTATCAATCCATGCGCGCGCTGGTGCGCTGCAAGGTGTACCTGTTGGCCGCCACCGCCACCACCGCATCGGACGCGGCCGCAGTGGCGCGCGCGACGGCGCGGCGCTATCTGGCGTTGGCGCTGCAGGTGCAGCCCCGGCGCGGCGCGATGGTGTTGATGCACGGCTGCTCCGGCAGCGGCAAGTCGTACTGCGCCTCCCGCCTGGCCGCCGCGCTGGGCGCCATCTGCATCCGCTCCGACGTCGAGCGCAAGCGCCTGCACGGCCTGGCCGCCACCGAGCGCATGGGCGCGCCCGGCGGGCAAGGCATCTACGACGACGCCGCCAGCGAGGCGACCTACGCCCGCCTGCTGCAACTGGCGCGCGCCATCGCCGCCGCCGGGCTGAACGTGGTGGTCGACGCCGCCCATCTGCTGCGGCGGCAGCGGCAACCGTTCCAGGCGCTGGCGCGGGAGTTGGGCCTGCCCCTCGTCATTGTCGATCTGCGGGCCGGCGATGCGTTGATGCGCGAGCGGCTGCGGCTGCGGGCGCTGGGCCTGCCCGACGCGTCCGACGCCGGCGCGGACGTGCTGGACTATCAGTACGCCACCCGCCAGCCGCTGACCGCCGGCGAACGCCGCAACACGCTGCCGCTCGACAGCGCCGCGGCCGATCTGCCGGAGCGCATCGCCGCGCTGGCGAGGGCGATCAGCCTGCGCCGGAAGCGAAAGCCCGCGCGGCCAGCGACCTGAATTCCCGCTCCGGCAGCGGCTGGCTGAACAGGAAGCCCTGGAAGGCGTTGCAGTTGGTGGCCGCCAGGAAGGCATGCTGGTCGTTCGTTTCCACCCCTTCGGCGACGATGGTCAGGCCCAGCGTGTGCCCCAGCACGACGATGATGCGGGCGATCGCGGCGTCGTTGGGGTCGGTCAGCACATCGCGCGCGAAGGTGCGGTCGATCTTCAACTGATCCAGCGGCAGCCGCTTCAGGTACGACAGCGAGGAATAGCCGATACCGAAGTCGTCCAGCGCGAAGCCGATGCCGATGGACTTGAGAATACGCATCTTGTCGGCGACGCTGGAGAAATCGTCCAGCATCAGGTTCTCGGTCAGCTCCAGCTTGAGCCGGTGCGGATTGGCGCCGGCGTCGGCCACCGCCTTCTGCACCTGCGCGACAAAGGCGGGCTGGCGGAACTGGCGCGGGCTGACATTGACGGCCAGCGTCAGCGCGCCGAGGGCGGGATCGGCCGCCCACAACGCCAGCTGCGCGCAAGCGCTCTGCAACACCCATTGCCCCAGCGGCAGGATGATGCCGGTGCTCTCGGCCAGCTCGATGAACTGGTCGGGCAGCACCAGCCCGTTGCGCGGGTGATGCCAGCGCAGCAGCGCCTCCGCGCCGATCAGCTGTCCCGCCGCGTCGACCTGGGCCTGGTAGTACAGTTCGAATTCGCCGTGCTCCAACGCATGCTGCAGGTCGTGCTCGATCTCGGCGCGCAGGTTGGCGGCCTGCTGCATCCGCGGCTCGAAGAAGCGCAGCGTGTTGCGGCCGGCGCCCTTGGCCTGGTACATGGCCAGGTCGGCATGGCGCAGCACGTCGTCCATCGTCAGCTGGTGGTCCGAGATCAGCGTCACGCCTATGCTGGGCGTGCAATGGTAGGGGCGGTCGGCCAGCTGGTACGGCTGGTTCAGGGCCGCCAGCACCGCGTCGCCGATGGCCTGGGCCTTGCGGGCGGCCTCTGCCACGTCCGCGCTCAGGCCTTCGAGCATGATGACGAACTCGTCGCCGCCGAGCCGGGCCACGGTGTCGACGCTGCGCACGCAGGCCGGCAGCCGTTGCGCCACCTGGCGCAGCAGCACGTCGCCCTGGTCGTGGCCCAGCGTGTCGTTGAGCATCTTGAAGTTGTCCAGGTCGATGAACATCAGCGCGCCGATCAGCCCGGTGCGGGCGCTGCTGTCGATGGCGTGGCGCAGGCGGTCCACCAGCAGGCGGCGGTTGGGCAGCCTGGTCAGCGGATCGTAGAAGGCCAGCTGGCGGATTTCCTCCTCGGCCTGCTTGCGGGCGCTGATGTCGCTTTGCGTGCACACGTAGTGGCGGATCGCGCCCTGCGGGTCGCGGATGGCGCTGATGATGGTCCAGGTCGGGTAGATCTCGCCATTCTTGCGGCGGTCCCAGCACTCGCCCTGCCAGGAGCCCCGGTGGATGATGCTGTCCCACATGGCGGCGTAGAAGGCCTGGTCGTGGCGGCCGGACTTGAGCACGCGCGGCGTGCGGCCGAGGATTTCCTCCTGCGTGTAGCCGGTGCTGGCCGTGAAGGCGGAGTTGATGCGCAGGATGGTGCTCTGGGCATCGGTGATCATCATCGGCTCCTGCGAATCGAAGGCGACCGCGGCGATGTGCAGCTGCTCGGCCGCCAGCAGGCTGTCGGTGACGTCGAGCGAGATGCCGAGCAGGTGGGACGGCCGTCCGGCGCCGTCGAGCAGCACCATCTTCTTGGTGTGCAGATAGCGGGTCTGGCCGTCCGGGGCCAGCACGGCTTCGGCGGCCAGGTCGAGGATCTGGCGCGAGGCGATCACCTGGCGGTCGGACGCGGTGCGCGCCTGCGCCTCGGCCTCCGGGAACAGTTCCAGGTCGCTCCGGCCGATGAAGGCGTCGCGCGGCTTGCCATACAGTTGCTCGGCGGCCTGGTTGACCATCTCGTAGCTCAGGTCGTCCGCGCGCTTGACGAAGATCGCGGCCGGCATGTGCTCAAGGATGGACGCCATCATGTGGCGCGATTGTTGCAGGGCGTCGGTACGGTCCCGCACCCGCTGTTCCAGCTCGATATTGCTGAGCGTGATCCTGGCCTGCGCCTCTTGCCGGGCCGCCTCGCTGCGCCGCAGGCGCACCGCCGTCTCGGTCAGCGTCGCGGCGACCTGGTGCGCCTCGCGCAGCTTGATGCGGTGCGGCGGCAGCTCCGCGCCGCTGCCCAGCGCGGCCGACATCTCGACCAGCTGGGCCATGGCCCGCCGGATGTGGGCACTGGCGAGCGCGGCCAGCACGATGCCGACCAGCAGCAGCAGCCCGCTGGCGCCCAGGTCGAACGCCAGCGAGTGCCACAGTTCGCTGTCGACGCTGGCGCTCGGGATGCCGATGGCGACCGCCCAGCCGTTGGCGGGCGAGCGCACGTAGGTCGTGTAGACCGGGATGCCTTCGAGCGTGGTGGTGCGCAGATGCCCCTGCTGGGTGGCGGGGATCAGCTGCCGCAGGTCGGCCTGGGCCTTCTTGCCCACATACTGACCGGGCGAACGGGTGCGCGCGACGATGGTGCCGTCGCCGTCGATCAGGGCGACGATCCAGTCGGCCGGCAGCTTGCGGCTGGCCAGCAGCGGCGCGAACTCGCTGGCGGCGACGCCGACGTCGAGGAAGTAGGCGAGCTTGCCGCGGATCCGCACCGGGATGCAGATGCTCATGACGCCGGCGCCGGAGACGGCGCCGACATACAGGTTGGACACCTCCATGCGCCCGCTGGCCGCGACCCTGGCGATCAGGGCGGGATTGCCGTGCCGCGGCAGCGGCGTGCCGAACGGCTTGAGGGTGTTGACCAGTTGCTGTCCGTGGATATCGGTGAGCACGAAGTTGGTGGCCTTGCTGTAGCGCCTGGCCGCTTCGGCCTGTTGCTGGAACGCGGCCAGGTCGGCGTTGAGCAGGGCCGGCGAGGTGGTCAGCGTGCCGGCCACGGCGCCGAGCGCGTGGAATTCGCTGTCCATATCGAGCAACAAGTCGCGCGCTGTCTGCAGGGTTTGGGTGTCGCTGCGCGCGCGGCTGGCGTCGAACGCTTGCAGCGACCAGACCAGCCCGATCAGAAAACCGGGCAGGACCAGCGCCGCGACAATGAACAGCAAGATATTCCGAACGGTATGGATACGGTGCATGGACGTCCTGTATGGCGGCTGACGGCGGAAAAGCGACCTGATCCAATCATTATGGTGATTGCGAGCAGGAATTTTTATGATACGGATCAAGTCTCCAGACGACCATCCGGCCGTGACGCTGGAGGCGGCGCCGGGCAAGGCGCCCGGCGGGGGGGGGGGGGGGGGCCGGGGGGCGGGGGGGGGGGTGGGGGGGCAAAGCCGGCGGAAGCGGGCCGGGGGACGCCACCGGTGTGCTACGCTCGATCCATCGCGGAACGGGGACGATTGCATGGACGAGCGGCAGGATCTGGAAGGGCTGACCGCCCTGGAGGCGGCGGCCAGGCTGCGGGACGAGGGGCCGAACGAGCTGCCGGCGTCGCGCCCGCTGGGGGCGTGGCGGCTGCTGGTCGATGTGGTGTCCGAGCCGATGTTTCTGCTGCTGGTGGCCTGTGGCGGCATCTACCTGGCCATCGGCGACCGGGGCGAGGCGTTCATGCTGCTGGGCTTCGTGCTGGTGGTCATCGGCATGACGTTTTTCCAGCAGCGGCGCACCGAACGCTCGCTGGAAGCCTTGCGGGATCTGTCCTGCCCGCGCGCGCTGGTGGTGCGGGACGGCCGGCAGGAGCGCATCGCCGGTCGCGAGCTGGTGGCCGGCGACCTGGTGCTGCTGGCCGAGGGCGACCGCGTGCCGGCCGACATGGAACTGACGGCCGCCTCCAACCTGACGGTGGACGAATCGATGCTCACCGGCGAATCGGTGCCGGTCACCAAGCACGCGGTGGCGGAAGGCGCCGGCAAGGCCGAAAGCCGGGTCTACTCCGGCACCCTGGTGACGCAGGGAACGGCCAGCGGCGTGGTGGTGGCGACCGGGCCGCGCAGCGCGCTGGGCCGCATCGGCGTGTCGCTGGCGACGCTGGGCGGCGAACTGACGCCGATTCAAATGGAGACCGGACGCGTGGTCAAGACGGTCGCCGTGGCCGGCTTGTGCCTGGCCGCCGGCCTGGCGTTCGCCCACTGGTGGCTGCGCGGCGACTGGCTGCAAGGCTTGCTGGCCGGGCTGACGCTGGCCATGGCGATCCTGCCGGAGGAGTTGCCGGTCATCCTGACGCTGTTCCTGGGCCTGGGCGCGCGGCGGCTGGGGCGCGAGCAGGTGCTGGCGCGCAGCATCCCGGCCATCGAGCTGCTGGGCGCGACCAGCGTGCTGTGCGTCGACAAGACCGGCACGCTGACCGTCAACCGCATGCGGGTCGCGCAACTGTGGTCGGAGCAGGGCGGCTACGCCTGCGATGCCGCCAACCCGGAGGCCCTGCAGGAAGAGCTGCACGGCCTGCTCGAATACGCGGTGCTGGCCAGCCATCGGCGCGCCTTCGATCCGATGGAGTCGGCCATCGGCGAGGCCGGCGCGCGCCTGCTGGCCAACACCGAACACCTGCATGCCGACTGGACGCTGATCGACGACTATCCCTTGTCGCGCCAGATGCTGGCGATGTCGCGGGTGTGGCGCTCGCCGGACCACTCGGCCTACCTGGTCGCCGCCAAGGGCGCGTCGGAGGCCATCGTCGACCTGTGCCACATGGCGCCGGAGCGCGCCGCCGCCATCGCGGTGCAGGTGGCGGCGATGGCGGACAGCGGCCTGCGCGTGATCGCCGTCGCCAGCGCCAGCTTCCCGGCGGTGCGCCTGCCGGACAACCAGCATGATTTCGATTTCGTGTTTCTCGGCCTGGTGGCGCTGGAGGACCCGGTGCGCCCGGAAGTGCCGCAGGCGGTGGCGGAATGCCAGGCGGCGGGCATGCGCGTGGTGATGATCACCGGCGACCATCCCGCCACGGCGCTGGCGATCGCGCGGCAGGCGGGCATCGCCGGCCCGGGCGTCGGGCTGTTGTCCGGCGAGGAGCTGGGCGCGCTGGACGACGCGGCGCTGCGGGCGCGGCTGCCCGCCACCGGGGTGTTCTGCCGGATCTCGCCGGAGCAGAAACTGCGGCTGGTGCAGGCTTTCCGCGGCCGGGGCGACATCGTCGCCATGACCGGCGACGGCGTCAACGACGCGCCGGCGCTGAAGGCGGCCAGCATCGGCGTGGCCATGGGCGCGCGCGGCAGCGACGTCGCGCGCGAGGCGGCGGCGCTGGTGCTGCTCAAGGATGACTTTTCGTCGCTGCTGCTGGCGGTGCGCCACGGCCGGCGCCTGTTCGCCAACCTGCGCAAGGCGATCGTGTTCATCGTCGCGGTGCACGTGCCCATCGTGGGCTTGTCGATCCTGCCGGTGCTGCTGGGATGGCCGATCCTGCTGATGCCGGTGCACATCCTGTTCCTGCAACTGGTGATCGATCCCGCCTGTTCCATCGTGTTCGAAGCGGAGCCGATCGAGGCTGGCGCGATGGCGGCCAAACCGCGCAGCCCGGACCAGCATCTGTTCGACCGCGAAATCCTGGTGCGCGGCCTGCTGCAGGGGGGCGGACTGTTGCTGATCCTGATCGGCCACCATGTGCTGGCCGCCTGGTCGGGGCAGTCCGAGGCGAGCGTCCGCACCACGACCTTCCTCGCGCTGATCCTGGCCAATCTTGGGCTGATCCACGCCAACCGCAGCTGGACGCCTTCCGCGCAGGGACGGCGCGCGGTGCCGAACCGGTCCTTCGCCTGGATCGCCGTGTCGACGTTGTTGTTGCTGGCGCTGGTGCTGGCGGCGGCGCCGGTTCGGCAGCTGTTTGCCTTCGCGATACCTGGCGCGGCGCCGCTGGCGTTGTCGGTTTTGGTCGCCGCGCTGAGCGTGGCGTGGTTCGAGCTCGTTAAACGGAAAGGAAAATCAAATGAACGATCGAATGAATGAGTGGCGATACGGGCGGCTTGCGGTCTGGCTGCACTGGCTGTCCGCAGCCTTGATCGTCGGGCTGCTGGGCGTGGGCTGGTACATGATGGCCATCGAAGACGAACCGGGAAGCGGCTGGTACTTCGACCAGCACAAGTCGTTCGGCCTGGTGCTGTTTGCCTTGCTGCTGATCCGGCTGTGCTGGCGGCTCACGCACAAGCCGGCGCCGCTGCCGGCCGGCGTGCCCGGTTGGCAGAGAACCGTCTCCAGCCTGACCCAATGGCTGCTGTATGCCTGCATGTTCGCCATGCCGGTGATCGGTTTTCTCGGCGCGGCCCATACCAAGCGTGGCGTGGCGCTGTTCGGCGCCGCTTTCCCCGCCTGGTTCACGCCCGACCATGACGTGGCCGAGCAGTTCTTCGATGTACACTCCGGCCTTGCGGTTATCATGACGGCGCTGATCGTGCTGCATGTGCTGGGAGGCCTCAAGCACCTGTTGGTCGACAAGGACAGGGTCTTTCACCGGATCTGGTTCTGAGGGGCGGGCGACGTTAATAGTCGTTTAATGAAGGACCGAATACACTGCGGTCCTCACTCACTTTTGCGAAAATGCGATGAAAACGACGATATCGGGCACGATGCTGTCCCTCGGCCTGCTGCTGGCGGCGGCCTTGCCGGCGGCCCACGCGGCCGACTACGCGGTGCGCCAGACCTGGACGCTGGACCAGGCGGGCCGCTGGGACTATCTGGAGGTCGATCCGGTGCGCCATCGCCTGTTCGTGACGCGTGGCGACCGTGTGCAAGTGCTCGATCTGTCGTCGGGCAAAGTGGCCGGCCAGATCGGCGGGTTGCAGCGCGCGCACGGCGTGGCGTTCGCGCAGAAGCTGAACCTGGGCTTCGCCAGCAGCGGCGGCGGCAACAGCGTCGTCGTGTTCGACCTGGCGACGCTGCAGACGCGCCAGGAAGTGAAAGTCGCCGGCCAAAATCCCGACGCCATCCTGTTCGAGGAAGGCAGCGGCAAGCTTTATACCTTCAACGGCAAGACCAACAACGTCTCGGTGTTCGACGCCGCCAGCATGGCGCCCAAGGCCACGATCGAGGTGGGCGGCAAGCCGGAGTTCGCGGTCACCGATGGCAAGCGCATTTACGTCAACATCGAGGACAAGGCTGAAATTGCGGTGATCGACATCGCCACCGACCGCCAGGTCGCGCGCTGGCCGCTGGCCGGCTGCGAGGAACCCACCGGCCTGGCGCTGGACGCCGCGCACCGTCGCCTGTTCTCGGCCTGCCAGAACGGCGTGCTGGCCGTGACCGACGCCGCCAGCGGCAAGGCCGTGGCGCGCGCCGCCATCGGCAAGGGATCCGACGCGGTGGTGTTCGACGCCGCCAGCGCCACTGTGTTCTCATCCAACGGCGACGGCACGCTGAGCATGATCCATCAGGACGACGCCGACCATTATGCGAAGGCGGCAACGCTGCGCACCGAGAAGGGCGCGCGCACCATGGCCATGGACCACGACGGCGGCGCCGTGTACCTGCCGACCGTGGTCGATAAACACTTCACGGTCATCGTGGCCACACCCTGAGCGACCATGCGACTGCTGTTGATAGAAGACGACCCGATGATCGGCGAGAGCATGCTGGAGGCCCTGCGCGGCGAGCGGTATGCGGTCGACTGGGTGCGGGATGGCGTGGCGGCCGAGCTGTCGATGCGCCAGGATATCTACGACCTGCTGATACTGGACCTGGGCCTGCCCGGGCGGCAGGGCATGGACGTGCTGCGCCGCCTGCGCGCGCAGGGCGGCCAGACGCCGGTGCTGATCGTCACGGCGCGCGACGCCACCGCCTCGCGGGTCGAGGGCCTCGATGCGGGCGCCGACGACTATCTGGTCAAGCCCTTCGACCTCGATGAACTGCTGGCCCGTATCCGCGCGGTGTTGCGCCGGCGCGGCGGCCATCACCATTCGCTGGTGACGCATGGCGCCTTGAGCGTCAACCTGGCGGCGCACGAGGCCACGTTCAACGGCGTGGCGCTGCACCTGTCGTCGCGCGAATTCGCCTTGCTGCGCGCGCTGCTCGATGTGCCGGGCAGCGTGGTGTCCAAGGCCCAGCTGGAAGAGAAGATCTACGGCTGGGGCGAGGAAATCGAGAGCAATACCATCGACGTCTACATCCATCACCTGCGCAAGAAGCTGGGCAGCGAGTTTATCAAGAATGTGCGCGGCGTCGGCTACAAGCTGGCCAGCCTGACATGAAGTCGATCCGCGCGCGTTTGTTGGCCGGACTGTTGTTCGGCACCCTCTGCTGCACGCTGGTCGCGGGCCTGCTGTTGTTCCAGCGGGCCAATCACGAAGCCGACGAACAGTCGGACCTGCGCCTGCGCGAGGTGGCGTGGGCCTTGCCGCCCCACTTGGGCGACGGCGTCCAGGTGCCCAAGGACGCGGACCTGGACGACGCGGTGCTGGTGCAGGTGTGGGACGCCGCCGGCCGCGTGGCGTATGTGTCGGAGCCGTCGCAGGCCTTGCCGCGGCAGTCGCTGGCGGGCTATGGCTCCATCACCCATCGGGGCGAGCGTTGGCGCGTGTATGGCGAGCGGCGCGCGGACTATTACATGCAGATCGCCCAGCCGTTCGCGATGCGCGAGCGCATCGCGGCGCACATGGCGCTGCGCATCGTGCCGCCGTTGCTGGCGCTGTTGCCGGCATTGGGGGCGCTGATCTGGATCGTGGTGGGCTTGGCGCTGCGGCCATTGGAACAGGTGGCGCAAGCCGTGCATGGCCGTTCTCCCGGTTCGTTGCAGCCGCTGGACACGGCGGGCATGCCGCCCGAGTTGATGCCGATCGTCGTCGCGCTCAACGGCCTGCTGGGCAAGATCGACAGCGCGATGGCGGCGCAGCGCAGCTTCGTCGCCGACGCCGCGCACGAACTGCGCTCGCCGCTGACGGCGCTCAAGCTCCAGCTGCAACTGGCCGAGCGGGCCGGCAGCGACGCGCAGCGCGAGGTCTCGTTCCAGCGGCTGCATGAACGGCTGGACCGCTCCACGCATCTGGTGCATCAGCTACTGACGCTGGCCCGCCATGAGCAGCATCACACGCGGCCGGCGCTGGTGCGAACCGACCTGCTGGCGCTGGCGCGGCAGGTGGTCGGGGATCACAGCATCCTGGCCGAAAGCCGGGGCATCGATCTGGGCGTGACGGGCGGCGGCGAGCCGCTGTGGGTGCCGGTGCATCCGGAAGGCCTGTCGGTCATGCTCAGCAACCTGGTCGACAACGCGGTGCGTTACACGCAGCCGGGCGGGCAGGTCGATGTTTCGGCCGGCATGGCGCGCGGCATGGCGTTTCTGCGGGTGGCCGACAACGGGCCCGGCGTGCCGGAGGCGGAACGCGCGAGGTTGTTCGACCGTTTCTACCGGCCGGACGGCAACGCGGTCTGGGGTTGCGGCCTTGGCCTGTCTATCGTCAAGAACGTGGTGGAGGGCCATGGCGCTGAAATTGAATTGACCAGTAACGACGGCGTTGGCTTGGTGGTCACCGTGTATTTGCCAACGGCTTGATTTAACAAGGATAAGGATATGCTTACATTACGACAGTTGCACCGCTACCTCGGCGTCTTCTTCACGCCGGCCATTGTGTTCTTTGCTTTCTCCGGGGCGCTGCAAACCTTCGACCTGCACAAGGGCGCGCATCGCGGCGATCCGCCGACCTATCCGTGGATCGCGGCCATGGCCACGCTGCACAAGGATCAGGAGGTGTATGAGCCACCCAAACCGAAGGCGCCCGCCGCTGCGTCCGCGCCGGCTGCTGCAGCCAAAGCCGCCGCGCCGGAGGAACACGTCAACATGCCATTGAAACTGTTCGTGGTGGCGCTGGCGGTGGGCTTGTGCCTGTCGTCGCTGGCGGGCTTGTATATCGCCTTCACCAATCCGCGCAGCCGCCGGTCGGCCGGCTTTGCGCTGGCGGGCGGCATGGCGCTGCCGGCGTTACTCGTGCTGCTGGCCTGACGGCGTCGCCGGCATCGGGTTGGCGGAGACGCAGGGCGCACGCACCAGCAGCTCGGCCAGGTGCAGGAACTCGGCGGGTGTGACTTTGCGTGCGGTCTTCGCCGCCGCCGCGTCGACCGCGCGCTGGTGGCTGATCACCATGTTTTGCGACGGGACGACCAGGATGTACTGGCCGTAGTAGCCCCAAGCCATGTAGGAGCCTGTCAGCGGCGAGCCTGCCGGCAGCGAGGGTATCCACCACAGCAGGCCGTAGTCGAGCCGGCGGCGCGCGGTGGAGGGTGGATGCATGTCGGCCGCGCGCGTGAGCGGCGTCGCGATGCGGGCGAGCCAGTCGGCCGGCAGCAACTGGCGGCCGTTCCAGCTGCCTCGCTGTAGCATCAGTTGGCCGAGGCGGGCCATGTCGCGTGTCGACAAGTGGAAGTGATAGGCCAGATGGCGCGAGCGGGCCGGATCGCCGGTGCGGTGCTGCTGCGAGAGCCGGAAGTCTTCCATTTGCAAAGGCCGCGCCAGATCGCTGGCGAAGCTTTGGTAGATGTCGCGCCGCGTCAGCTGCTCGTACACGGTGCCGGCGGCGTTGAAGTCCCAGTTGTTGTACAAGAAGTAGGCGCCGGGCGTTTGCGAGCCGCGTGGCGGCGCGGCGTCGGCGTCGTCGCCGGGATTGGCCGCCGCGTGATACACGCCGGAGCGCGCCGCCAGCAGATCGCCGACGGTGGCCGTGCGCTCCAGCGGCAGCAGGCCGCCGATGTCGTCGATGTCCAGCGATGCGAGGCTGCGGTCCAGCGGGATCGTGCCGTCGGCGACGTAGGGGCCGTACATCATGGCCAGTATGCTCTTGCGGACCGAGTAGACTTGGTTGGCCTGTTCCACCGGGCCATGGCTGGCCAGCACTTGGCCGTCGCGCACCGCCAGCATCGAGGTGGTGGCCAGCGTCTTCAGATAGTCCTGCGCCTGTGCCAGTCCCGCGCGGCAGGCCTGGCTTTGCGTCGGCATGGCGCTCCAGTGCGCGCCCGGCGTGGCGGCCGACGCTCCGGCGCACAAGGTCAATAACAGATATCCCGACGATCGCATGGCCGTACCTAAGGCAGCAGCAGCGAGTGCTGGCTGGCGGTGTGGAAGTCTCGCCAGACCCGGTTGATGGCGCTGTCCTCGTGGGCGGCGTACAGGCCGCAGTAGGGGTACAGCTCATCGACCGCCGCGCGCGAGGCGGCCACCAGCGCCAGTGAACTGGCTTGCAGCGCATGCAGGTCGCTGTCGGCCAGCGTTGTGCCGTTTTCCACCATCGCCCAGCTGCGGTCCAGCACATGGTAGAAGTGCGCGCGGGCAGCGGCGTGGACCTGCTCCCTGGCGCGCACCAGCGCGGCCACCTCGGGAACCTCCAGCAGCGGCAGGCCTTTGATGGCGTGCCGGCGGCGGCTCATGCAGGGCCTGGCCAGCTGCATGAAATGGCTCGCCATGCCCGCCACGTTGGCCGCCAGCGTGACGAAGGCCAGCGAATAAAACGGAAAGCGGTACAGCGGCCCGTCCGCCGTTGCGGCGGCGGGGTTGATGGTGAAGCCATGGTCCTTGCCGACCCAGGCGCCGTCGATGCGGTAGCTGTGCGAGGCGCTGGCGCGCAGGCCGATGCTGGCCCACGATGGCACGATCTGCACCAGCTCCGCCGGCACCAGGAAGGCGCGGATGCGCGGCGCGCCCTGGTCATCGAGCAGCGGCTGGCCATTGGCGCGCAGCACCGCGTTCAGCGTGAAATGGGTGGCCATCGGCGCGCCGCTGGCGTAGTCCCAGCGGCCGGTGATGCGGAACCCTGCGGCTTCCCCATCGCCGTCCTGGTCGGCGTAGCCGGTCGGCGCGCCGCTGCCGCCAAGGCAAACGCGCTTGCCGCCGATGATGTCGCGCGCCAGTGGCGGCGGCAGGAAGCCGGCGAACCATCCCGCGCCCGCGCACAGCGTGAGCACCCAGCCCATGCTGCCGTCGACGGCGGCCACCGCTTCCTCCAGTCGGACCGCCTGCGGCAACGGCAGCTCGGCGCCGCCGGCGGCGCGCGGCGCCAGCATCCTGAGCCAGCCGCGCCGGTGCAGCAAGGCCTGCTGGACCGGGTGCAGGAAGCGCGCGGCATCGGCCATGGCCGCGTAGCGTTCGATACGGCGCGCATCGCGCGCGAGCAGGGGATCGGTCATGCTGTATCTTTTAGAAGTAGCAAAGGCCGGCATTTTCGCATTATTGCGGCGCGCTGCCCATTTGCAAATATGATAATCCTGATTTATACTTAAAAATCATTGCCTTTGAGCAATCATCTGTTTTCTGACCGACCTAATCCATGACTCAGCCCTTGAACGACGCCGCCGCCGGCCTGCGCGAAGCAATCAGTGAAGCAACCGATGGACTGATCGACAGGGAGCACCTGGCCGAGCTGCTGATCCTCGCCGCCGTCGCGCAGGAACATGTACTGGTGGTCGGGCCGCCGGGGACAGCCAAGAGCGCGGTGGTCCGGCGCGTGGCCACTAGCCTGGGTGGACGTTATTTCGAGTACCTGCTGGGCCGGTTCACCGAGCCTTCCGAATTGTTCGGGCCTGTGAATCTGAACAAGCTGCGCGAGGGCACGGTTGAAACCGACGTCACCGGCATGCTGCCCGAAGCGGAGATCGCCTTTCTCGATGAGGTGTTCCTGGGATCGACCGCGATCCTGAATACCTTGCTGGGTCTGTTGAACGAACGCCAGTTCCGGCGCGGTCATACGCATATCCGTTGTCCGCTGCGGGTCTGTGTCGGCGCGGCGAACGGCTTGCCGGAAGACGAAGGGCTGGCTGCGTTCGCCGACCGTTTCCTCCTGCACGTGTTCGTCGAGCCGGTGGCGGACAGCCGTCTGGAAGACTTGCTTGCGGGCGGCTGGAAAGTCGCGCAGCATCGTGTGGCGCCGCGCGCCAATCTGGCCAGTCTCGATGCGCTGAATCACGCGGTGGCGGCGGTCAATATGGATCTGGTGCGGGCCGACCTCGCGCATGCGATCCGCTTGCTGCGGCAAGCCAACATCGCGCTGTCGGACCGGCGCATCGTCAAGTCCCAGCAGTTGATCGCGGCGGCGGCGGTGCTGGCGGGGCGCTCCAGCGCGACCCGGGCCGACCTGTGGCCGCTGCTGTATGTGATTCCCACCAGCGCCGGCCAGCAAGGCGCGCGCGAAGCCTTACGCGAGCTACTGGCCGATGCCCGTCATCCGCTGCTGCGCGCGGTGGTGGAAGAGGCGGTCCAGCAGCCGTTGGCGCGGGTCGCCCGGTTGGCCGCCAGTGCCGACCTCTTGCTGGGTTCACCGGACGCTGCGGCTGCGGCGCCCCTGGTTGAGGCGCTGCTGCGCGAAATGGATGCGAACTTCGATCTGCCGGACCTGCCCGCGGAACTGGCCGAACGGCGCGCGCAATTGATCGCATTGGCAAAGTCGGCTGGATGAGCGTGTTGGCATGGACGGCGCGCGAGGCGGCGCTGGCGCCGCAGGGCCTGGTCTCCACGGGCGCCGCGACGCCGCGATTGCTGGCTGCGCTGGCCCGGCGCGAGCCGGCTGAACTGGCGCGCCTGTCGGCGGTGGCGACGCGCTCGTTATTGATTGTGCTGGGCGCGAATGAACTCCTGCCCTGGATCGACGGCGTTCGCTATTGCGCACCGGAGCCGGCGGCCCCGCAATTGTGGCTGCCGACCCATCTGGCGCCCGGCTTGCCGATGGACCTGCTGCAGTCCAATCTGGTGGCGCGGGCGGGGCGATCGCCTGTCCTGTTGTGGAACGAGCCCGAATTGCTGCTGCCGCTGGATCAGGCCATGGCCTTGACGCCGGCGTTGCTCGACTGGTTGTCGCGGGAGTGCTGTTGATGCGGCTCCCTGTCTTGCTTGAGCCGTGGCGTGCATGGCTGGTGCTGTTTCCCGCCGATCTCGCGGAACCGTTGGGCGAAATGCTGCTGCGTCTGCATCCGCTGGTCGGACGCCTGGGCAGCGCCACATCGCGGCCGGACGATCTGCCCGCCGGTGTGGGCAATATCGTGCAACGCGGCAGTTACGAGCGCATGCTGCTGACCGAATGGGCGTATGCCGACGCCGTGCCGGACGAGTTCCTGCGGCGGGCCGCCAGCGGCGAGCTGCTGTTCACCGGTCCCGAGCCAGCCGGACGCCAGCGATCGCGCCGCAGCGTGGTGCTGTTCGACGCCGGGCCGGCGCAGCTGGGCGAACCCCGACTGGCCCATCTGGCCTTGTTCATCCTGCTGGCCCGGCGCGCGCAGGAAGCCGGGGCGGAATTCCTTTGGGGGATATCGCAGAAGCCGGCCACGCTGCACAGGGAGGAAGGGCGCGAGGGCTTGCAAGCCTTGCTGCGGTCCCGCACGCTGAATGCGCCCTGCGCGGCCGACGCCGATGCGTGGGAGCAGGCGCTGGGGACCGGCGTGGACGACTGCTGGCTGGTTGGCGCCACCGCCCACGTGGCGCCACGACAGGTGAAGGCCGTGGTGTGCGTGAACCAGGCCTTGCTCGGCAACCGGATCGAGGTCGCGTTGACGCAGCGGCGCGCTACCCGCAACTTGTCGCTGGAGCTGCCCTCCGTTGACGATGGCATCCGGCTGCTGCGCCAGCCCTTTGAGCCGCTGGTGCCATATGGCGTGCTGCGCCAACGCGCGGGACGGCCGTCGCTGAAACAGCCGCCGCGTTTTGGGGTGGCCGGATACGGCCTGGCTGTGGCGCAGGTTGATGGCGGCACGATGATCTATCCGTTGCCGCAATCGGCGCGCCAGAAAATTGGTAAAGGTCGTTTCGTGCCGGCGCGCTTGAGCGGAAACGTCATCGCCACCGGGGTGTTCAGCAAGTCGTTGTCCAGCGTGGCCAGCGACGCCGGCTCGCTGGAGTTCAGGGGATTCCCGGGGCCACTGTTTGGCCAAGGTCTGGTGCAGGCCCCACGCCCAGAGACGACGCATTTCCGCGCGCCGCCGGGACTGGGGCGCTGGCTGTCGCTATTTTTCCTGCGTTCGAAGGCGTTGGAGCGGGTCGTGGTACTCGATGTCGCAAAAAATTTGGTCGCATGGGAGCGCACGGCCGGTCAAGATGCTTCCGCGCCGTTGCGGTTCAGGACGGTCATGGGGAACGTGCTCGGCGCCAGCCAGTACGGCGACGCCCTGTTTTTCGGCTGTGCCGAAGACGGGGTCACACGGATCTACCGCTGGAATCCGCAGGTGCAGGATCCGCAGCAGATCGCGCGGATCGCCAGCGACGGCAGCGCGCTATTGCTGGGCGGTGGCCGGCAATGGCGCAGACAGTATCTGGAGGGCGTGTTCGCGCTGCAGCGCACGGAGACGGACTGGTGGGTGGGAACCGTCGACGAGGCGGCGGTCACGGTGGTGGCCGACGGCGCCAGCGTGCTGGGCGTGGTGCGTAGCCGTCTTTGCCCCGAGCCGGGCCTGGTCGTGCTGCATCCGGGGAAGCGACGCATCGAATTGCGCAGTGGGCGGGAGCGTTTTCCGCTGGTCGTGTCGCAACAGCCCATCGGCCAGGCCTGCTGCGACCCCGATAGCGGCCGGCTGGCCTGGATAGGCGGCCTCGATCATGCATTGACGGTGCGCGAAATCGACGGCGAAACGCCGCTGCTGCGTGTGCTCATGGATGGAGATGCCAATGCGAGTTGATGCGATACGCCGCCCGTTGTTCGACGGCGCCCGGCTGGTTTGCGCTCTTTGGTATGACGCGGCCCTGCTGGACGAGCCCGAACTGCGCCGCCGCGTGCTGCGTCGCTGGCAGGCCGGCGCGCGGCTGGATCTGGCGCAGGGCGGCTACCTGCTGCGACTGGCGGTTCCGGTGTTTGCGCAGTGTGCGGAATTCGATGGCCTGCCGTTGTGCGAGCAGGAGGGCGTCGTGTCGAGCGCGCCGCTGGAGGTCGCCGAGCGGGCAGGGGCCGCGCCGGGAACCATCTGGCTAGTGCGGGGTGCCCGCGCCCGGCAATTGCAGTTGTCCGCCGCGACGCGCGTCGATGCGGCCGCGTGGCTGGACTTGCGCGGCATTGCCCTGGGCGAGCCGTTGCGCCTGCCCCGGCAAGCGGCGCCGGCGCCGTTATTGGCGATGCCGGAAGCGCCCGACGATGTGCGCGCCATTTTGAAGGGGAAGATTCCACCCGCCAGCGCCGCGCGTGAGCGCTTCATGCGCAGGACCGAGGAGACCGCGAAGCGGTCGGTGCCCGCGCTGAGGGCGGCCGCCACGGTGGCTGCCGCGCGTGATCGCGCCAGCGAGCGCTCCTGCTGACGGGTATCATTCCCAGCCGGGCGCGGGCGGCCGGCCGTGTGGTGCAAGGCCGGCCGCCCCCGCCGCGACTCCAGACTGGCTTAAACGTTTGAACGCGGGCTTGGCCCGGCTGGCCATGTTGACGCGGGTCTCAAAAGTCATCGGCTGGCGCCAGGCTGCCTATCTGCGCAAAATGGTCGACCTGTTCGAACGCGGTGACGTGCACAATGCGCTGCGTCATGCGGTGCCGCTGGATTCCTTGAACCCTGAAGCCCGCCGTCAATCGCTGGGCGCGCCCCGTCCGCGCAGCAGTCTTGACATCGCGGGACCGAATACAGCGAATTCCTTGATCAGCCTGGCGCCGGACGTGACGCAGTATCTGCGCCAGACTTACCGGCGCACCTTTGAACGATTGGAGCGGGAGGGGAGGACCGACGAGGCGGTGTTCGTGCTGGCGGAATTGCTGCGCGCCGGCGCCGAGGCAGTCGACTACCTTGAAAACAAGGGGCGGATGGAACAAGCCGCCCGCTTGTCCGAGACCATGGGCTTGTCGGCTGATATCTCTGTGCGACTGTGGTGCAAGGCCGGCGACCTGGAGCGGGCATTGCGGCTCGCCCGGCTGGGAAGGGCATTTCCAGGCGCCGTGAAGATGCTGGAGCGCCAGCAAAGCCCGCTCGCGGCGACGTTGCGCCAGCATTGGGCCGACGACCTGGCCCATAGCGGCGACCTGATCGGCGCTGCTGATGTGATCTGGGCGCTGCCCGACTTGCGCGACCAGGCGCTGGCGTGGCTGCTGCAGGCCGAGCGCGCCGGTGGATCGCTGGGCGTGCGGGCCTTGCTGCGCAAGCTGTCGATGCTTCCGGACGATTTGGCCGGAAGCGCGGCTGCGATAGGCGCCATTCTCGATGCGTCTGGCGAGGACGGCGCCGAGCAACGCGCGCGCATGGCGCGCGAACTCGTGGCCCTGCCGAGCCAATCGGCCGCGACCCGCCGCGTGGCGGCGGCCCTGGTGCGCCGCGTGTTGCCGGAATGTCTGGCCGGTGCCAACGAGTTGCAGCAGACGGACCTGAAGGCGCTGCTGGAGCTATCGGACGCGGCGGGCCTGCGCGCGGACATGCCGACGCTGCACGTCGCGCAGACCGAGGCGGAGCTGGCGCTGTGGCTGCATAAAAAGCCGGTGCTGGCCAGCCTGACGGAACGCGGCCTGTTGACGATACATGATGCGTGCCGGCTGCCGGAGGGGCATAGCTTGCTGGCGCTGGGCGAAAGCGGCGTGGTCCGGGTGGATCGACGCGGCCGGCAGTTGGCGCATTTTCCGGTGCCGGCCCATCATCTGGTCTATGGCGAGAACGGCTTGTGCGCGCTCGCCATCGCCCAGCGGGAGGTGGGACAGCGCGTCAGCCGCATAGACCTTGGCCTCAACAAGGTCTCGGACTGGATCACGCCCGCGCTGACGTTCTGGGCGCAGCAATATGACGGCATCACCTGGAACGCGGTCATCGACAACCGGCTGGTGGCAATCGACACCCGGCAGGACCGCCTTGCGGTGAGCTGGCAGATCGCCGACCTGCCAGGCCAACTGACCGGCTTCGCAGAGGACCAGAATGGACAGGCGATTCTGCTGCTGTCCGAGACGGAGATGCAGCAATGGCGCTACGCGCTGCCGACGCGGCGCCTGAGTCAGCGTGACAGCTTCTCGCGGCCGGAACAGAATATCTGGCAATTATTGCCCAATCCCGGCCGGGACGAGCCGATGGCCCTGCATCTGTTCAATGCTGAACCCGGCGTGACGCTCCGGGTGCAGCGCGGCGGTGGAACGCCGGCGTTTGACTTCAGTTTGCCGGAAACCGCCGCCGCGCCGCGAGTCACGTTGCGCGACAGGTTCCTGCTGGTGGAGTCGCGCGACGCCGACGGTGATAACTGGCGCTGCCGTGTCTTCGAATTGATGCAGGGGCAGATGGTGGCGGAATTGCAGATTGCCGGCGCCATTGAGCCTGGCGCGCGCTTGCGGGGCGGGTATCTGCAGGTGTTCGACCGCGCGGGGCGATTGATTGACGTCGACTGCGCCAACGGCAAAGCGAGCACCCATATCCTGGGGTAATGGGCTCGGCATGTCATTTCGGTATGTCTCCAGCGATAAAATTGATTGGATTTGCCGGCATCGTTCGTCGTAGCATGGGGGAGCACAAATACCCACCTTTTGAAAGTCAGATGATGTCAGCAATTAAACTTGCGATCGTAGGCGTCG
Organism: Duganella sp. BJB1802; assembly: GCF_013369445.1. Taxonomy (NCBI): domain Bacteria; kingdom Pseudomonadati; phylum Pseudomonadota; class Betaproteobacteria; order Burkholderiales; family Oxalobacteraceae; genus Duganella; species Duganella sp. BJB1802. Next base: position 220,602 of record NZ_JABWEF010000008.1, on the reverse strand, counting down.
GCAAGATCGTCCACGACCAGCACTTGCCCGCCGTCGCGGCGAACCCGGATTTCCAGCTGGTGGCCTCGGCCAGCCGGCACAACACCGTCGAGGGACTGCCCGGTTTCACCTCCATCGAGGCGATGCTGGCGGCCGTGCCGGAGATCGACGCCGTCTCGCTGTGCATGCCGCCGCAGTACCGCTACCAGGCCGCGCGCGCCGCGCTGTTGGCCGGCAAGCACGTGTTCCTGGAGAAGCCGCCCGGCGCCACGCTGTCCGAGGTGGCCGACCTTGAGGCGCTGGCCGCCGCCCGTGGCCTGACGCTGTTCACCAGCTGGCATTCGCGCTACGCGCCCGGCGTGCAGCCGGCCAAGGCCTATTTGGCCGCCCACCCGCCGACCGCGATGCAGGTGATCTGGAAGGAGGACGTGCGCCAGTGGCACCCGAACCAGGAATGGATCTGGCAGGCGGGCGGCCTGGGCGTGTTCGACCCGGGCATCAACGCGCTGTCCATCGTCACCGAGATCCTGCCGGCGCCGATCTTCCTGAATCGCGCCGCGCTGGAGTTCCCCGAGAACCGCGACGCGCCCATCGGCGCCGAGCTGCAGTTCCAGGACGGCGCCGGCATGCCGGTGCAGGCCAGTTTCGACTGGCGCCAGACCGGCAAGCAAAGCTGGGACATCGTCGTCCAGACCGCCGACGGCGAACTGAAACTGAGCGACGGCGGCGCGCGCTTGTGGGTGCACGGCGTCGAACAGCCGCTGGAGAAGGAGGCCGAGTACCCGTCGCTGTACCGCCGTTTCGCGGAGCTGGTCCGCGCCGGCCGCTCGGACGTGGACGTGGCTCCGCTGCGCCACGTGGCCGACGCCTTCATGCTCGGCCAGCGCAAGGTGGTCGACGCCTTCCACGACTGATACGCGTCAGGCCATCTGCCCGATGGTCTTGCGGAAGCGCCGCAGCGAGGTGGCGAACAGCACCGCGCCGATCGCCACCAGCGCCAGCATCTGCGGCCAGATCACCGACAGTCCCGCGCCCCGGTACAAAATGGCCTGGGCGGCCGCGACGAAGTGGGTGGTCGGCGCGGCCAGCATGATGTCCTGCACCAGCACCGGCATGCTTTCGCGCGGCGTCGAGCCGCCCGACAGCAGTTGAAGCGGCAGCAGCACCAGCACCAGCAGCATGCCGAACTGCGGCATGCTGCGCGCCAGCGTGGCGAGGAAGATCCCCATCGAGGTGGTGGCGAACAGGTGCAGCGCCGTCACCAGCACGAACAGCGCGATCGAGCCGGTGATCGGCACGTGCAGCGCGCCCTGCACGATGAACAGCAGCGACGACAGCGCAGCCAGCACCACCACCGATCCCATCGACCACACCTTGGCCAGCATGATTTCCATCGGCGTCACCGGCATCACCAGCAAATGCTCGATGGTGCCGTGTTCGCGCTCGCGTATCAGCGCGGCGCCGGTCAAGATGATCGACAGCATGGTGACGTTGTTGATGATCTCCATCAGCGAGCCAAACCACGATTGCTCCAGGTTGGGATTGAAGCGCATCCGCAGGTCCAGGTCGACCGGCGGCGCGGCGGCCTGCTGCTGGCGGCGCAGGAAGTCGCCCACCTCGGCGCTGACGATCTGCTGGATGTAGCCGTTGCCGGTGAAGGCCTGGCTCATGCGCGTGGCGTCGATGTTGAGCTGGATGGACGGCGAACGGCCGGCCAGCGTGTCGCGTTGGTAGTCCGGCGGGATGGACAGCACGAAGGTGTAGTCGCCGTTGTCGAGGCCTGCGTCGGCCTGCGTGGCGTTCACCACGGACGGCGTGTGGAAGTGCGGCGGGTAGAAGCCGGCCGTGATCCGCGCCGACAGCGGCGAGCCGTCCAGGTCGACGATGGCGATGGCGGCGTTGTGCAGGCTTTCCGGCATCGCCGTGGCGGCCACGTAGATCGACAGCGTGAAGGTGTAGACGATCAGCACCAGCATGGCGGGGTCGCGCAGCAGGCTCCACAGCTCCTTGATGCCGAGGCGGTAGATGTGGGCCAGGCGGGTGTTCAATGGTACGCGCATGGTCATTGCTCCTGTTTGTCCAGCAGCAGCGCCGACAGCGCCAGGATCACCGGCACGGCCGCCAGCAGCGGCCACAGCGAGCCGCCCAGCTCACCCAGACCGAGCGCCTTGTTGAACACGCCCCGGCTGATGGTGAGGAAATGGGTGGCGGGGTAGATGCGGCCGATCAGCGCACCCGCGCCGGTCAGGCCGGACACCGGATTGAGCAGGCCGGCGAACTGCACGCAGGGGATGATGGTGCCGATCATGGTCACGAACAGCGCGGCGATCTGGCTGCGCGTGAAGGTCGACACCAGCAGGCCCAGGCCGGTGGAGCAGATCACGTAGATCAGCGCGGCCAGCGTCAGCGTGAACAGACTGCCCTTGACCGGCACGCCGAACACGGTGGCGGCCAGGATGGTCAGCAGCGCGAAGTTCAGCATGCCCAGCGCGATGTAGGGGATCTGCTTGCCGAGCAAGAATTCGAGCCGCGTCACCGGCGTCACGTACAGGTTGAGGATGGAGCCGAGCTCCTTCTCGCGCACCACCGACAGGGCGCTGAGCATGGCCGGGATCATCATCAGCAGCATCGGGATCACGGCCGGGATCATGGCCGGCAGGCTCTTGACGTCGGGGTTGTAGCGGTAGCGCGTCTCCAGCGTGCCGGAACCGGCCAGCTTCATGCCCAGGCGGTGCTGGGCCATGTCGGCCAGCCAGCCCATGTGCATGGCCTGGACGTAGCCGCGCGTGGTTTCGGCGCGCATCGGCATGGCGCCGTCGACCCAGGCGCCGACCGTCACCGGCGCGCCGCGTTGCAGGTCGCGGCCGAAGCCGGGCGGGATCTCGATCGCCAGCGCCAGTTCGCCGCTGCGCATGCGGCGGTCCAGGTCGTTGTAGTCGGCAATCGGGGCGCGTTCGATGAAGTAGCGCGAGCCGGACAGGTTGAGCGCGTAGTTCTGGCTCAAGCCGCTCTGGTCGCGGTCCAGCACGGCGTAGGACAGGTTTTCCACGTCCATGTTGATGCCGTAGCCGATGATGAACATCAGGATGGCCGTGCCCAGCAGCGCGAGCGTGGCGCGCACCGGGTCGCGGCGCAGTTCCAGCGTTTCGCGCAGCGTGTAGCTGAAGCCGCGTTGCAGGGCGCGGCGCCAGCGGGCGCGCGGTATGGCGGCGGATTGGGGCGATGGCGTTGCATCGGCGGCGCTCGGGGCGGCCGGGGCATCGGATGCGGCCGGAGCGGCTTCGCCGGCCGCTTCCTCCAGGTAGGAGATGAAGGCCTGCTCCAGCGTGTCGACGCCGCGCATGGCCGGCAGCGCGGCCGGGGCGGCGCTCACCAGCACGCGGCCGGCGTGCATCAGCGAGATGCGGTCGCAGCGCTCGGCCTCGTTCATGAAGTGGGTGGAGATGAAGATGGTGACCTGGTCGTTGCGGGCCAGGTCGATCATCAGGCGCCAGAACATGTCGCGCGCCACCGGATCGACGCCGGACGTCGGCTCGTCGAGGATCAGCAGCTCAGGCTTGTGGACCATGGCCACCGCCAGCGACAGGCGCTGGCGCACGCCCAGCGGCAGCTGCTCGGGCAGCGCGTCGAGCGAGGCGTCCAGGCCGAAGCGGCGCGCCATGTCGGCCACGCGGGCTTCGATCTCGGCCTCCGGCACGCTGAACATGCGGGCGTGCAGCACCAGGTTCTGCGCCACCGTCAGCTCGCCGTACAGCGAGAAGGCCTGCGACATGTAGCCCACGCGGCGGCGGGTGGCCATGTCGCCGGCGTCGACCTCGCGGCCGAACAGCAGGGCGCTGCCCTCGGTGGCCGGCAGCAGGCCGGTCAGCATCTTCATGGTGGTCGACTTGCCGCAGCCGTTGGAGCCGAGGAAGCCGAAGATCTCGCCGCGGCGGATGCGGAAGTCCACATGGTCGACCGCGACGAAATCGCCGAACCGCATCGTCAGGCCCTGGGCCTCGATGGCGATGCTGTCGTTGCCTTCGGACGGCTGGAACGGCGGCACCGTCACCGCTTGATGGTCGCCGCGCTTCTCGGCCGGCAGCAGCGCGATGAAGGCTTGCTCCAGCGTGGTGGTGCCGGTGCGCGTGCGCAGTTCCTGCGGCGTGCCGGTGGCCAGCACCTTGCCGCTGTCCATCGCCACCAGCCAGTCGAAGCGGTCGGCTTCCTCCATGTAGGCGGTCGCCACGACCACGCTCATGCCGGGACGCTGGCGGCGGATGTGGGCGATCAGGTCCCAGAACTGCGCGCGCGACAGTGGATCGACGCCGGTGGTCGGTTCGTCGAGGATCAGCAGGTCGGGATCGTGGATCAGCGCGCAGCACAAGCCGAGCTTCTGCTTCATGCCGCCGGACAGTTTGCCGGCCGGCCGTTGCAGGAAGGGCGCCAGGCCGGTGCTGGCGGTCAGCTCGTCGATGCGGCGCCGGCGGCTGGCCGCGTCGTGGCCGAACAGGCGGCCGAAGAATTGCAGGTTCTCCTCCACCGACAGCGTCGGATACAGGTTGCGGCCCAGGCCCTGCGGCATGTAGGCGATGCGCGGGCAGACGTCGTCGCGATGGCGCTTGCTGCGCATGTCGCCGCCGAGCACCGTCACGCTGCCTTGCTGCACGGCGCGGGCGCCGGCCACCAGCGACAGCAGGCTGGATTTGCCGACGCCGTCCGGGCCGATCATGCCGACCATGCGGCCGGCCGGCAGATCCAGGTCGATCGATTGCAGGGCGCGGGTGTCGCCGTATTGCAGTGTGACGCCACGCAGCGCGGCCACGCCGGCTGCGCTTGCGTCGCTCATTGCGGCACCTTGATTTCCAGGTTGGCCGGCCATGGCGTGCTGGCGTCAAGCTGCACCCAGGCCACGCCGGGCAGGCCGGTCTTGACCAGTTTCATGTGCTTTTGCAGCAGCGCCGGATCGATCTGCGCCTTGACGCGGAACATCAGCTTCTGGCGCTCGCTGGTGGTCTCCACCGTTTTGGGCGTGAACTGCGCGGTGCTGGCGACGAAGGACACGCGCGCCGGCAGCACGTACTGCGGCGCGGCGTCGAGGATCACGCGCACCGGCGCCCCCAGCGCCAGCTTGCCGGCGGCCTGCTCGGACACGAAGAAGGTCATGTAGACGTCGGCCAGGTCGACCAGGTTGAGCACCTTGCCGCCGCTGCCCAGCACTTCGCCGGCCTGCGCGATGCGGTATTGCACGCGCCCGGCGCGCGGGGCGGTCAGGGCGCTGTCGACCAGGTCGACGTCGATGCGGTCGACCGTGGCCTTGGCGGCGGTGACCGAGGCGCGGGCGCCCGCCACCTGGGTGCGCGCGGCTTCGACGGCGCTGCTGGCCGCTTCCACTTGCGCGCGGGCGGCGCGGATCACGGCGCTGGTGGCGCGCACGCGGGCGCGGTCGTCGTCCAGCTCCTGTTCGGACGAGGCGCCTTCGAGCACCAGCGTTTCGGAGCGCTTGAGGCGGCGCTGGGCGGCATCGAGTTCGCTTTCGCGCTGCACCACCAGCGCCTGCGCGGCCTGGTAGTCACTCTGGCGCATGGCGACCATGGCGTCGGCGCTGGCGACGGCGGTTTGCGCCTGCGCCTGGCGGGCGGCGGCTTCGTCGCGCTGCGCTTGCAGCGAGGTGGCCTGCATGTGGGCCAGCACCTGGCCGGCGGCGACGAAGTCGCCTTCGTTGACGGCGATGTCCTGCAGGCGGCCGGGCAGCTTGGCGGCGACGTCGATCTCGGTCGCTTCGATGCGGCCGTTGCCGCTGGTGAATTCGGGGCCGGGGCCGGTCGGGTGCATGCGGTACCAGGCGTAGCCGGCGCCGGCCAGCAGGGCGGCGCCGACGGCGGCCGCGGCGAGTTTGCGTGTCAGGTCTGGGGTCATATGCGGGTCAGGGGAAGGTCAATGGAAGCGAGCGGCGGCGCGGCCAGCACGGGGTCGCCGCCGAGCGCGCTGTACAGGGCGATGCCGGCGCCCAGCAGGGCGCGGCGCAGCTGGATCAGCTGCTGTTCGGCGCTGAGCAGGTCGCGCTGGGCGTCGAGCACGTCGAGGAAGGGCGCGGCGCCGCTGTCGTAGCGCAGCTGGGACAGGCGGGCGCGTTCGCGTTGTACTTGCAGGGTGCGTTCGGCGATGCCCACCTGCGCGCTCAGCCAGGTTTGGGCGGACAGCGCGTCGGCCACGTCGCGGAAGGCGCCCTGGATGGTCTTCTCGTAGTTGGCGATGGCGCTGTCGCGGCGCGCTTCGGCCAGCGTCAGGTTCTGGCGGCGGCGGTCGCCGTCGAACAGCGGCAGCGTGATGCTGGGGGCGAAGGTCCACGAGCGGCTGCCGCCGGCGAACAGGCCGTCCAGCTCGGCGCTGGCGGTGCCCAGCGCGGCGGTCAGGCTGACCTGCGGGAAGAAGGTGGCGCGGGCGGCGCCGATGTTGGCGTTGGCCGCGCGCAGCTGGTGCTCGGCGGCGACGATGTCGGCGCGGCGCTCCAGCAATGCGGACGGCAGGCCGGGGGCGAGCGCGGGCAGCGGGTCGGCCAGGTTGCCGGCCGCGTTGGCGGCTTCGGCGTCCAGCGGCGCCAGCGCGTTGGGGCCGCCGACCAGCAGTTGCAGCGCGTGGCGCTTGCGGTCGCGCTCCTGCTCCAGCTGGCTGGCGAGCGCCTGCGCTTGCAGCAGCAGGGTTTCGACCTGGGTCAGGTTCAGGCGCGAGGTGGCGCCGACCGCGACCCGGCGCGAGAAGATGCGGTAGCTTTCCTGGCGGGTGGCCAGCGTGCGGCGGGCCAGCGCGATGCGCTGGTCGATCTCGCGCACGTCGAAGTAGCCCTCGGCCACGTGGGTGATCAGCGACATGGTGATGGCGCGGCGCGCGGCGTCGCTGGCCAGGTAGTCTTCCAGCGCGGCCCCGCGCAGGCTGGCCAGGCGGCCCCACAGGTCGATCTCCCAGGCGCTCACGCCCAGTCCGGCCTGGTACTGGCTGGTGATCATCTCGTGGCGCGTCAGGCTCAGGTCGGCCGGCACCTGCTGGCGCTGTCCGCTCGCTTGCGCGGCCACGATAGGGAAGCGGTTGGCGCGCTCGATGCCGTAGGCGGCGCGGGCCTGCTCGACGCGCAGGACGGCGATGCGCAGGTCGCGGTTCTGCGCCAGCGCCTCGACGATCATGGCCTGCAGCGCCGGCGGCGCGAAGTAGCCGCGCCATTCGGGCAGGGCGGCGGCGCCGGTGGCGGCGGGCGCGTCGTAGCGGTCGGCGACCGGCAGCGGCGGCCGGGTGTACTGCGGCGCCATCGAGCCGCAGCCTGGCAGCAGCATCGCGGCGGACAGCACGGCGGACAGCGCGGCCGCGCTCACGGCGGTGCGTGGCCTGGCGAACGGCGCAGGCTGGAACATAGTCAAACTCCTGGTGATTGGTGGGTGATGCCGAAAATCAAGCAGCGAGGGCAGTGTACGGCGGCAGTCAAGCGCGTGTAATTGATGTAGATCAAAAATCAATAAACGGACGGCGGGCGCCGTCCGTCCGAGGGGAACTTACGGGGAACTTACGGGTGCTGCTGGCGGTAGCGGTGGGCCAGCATCAGCGCCAGCGCGGCCGAGGCGGTGCGGGCGGCGGCGTCGTCGGCGCGGCTGGTCAGGGCGATCGGCACGGCCGCGCCCAGCACCACGCCGCACACGGCGGCGCCGGCCAGGTATTCGAGCTGCTTGGCCAGCAGGTTGCCGGCCTCCAGGTCGGGCGCGATCAGGATGTCGGCGTGGCCGGCCACCTCGGAGACGATGCCTTTCACGCGCGCGGCCATCGGCGAGATGGCGTTGTCGAAGGCCAGCGGGCCGTCCAGCAGCGCGCCGCTGATCTGGCCGCGCTCTGCCATCTTGCACAGGGCGGCCGCGTCCAGCGTGGACGGGATCTTCGGCGTGACGGTCTCGACCGCCGACAAGATGGCGACCTTGGGCAGGGGCGTGCCCAGCGCGTGCGCCAGCTCGATGGCGTTCTGCACGATGTCGACCTTGTCGTCCAGCGTGGGCTGGATGTTGAGCGCGCCGTCCGAGATCAGCAGCACCTTGTCGTACAGCGGCACCTCGATGCGGAACACGTGCGACAGGCGGCGCGCCGTGCGCAGGCCCGGCGCGGCCAGCACGGCGGAAATCATCTCGTCGGTGTGCAGGCTGCCCTTCATCAGCATTTCGACCTCGCCGGCGGCGGCCATGGCGGCGGCGCGCGCGGCCGCCGCGTGGCTGTGCGGCACGTCCACCAGCTCCACGCCTTCCAGCGACAGGCCGGCGCTTTCGGCCAGGGCCCGCAGCCGCGCCTCCGGGGCGATCAGCACCGGCACGATCAACTTGTGGGCGGCGGCGTCGAGGGCTCCGCGCAGCGATGCCTCGTCGCAGGGATGGACCACGCCGCAGCGCACCGGCGTCAGCGGCGCCGCCGCTTCCATCAGGCTGGCATAATTGGCGTGCACCTGGGACAGACTGATGGACGGCATGTGGACGCGCGGCCGGCGCACCTTCTCGCTCGGCGCGATCACCGTGGCGACGCCGTTCAGCACCACGGCGCCGGTCTGGTTCTTGATCTCGCAGTCGAGCAACACATGTTTCTTGGCGGGCTCCATCGACGTCACCGTGGCGGTGATGCGCAGCTCGTCGCCGATACGCACCGGCTTGAGGAATTGCAGCGTCTGCCCGAGGTAGATCGTGCCGGGGCCGGGCAGCACCGTGCCCAGCAGGCGAGAGATCAGCGCCGCGCCCCACATGCCGTGCGCGATCACGCCGTGGAACAGCGTGTGGCCGGCGTATTCGGGATCGACGTGGGCGGGGTTCACGTCGCCGGAGACGGCCGCGAAGGCGGCGATGTCCTCCTTGGTCAGCGTGCGGCACAGGCGCGCGGTCTGGCCGACATGCAATTCGTCGTAGGTGATATTCTCGATGATGTCGTCGGAAGCGTTCATGATTGTGGGAGTTGGTTAACAATGCAGGGCAGTCTAGAGAGCGCCCTCCCGGAAGTATTTGATCCAGATCAAATACTTCGGGGACACGCCCCAACCATAATCTATGCATCTTACATCCAGGAGGACAAGTGAAAACCGCACAGCTGAAAGTAGTTCCGACCACGGCACCGAAGCCGCCGGCCGCCGAGGAGCAAAGCAACGCGCTGGACCTGTACCTGCAAAGCCAGATGGCGCGCCTGACGGGCGGCGTGTCGCCGATCGCGATGTCGCTGGCGTTCCAGGACTGGCTGCAACACCTGGCGGTCGCGCCGGGCAAGTGCACCGAGCTTGCCGCCAGCTATCTGGGCGGACTGGCCCCGGGCGGCAAGCCGGCCGTCGGCGGCGACAGCCGTTTCGACAGCGACGCCTGGCGGCAATGGCCCTACGCACAGTATGCGCAGAATTTCAAGCAGGCGGAGCAGTTCTGGGACCAGGCCACCAGCGGCGTGCGCGGCGTGGCGCCGCATCATGCCGAGGTGGTGGCTTTCACCGCTCGCCAGCTGCTGGACATGTACTCGCCGTCGAACTTCCCGTGGACCAATCCCGAAGTGCTGCGGGCGGCCGCCGCCAGCGGCGGGCGCAGCCTGATGGACGGCGCGCTCAACTGGCGGCGCGACCTGTGCCGCCGCCTGGCGCCGCCGGACATGGCGGTGCCGGAGCCGACCGGGCCGAGCTACGTGCCGGGCCAGGACGTGGCGGTGACGCCGGGCGAGGTCATCTTCAGCAACGAGCTGATCGAGCTGATCCAGTATTCGCCGCAGACCGAGCACGTCTACCGCGAGCCGGTGCTGATCGTGCCGTCGTGGATCATGAAGTACTACATCCTCGACCTGTCGCCGCACAACTCGCTGGTGCGCTACCTGGTGCAGCAAGGGCATACCGTGTTGATGCTGTCCTGGCGCAATCCCGACCAGCACGACCGCGACATGGGCATGGACGACTATCTGCGGCTGGGCGTGTTCGCCGCGCTGGAGCAGGCCGACCGGCTGGGCGGCGGCGTGCCGGTGCATGCGGTCGGTTACTGCCTGGGCGGCACGCTGCTGGCGATCGCCTCGGCCGCCATCGATTCGGGCGAGCACGGCAAGCATGCCAAGCTGGCCTCGGTGACCTTGCTGGCGGCGCAGACCGACTTCAGCGAGCCGGGCGAACTGGGCCTGTTCATCGACGACAGCGAGCTGGCCTTCCTCGACGCGCTGATGTGGGACCAGGGCTACCTGGACGGCGACCAGATGGCCGCCTCGTTCCAGTTGCTGCATGCACGCGACCTGGTGTGGTCGCGCATGATGCGCGAGTACCTGATGGGCGAGCGCACCGCGCCCAACGACCTGATGACGTGGAACGCCGATAGCACCCGCCTGCCGTTCCGCATGCACAGCGAGTACCTGCACGGGCTGTTCCTGCGCAACGACCTGGCCGAGGGGCGCTACCTGGCGCAGGGCAAGCCGATCGCGCTGTCCGACATCCGCACGCCGATGTTCGTGGTCGGCACCGAGCGCGACCACGTTTCGCCGTGGCGCTCGGTGTACAAGATCCATTTGCTGAGTGGTGCGGTGATCGACTTCGTGCTGGCGTCCGGCGGACACAACGCGGGCATCGTCTCCGAGCCCGGCCATGCCAACCGCAGTTACCGCTGCCATCCCGACAACGTGGCCGGCGCCGGCTACAACAGCCCGCAGGAATGGCTGGACAGCGCGGACCGCAAGGAGGGTTCATGGTGGCCGCACTGGCAGCAATGGCTGGTGCGCCATGGCGACCGGCATCGCGTGGCGCCGCCGGCCATGGGCCTGGGCCGGGTGTTGGGTCCGGCGCCAGGACGGTTCGTGTTGCAGCACTAAATGGAGGGGCTGGTCTCAGTGCGAGATCAGCACCGGCAGCGTCATCCCGCGCAGCACGCTGCGGGTGGCGCCGCCCAGCAGCGTTTCATGCAGGCGGCGGTGGCCGTAGCCGCCCATCACCAGCAAGTCGCAACCGCGTTCGGCCGCCGCGCCCAGCAGGGCGGCGCCGGCCTTCAGCGTCGTGAACTCGCGCATCACATCCACCCGCAGGCCGTGGCGAGCCAGGAACAGCGCCATGTCGGCGCCCGGCTCGCCGCCGTGGCGGGCCTTGTCCTGGTCGGCGTTCAGCACCAGCAGCGTGATGCGTTCGGCCAGCTTCAGCAAGGGCAGCGCGTCGGTGAACGCGCGCGCCGCCTGGTTGCCGCCATCCCACGCCAGCAGCGGATGGCGGAAGGCGCCCGGCCCCGGCGGGTTGCCGGCCGGGTTGCCGGCGTTCGGCGCCAGCAGCAGCGGCCGGCCGCCTTGCAGCAGCAGTTCCGGCGGCAGCGGACGGCTGATGCCGAACTGGATGTCGTCGGGATCGGTCTGGCCCAGCACCAGCAGGTCGGCGTAGCGCGCGTGCTGCAGCAGGCCGCTTTCCGCGTCGTCCTCGTACAGGCTGCTGGACCACTGGTCCACGCCGGCCGCCGCCACGTCGCGCTCGAACGTCGCGAGCGCGGCGCCGGCCTGACGGCGCAGATGGTCGAGCACGTGCGGCGGCAGCGGCCACGCGCCCAGGCTGTCGTTCCATTCCGCATAACGCGAAATGCCGGTGAGCGCGACGCCCGTCAAATGCGCGCCGGCGGCCAGGGCGACCCTGGCGGCCAGCGCGTAACGGGCCGCGGCGTGCTGCGACTGGTCGCAGTGCACGACGATGGTCTTGTAGCTCATCGCCGTTCCTTAGTGCGACATCAGCACCGGCAACGTCATCGATGCCAGGATGGTGCGCGTGACACCGCCCAGCACCGTTTCGCGCCAGCGTTGATGGCCGTAGGCGCCCATCACCAGCAGGTCGTTGCCGAGGTCGGCCGCCAGCGACAGCAGGGCCTCGCCGACGTTCATGCCTTCCGGCTTGGGCTGCTGCAGGACTTCGACCTTGACGCCGTGGCGCGCCAGGAACAGCGCGATGTCGGCGCCCGGCTCGGCGCCGTGCACGCCGTATTGACGGCTTGGATCGAACACCACCAGCGTCACGCGGGCGCTGCGGCGCAGCAGCGGCAGGGCGTCGGTCACGGCGCGGGTGGCGGCGCGGCTGCCGTCCCAGGCGACCAGTGCGTGGCGGTCGATGTGCGGGTAGGTGCCGGCATACGGCACCACCAGCACCGGACGGCCGCCGTTCAACGCCTGATAGGCCGCCAGGCCGGGGCCCATCAGCAGGCCTTCCTCGCCCGGTTCGCACTGGCTGAGCACGACCAGGTCGGCGTAGCGCGCCTGGAACACCAGGCCGTTCTGGGCTTCGTCGTCGCTGATGCGGCGCTCGTAGCGCACGTCGGCCTTGCGGGCCTGGTCTTCGAAACGTTCCAGCGAGCTTTCGGCGTTCCGAACCAGGTCGTCGAGCTGGTCCTGCGGCACCACGCCGCCATACATCATGGCGCTGTTGCGGTAGAACTCGCCCGAGATACCGGTGGTGGCCGCGCCGATCAGGTGTGCGTCCTGATCGCGGGCCAGGCGCGCCGCCACGTCGATACGCTCCGGGGCGTGCTCCGAGCTGTCAACGTGGACGAGTATGGTTTTGTAGGACATGGCGTTCTCCAGGTCAATTGAAAAACTCAGGCTAACAAACGCCTTACGTAAAATATATGATCTGGATCAAATGCCCCACAAACGGGCGCTACTCGGTGCGCAGGCCGCCGCCCAGCGCCTTGTACAGCGCCACGGCGTTGCCGAACTCGTTGCGCCGCAGTTCCAGCTGGGTTTGCTGGGCGGCGTACAGCAGGCGTTGGGCGTCCAGCAGCTCCAGGCGGCCGTCCTGGCCGGCGTCGTAGCGCAGGCGGGATAGTTCGAGGCGGCGCTCGGCGCTGCCGACCACCCGCGACTGGGCTTCGATCTGGCGGCCGTAGGTGGCCCGGCCCGCCAGGCCGTCGGCGACCTCGCGGAAGGCGGTCTGCACGGCTTTTTCATATTCGACCACGGCGGCGGACTTGCGCACCTCGGCCAGCCGCAGTTCGGAGCGCAGCCTGCCGTGGTTGAACAGCGGCTGCGTGATCTGCGGCGCGAACGACCAGACGCGGTTGCCGCTGTCGAACATGCCGGACAGCGAGGGGCTGGCGTAGCCGAGGCTGGCCGTCAGCGAGATCTGCGGGAAGAACGCGGCACGGGCCGCGCCGATGTCGGCGTTGGCGGCCACCAGCGCCTGCTCGGCCTGGCGGATGTCGGGACGGCGGGTCAGCAGGTCGGAGGGCAGGCCGGCCGGCAGCTGCACCAGCACCGGCTGCTTGTCCAGCGCCATGCCGGGCGGCAGGGCGTCCGGTGCGCGTACGCCGGTCAGCAGGTCCAGCGCGTTGCCGGCCAGCGCCACGGCGCGCAGGCGCGCTTCGCGGTCGGCCTGGGCGGTGGCGACCTGGCCCTCCGCTTCGGCGACGTCCAGGCCGCTGCGCTGGCGGGCGGATTTCAGCTGCTTCGCCAGTTCCAGCGAGCGCTGCCAGTCGGCCAGCGTGCGCTCGGTCAGCTGCAGCTGTTCTTCCGCCAGGCGCTGGGCGAAGTAGGCGTCGGCCACCGCGCCCACCAGCGAGATCTGCACGGCGCGACGGTTTTCGTCGCTGGCCATGTAACGCGCGAAGGCCGATTCGGACAGCGCGGCCATGCGGCCGAACACGTCGAGCTCGAAGGCGCTGATGCCCAGGCCGGCGGACTTCTGGCTGTCCACCACGCCGGCGCTGCGTTGCTTCACCAGTCCGGCGTTGGCCGTCAGCGTGGGCAGGCGGTTGCTGTCCTGGATGTCGAACTGCGCGCGCACCGACTGCACGTTCAGCAGCGCCAGCCGCAGGTCGCGGTTGTTCTTCAGCGCCAGGTCGATCAGCGCGCGCAGGCGCGGATCGCCGAACATGGTCTGCCAGCCCAGATCGGCGGCGTTGGTGGACGAGGCGGCCTCGCCATAGCTGGCCGGCAGCGGCGCCGGCGGTTGCTCCAGCACCGGCGTCAGCGAACAGGCGCCCAGCAGCAGGACCGTGGCCAAAACGGCGGGGATACGGATATTGCTCATCATGCTTGCTCCACAACGAGGTCCGCCGCCGGCTGGCGCTTGGCGCCGAACCGTTCAACCAGACCCAACACAAAGACATAAAACACCGGCACGAAGAAGATCGCCAGCAAGGTGGCGCTGACCATGCCGCCGAACACGCCGGTGCCGATGGCGTGCTGGGTCTCGGAGCTGGCGCCGCCTGCCAGCATCAGCGGCAGCACGCCCAGCGCGAAGGCCAGCGAGGTCATCAGAATCGGCCGCAACCGCAGGCGCGCCGCCGCGATGGCCGACTCGACCAGGCCCTTGCCATCCTGATGCATCTGCTTGGCGAACTCGATGATCAGGATCGCGTTCTTGGCCGACAGGCCGATCACGGTGATCATGCCGACCTTGAAGAACACGTCGTTCGGCATGCCGCGTATCATCACGGCGGCCACGCAGCCGATCAGGCCCAGCGGCACCACCAGCATCACCGACAGCGGAATCGCCCAGCTCTCATACAGCGCCGCCAGCACCAGGAACACCACCAGCATCGACAGCGCCATCAGCATCGGCGCCTGCGCCGACGATTGCTTCTCCTGCAGCGAGATGCCGCTCCACTCGACCGCGAAGCCGGGCGGCAGCTGGCGCGCCAGCCGTTCCATCTCCGCCATGGCCTCGCCGCTGGACGTGCCGGGCGCGGCGCTGCCGCTGATGCGCGCGGCCGGATAGCCCTGGTAGCGCACCATCTGCAGCGGCATGTCGCGCCACACCGGCGTGACCACCTCGCTCAGGCGCACCATGCCGCCGGCCGCGTTGCGCACGTGCAGGCGCAGCACGTCGTCCAGCTGCATGCGGGCGCCGGCGTCGGCCTGGATGATCACCTGCTGCATGCGGCCGCGGTTGGGAAAATCGTTCACGTACTGCGAGCCCATCGCGGCCGACAGCGTCTCGCTGATGCTGGTGAAGGCCACGCCCAGCGCCTCGGCCTTCTGGCGGTCGATATCGAGCTGGATGCTGGTGCCGTCGGGCAGGCCCTCGGGATAGGCGCCGACGATCAGCGGGCTTTTGGCGGCCAGCTCCAGCAGCTTGCCCTGCGCGGCCTTGAGCGCGGCGTCGCCCTGGTTGGCGCGGTCCTGCAGGCGCAGCGAGAAGCCCGACGAGTTGCCCAGATCGTCGATGGCGGGCGGCATCACGCTCATCACCATGCCCTCGGTGGTCTGCGACATCGCGGCCTGGGCCAGCGCCACTTCCTCCTGCACGGTGGCGCCGTCGCGCTTGTCCCAGTCCTTGAGCATGGTGAAGGCGATGGCGGCGTTCGGGCCGCTGCCGGTGAAGCTCCAGCCCAGGATGGACTGGTTGTTGGCGATGCCGTTGCGCGTGACCAGGTGATCCTCGAACTGCTTGACGATGTCGAGCGTGCGTTCGGTGCTGGCGTCGGACGGCAGCTGGATCGAGGTGATGAAGTAGCCCTGGTCTTCCTCCGGCAGGAAGGAGGCCGGCAGCACGCGGAAGGCGAACGCCAGCAGGCCGACCAGTACGGCGAACACCAGCATCACGCGGCCCGAGCGCTTGATCACGCGCGCGACGCCGCTCTCATAGCGCTGGTTCATGCGCTCGAACCGGCGGTTGAACCAGCCGAAGAAGCCGGTCTTCTCGTGATGGCCCGGATCGACCGGCTTGAGCAGCGTGGCGCACAGGGCCGGCGTCAGCGTCAGCGCCAGGAAGGCGGAGAACAGGATGGACACCGCCATCGACAGCGTGAACTGGCGGTAGATGGCGCCCACCGAGCCTGTGGCCAGCGCCATCGGAATGAACACCGCCGTCAGCACCAGCGTGATGCCGACCACGGCGCCGGTGATCTCGCGCATCGCCTTCGACGTGGCGGCCTTGGGCGACAGGCCCTCGGTGGCCATCAGCCGTTCGACGTTCTCGACCACGACGATGGCGTCGTCGACGATGATGCCGATCGCCAGCACCATGCCGAACATGGTCAGCACGTTGACCGAGAAACCCAGCAACAGCATGATGGCGAAGGTGCCAAGCAGCGCGATCGGCGCGACGATGGCCGGGATCAGCGTGTAGCGTATCTTCTGCAGGAACAGGTACATGACCAGGAACACCAGCAGCATCGCCTCCAGCAGCGTGTGCACCACTTTTTCGATGGAGATCTTGACGAAGGGCGCGGTGTCGAACGGCACCGAGTAGCTGATCCCGGCCGGTAGCGTCTTGCTCAGCTCATGCATGCGCTCGCGCACGGCCTGCGCCGTCTTGACCGCGTTGGCGCCCGGCGACAGCTGCACGGCGGCGCCGGTGGCGGCGCGGCCGTTCTCGCGGGTGGCGCTGGCGTAGTTCTGCGCGCCCAGCTCGACGCGGGCGACATCGCCCATGACGACCTTGGAGCCGTCCAGGTTGGCGCGCAGGACGATGGCGGCGAATTCCTCGGGCGTCCGCAACTGGCCCTGCACGGTCAGCGGGATCGACACGCGCTGGCCCGCCAGCGCCGGCGTGTCGCCGACGCGGCCGGGGGCGATCTGCGCGTTCTGCTGCGCCACCGCCGTGGCCAGGTCGGTCATGGTCAGCTTGTACGACACCAGCTTGTTCGGATCGACCCAGATGCGCATGGCCTTCTCGGCGCCGAACAGCTGCACGCGGCCCACGCCGGGAATGCGGCGCAGTTCCTCGACCACGTTGCGGGCCATGTAGTCGGCCAGTTCGATCTCGTCGTACTTGCCGTTGCTGGCGCTCAGGCCGACGATCATCAGGAAGCCGGAGCCGGCCGATTCGACGGACAGGCCGTTCTGGCGCACCGCCTGCGGCAGGCGCGGCTCGACCGATTTGAGGCGGTTCTGCACGTCCACCTGCGCCAGCTCGGGGTTGGTGCCGGGCTTGAAGGTGGCGGTGATCTGCGCCGAACCGGAGGTGTCGGCCGACGATTCGAAGTACAGCAGGTTCTTCACGCTGGACAGTTCGCGTTCGATCTGGCTGACCACCGCGTCGTTCATGGTCTGCGGCGTGGCGCCGGGATAGCTGGCGGAGATGCTGACGCTGGGCGGCGCCACGGACGGATAGCGCTCGACCGGCAACTGCGGGATGGCGATCAGTCCGAACAGCACGATGAAGATGGCGATCACCCAGCCGAACACCGGGCGGTCGATGAAAAATTGTGGCATGACGTAGTCCTTGCAGTGTTAGCGGTGCGCCGGCGCGCCGGCCATGGCGGTGGCGGTGTCGCGCTTCCATGGCGTGATGTCCAGTTTGGCGTCGGGCTGGATGCGGTCCAGTCCCTCGACGGCGATGCGCTCGCCGGCCTTCAAGCCTTTGGTGACAAGGTAGTTGTGGCCGACCAGCCCGCCCAGCTTGACCTCGCGCAGCGTGGCCTTGTTGCCGGGGTCCAGCACCCAGACGCGGGTGGCGCCGGCGTGCAGCACGGCTTGCTGCGGTACCAGGATGCCGTCGGCGTCTGCCATGCGGGCGATGCGGGCGCGCACGAACATGCCGGGCAGCAGCTGGCGGTCCGGGTTGGCGACCAGGATGCGCAGCACCATGTCGCCGGTGCCGGCGTCGACGTTGATGCCGGAGAACAGGATGCGCGCCTCCAGGCCGTAGTCCTTGCCGCCGCCGTCGAGGATGCTGGCCTTGGGCGGATGGGCTGCGTCGCCGCGCAGCGTGCGCAGCATCGAGGCCGGCTGGCGCACGTCCACATACACCTGGTCGATCTGCTGCACCCGCGCCATCGGCGTGGAGTCGGTCTGCGCCACCAGCGCGCCCTCGGTCACCAGTTCCTCGCCGATGCGGCCGGAGATCGGCGCCGTCACGGTCGCATAGCCGAGGTCGAGCCGGCGGCGCGCCAGCGTGGCCTTGGCCTGCGCCACTTCGGCCTGGGCCTGGTCGCGCTGGGAGACGGCGTCGTCGTAGGTTTGCTGGCTGACGGCGTCGGCCAGCACCAGCGGGCGGATGCGTTCGGCCTGGATCTTGGCGCGCACCAGTGCGGCCTCGGCGCGTTGCAGCGCGGCGGCGGCGGTGTCGGCCTCGGCCTGGAAGGGCGCGGTGTGGATCTGGAACAGCGGCGCGCCGGCCTTCACTTCGGCGCCTTGCTCGAACAGGCGGCGCTGGATGATGCCGCCCACCTGCGGCCTGATCTCCGCCGTGCGGAAGGCGGCGACGCGGCCGGGCAGGTCTTCGGCCAGCTCCACCGGGCCGGCGTCGACCGTCAGGGCCGACACCTTGGCCGGCGGCGGCGTTTCGTCGGGCGGCGCCTGGTGGCAGGCGGCCAGGGTCAGAAAGGTGAGCCCGGACAGCAGCGCCGGCAGGGCCTTGAGGTTGAATTGCTTGATGTGCATAGCTGGTCGTCCAAAGTGTTTTCCCTCCGTGAGGGAATGCAGGACTTGCGACTTTAACCACCCAACGTGGCCTATCTATTGAGGAAATATGGAGATATGATGGAGATCGTTACTTATTTTCAATTCATTCATGTCTAGTTCTGCCGGAACCCCGCTGGTGCTCATCGCCGAAGACGAATCCGAAATCGCCCAAATCCTGCAAGCCTACCTGGCCCGCGACGGCCTGCGCACCGTGCACGCGGCGGACGGCCGCATCGCGCTCGACCTGCACCTGTCGCTGAAGCCGGACCTGGTGCTGCTCGATGTGCAGATGCCGCGCGTGGACGGCTGGAAGGTGCTGGCCGAACTGCGCCTGCGCGGCGATACGCCGGTGATCATGCTGACCGCGCACGACCAGGACATCGACAAGCTGATGGGCCTGCGCATCGGCGCCGACGATTACGTGGTCAAGCCCTTCAACCCGGCCGAGGTGGCCGCGCGCGTGGGCGCCGTGCTGCGCCGCGCCGCCGCCCGCAGCATCGGTCCGGCCGCAGGCGTGCTGCGCTGCGGCCAGCTGGAGATCGACCTGGAGACCTACCAGGCCAGCGCCGAGGTGGACGGCCAGCGCGCGCCGCTGAACCTGACGCTGACCGAGTTCCGCCTGCTGACCCACATGGCGCGCGCGCCCAAGCGGGTGTTCACGCGCAGCGAGTTGCTGGCGGCCTGCCTGCCGGAGGGTAACGCGCTGGAACGCACGGTGGACAGCCACGTCAGCAAGCTGCGCAAGAAGCTGGAGGACAGCGGCCTGACCGGCGTGCTGACCAGCCTGCGCGGCGTCGGCTACCGGCTGGAGGACGCGGAATGATGCGCGGTCCCGGCCTGAACCGGCAGATCACGCTGGCCATGCTGGCCGTGTCGCTGGGCATGACGCTGGTCGTGCTGCTGGGCTCCTACGTGTTCTACGCGCTGGTGATCGAGTACCGGCCGGACCTGCTGTCCGGCCCCACCGACATGATCCCCACCAGCACCGAATGGATCTGGATGGCGTCGGTGACGATGGTCGCGCTGGTGTTCGCGGTGTGGGCCTCGGCGCGGCTGGCGCGGCGCATCCTGGCGCCGCTGAACTCGGTGGCCGACAGCGTGCGCCGCGTCGCGCACGGCGACCTTGCCGCGCGCGCCGTGGCCGGCGACCGTTCGCTGGGCGAGACCGCCTTGCTGGTCGACGACTTCAACGCGATGGCCGAACGGCTGCAGCGCATGGAGCGCGAGATGGTGACGTGGAACGCCGCCATCGCCCACGAGCTGCGCACGCCGGTGACGATCCTGCGCGGCCGCCTGCAGGGCCTGGCGGAGGGCGTGTTCGAGCCGGATGAAAAACAGTTCCGCGGCCTGCTGCACCAGGTGGAGGGTCTGTCGCGCCTGATCGACGACTTGCGCATGTTGAGCATGTTCGACAGCGGCCACCTGAAGCTGGAGCTGGCCGACTGCGACCTGGCCGGCGCCATCCGCGACGTGGCGCACCTTCTGGCGCCGCAGATGGAGGCGGCCGGCTACCAGCTGACGCTGGACCTGGCGGAAGGGCGCATCTGCTGCGACGGCGCGCGCATGCGGCAGATCCTGCTGGCCTTGCTCGACAACGCGGGACGCTACGCCGATCCCGGCGTCATCCACATCCGCACGCGGGTGCTGGGCGCGCAGTACCTGCTGCAGGTGGAGGACGCCGGCCCCGGCATCGATGAGGAGCTGGAGGGCAAGCTGTTCCTGGCCTTCCACCGGGGCGAGCATGCGCGCGCCGGCGCCGTGGGCGGCAGCGGGCTGGGCCTGGCCGTGGTGCGCGCCATCGCCGAGGCGCACGGCGGCGTGGCCTCGTACCGGCGCGGCGACGCCGGCGGCGCGATGTTCGAGATCGCGTGGCCGATGCCGATGCCCGGCCCGGCCGTCAGTTGAAGGACGTCAGGCGGCCTGGCCGTGGAAGGCCTTGTTGGCGATCTTCCAGCCTTCTCCGGTTTTGAGCAAGACGAAATAGTCGACGAAGGTCATCGCGCCGTGCCGCAGCGTGACGCGGGCGCAGGCGGCGTTGCCGTGGACTTCGATCCAGTCGGTTGTGCGGCGGCGCTGCGCCTCGTCGGCGGCCGGCGTGCGCTTGAAGCGTTCGCAATACACCTCCAGCGGCCACGACGTGAACACGCCTTCGCGCATCGATTCGATGTGGGCGCTCGGCAGGAAGGCCTTGCGCATGAAGTCGGCGTCGTCCCGGGCGTGGCCCTGGAAGTAGTTTTGTATCGGTTCCAGCACCGCCAGTTGTTCGGCGTTGAAGCGTGCGTTGTCCATAGGAGTCTCCAGGTTGAGAGCGCATCCTACGTGAGTGCGGCGCGGCTGTGGCCTTGCCGCGCCGATAGCCGCTATACGCCGGCGGCGATATCGCCCTCGCTTGCGGCACGCCGGCTGTTGCGGGCGGCCAGGCCCAGCAGGCCCAGCCCCGCCGACAGCGTCAGCCACGTGGCGGGTTCGGGCACCGCCGCGGCCAGGTCCAGCCGCAGCGCGCGGCAGACGCCGGCCCTGCAGCCGGTGGCGGCGATCTGCTGATGGTCGTTGATGTCGTGGGCGTCGTTGATGCGCCAGCCGGTGGCCGGATCGATCAGCTTGTTCAGGTCCAGCATCACGCCGCCGCTGTAGAGAAAGCCGCTGCTGCCGCCATCGCCCTCGATGTTGGAGACGCCCACCACCTGGTCCGCGTTGTTGATGCCGGCGGCGAAGCTGTAAGTGCCGCCCAGCGTGCCGAGGTCGTGCATGGCGCCGTTGGCGTACAGGAAGGCATGGTCGGCCGCGTCGTCGGCGACGGCCGCGTAGCCGACCGCGTGGCCGGCGTCGTTCAGGCTCCAGGCGGCGCTGTTGGTGCCGCCGAAGGTGCCCAGGTCCCGCAGCGCCGCGCCTTCGTACAGGAAGGCGTGGACGGCGTGGAAGGCGATGGCGTCGCTGATGGCCGCGTTGCCGGCCACCTGGCCGTGGACGTTGATGTCGAACGCGTTGCTGATTTCGCCGCCGAGCGTGCCGAGGTCGCGCATGCCGCCGCCCGAATACAGGAAGGCGTGCCACAGGTTGTCCGCGTTGGCGGCGCTGCCGACGATCTGGCCGGCGTTGTTGATGCGCCTGGCCTCGGCTTCGGCGCCGCCCAGCGTGCCGAGGTCGCGCATGGCGCCGTTGGCATAGAGGAAGGCGCGCCGGAGCCCGTCCGCATCGGTGGCGCCGCCGACCAGCTGCCCATAGGCATTGATACCGGTGGCCGTGCTGCTGGCGCCGCCCAGCGTGCCCAGGCGGGTGATGATGCCGTCGTGGAACAGCGCCGCCTGCGGCACGCCGGACGGGCTGTATTCAGCGCCGGCCACCAGGCCGAGGCTGTTGATGGCGTAGGCGCTGCTGTCGCTGCCGCCGAGGTCGACAACGTTGTAGCGCGGGGCGGCCTGGGTGCTGGCAGCGGCCAGCGTCAGCAGTAGAAGGGGAATCAAGCGTGACATGGCGTATGCTCCGGTGGGTGGATCGGTCCAGCCGTTCAAGACTAGATGATCGGCCCGCATCGGCCATGTGGTGCATCAATCGCAGGCGTCGCCGATGGCGGCCAGGCGCCAGGTCCCCTTGCCATAGCGCAGCGTGCGGCGGTTGATGCAGGCTTCGTTGGGTTGATATTGCAGGTTGATCTCGTCGTCGGATATGTCCAGTTCGGCTTCGACGCTTGCCTCGTTGGTGAGCAGTGAGTCGATCAGCGCGGCGTCCACCTTGATGATGGAAACCTGCTCCTTGCCGTCGGTGTCGAAGGTGTTGTCCTTGATTTTGGGTGGCATGTGGCGGCGGAGATAGGCGACGTTGACCGGCGTCTTGGCGCCACACATCAGCAGCTCGGCCAGGTGCCAGGCGTCGTCGGCTGCGGGAACCTTGAGCAATTGTGCGCGCAGGGCGGACTTGTTTTTCGTTGAGCAGGCGTTGGTCGGCGCCTGCCGGTCAGGGTCCGCCTGGACGGCGTTCATGGAAAAAGCGGCGAGCAGTGCCACGGCGGCGATAGTTGGTTTCATGGTTTTATGCGGCTTTCTGGTTTAACGGCGGCTTCTTTTTTCAGGACCGATTCGACGGTCAGGTCTTTGCTCCTGGCGTAGAACTTCTGGCCTACTGGTTTGAGCAGGTAGAACGGGCCGTCGGGGTAGGCGGGATCGTCGGTGGTCAGCTTGTACCAGCTGGCCTTGATGCCGGCGGGCGATTCGCTGACGGCGGCTTCGATCAGATACACGTCGCCGCCGCGCGCGGCCACGAAGCCGTCGACCATGGTGGTTTCGCCGTGGGAGACGTTGTACCAGGTCTCTTCCTGATCGTCCCGCGATTTAATGATGGGGACGTGGACCCAGTCCGCGCCTGGCTTGCTTTCGAAGTAGAAGGTCATGCTGCGTTTGTAGCGCAGCACATCGCTGACGGTGCCGGCTACCATCACCAGCTTGCCTTTGAGCGCGGGCCATTGGTGCAGGCCTTGCTGGCTGGAGGCGACATCGGCATGGGCGGCCGGCGCCCATGCCAGCGTGAGGGCGAGTGTGCAATATGCGAGGAGTGTTTTCATTTTCGGCTTGGGGGCGTTAGCATCCTGGTGGGATAGGGTAGATCTGGCGGAAGGTCGGGCGTCGGACCGTCGAACACCGCGTCGAGGTTCCGGGTGCAGAACTGCTCCGCGGCGATCCAGCCGGCGTGGTCTTTGGGACCGTGCAATAATCGCTCGTCAGGGTAGTTGTAGAGCAGGGCGTCCAAAGCGGCGTACCGCACCGATCTCTCGCTGATGTCGCGGACGTAGCTTTTCAATGGCGAACGAAGATAGCCGCACGCCGCAAGGAGGGAGCTCCGCGTGCCAATCCAGCCCAGTGACTGCAGCCGCTCCGCCAATTCCGTGCCGTCTCTTGCCATGCCGACGTTGTAGAAGCGGTTGCGTGGTGCGGGTGGAGCGGAGCGCTCGGCTTGAACGGCGGCATCGATGAACTCATTTTCAATCCGGATATTCCCCAGCGCCGCTTGGGCGAGCCTGATTGCGTGGCGCCGTTCCGGTTGGGCCCGCCATTGGGCTTGCAATGCCATCTTCTCCACAAATCGTCGGGCCTCCACCGTTTTCGCCTTGGCGGCGATGCGCAGATAGTCCCCTTTCAATTGTCGAAGCGAAGCTGTATAGATTGGGGCAAACGCCGCGAGGTCGGAAGGCGTGCAGCGGTCCAGCAGAATTTGCGCGGCCCGGTCTGCCGCCGCATCGTCCTTGGCAAATCCGCCGACCGCTAGGGCGCGAATAATGGAATGGTCGCGGATGACCGCAAACTTGTCCGGGGCGGGTGCATCCATTGCCAGGCCGAGCTTTTCCAGCTGGCGGACGATGCTCTCGCGGACGTCTGTGGTCCCGGTCGCCAATTCCTTGGTGAAGGGTTCGAGATTGGGGCCCAGGTAGATCGCTACACTGTGAAAACTTCGCGGATAGCCATCTTTGAGGTCCGAAACGCGCGGATCGGCTTCGAACCCCAAGTTGATCGTACGGCCATTCGTCTCTTTTTTGTACCAGAAGACATTGACGATTTCCAGTGATTCGTTTTTTCGTTCCTCCGCGTGGCTCGATTCAAAAACAAGACGGCCGAAGAAGGACTTCGGAAGTCGCATTTCAAAAACGCCATACGGGAAATTCCTGGGATGAATGCGGAGCCCAGCCATGCTCCACGCGGAAGCGGGGTCTTTACGAGTAAAGCCAATGGAGATGGAACGGAATTTGAAATTGTCGACTTCGTAGGATAGCGACGATTTGATTGGCTTCGACGGCTCCTTAGGCCAGAAGAATTTTCCTTGTCCGAAGGCTGAATCGTTTTCTCCCAAGCTTCGCTTTTGTTCAATCACATCCAGCATGGAGTTGAACAGACAGCCGACGTATTCCTGCTGCTCGGCGGTCAGCGGTACGCGCGACGGAATGTCGTCCAGCTCGGAATCCTTGTACAGATCCATCAGCTTGCGACTACTCATGGCCGGCACGTCGGCGGCACAGTTGCCTTCCACTGCGCCGGCGGAAGCCATGCAAAGTAAGGCGGAGAGTAAGAAAGCACCCGCAGCGTTGTTCGTTCTCGCGCAATCGTTCACTGCGGCGAGGACAAGGTGAGATACAGCAGCAAGCGGCGGTCGCCATCACACACGAACCCCTGCACCGGGCTGCCGGACTTTTTCAATGTCGTGGCGTAGGGGCGGCAGTCACGCAGGGCGGACAGATCCGCCGTCGTATTCTTATGATCCGCCAGCAAGTGGCGGAACGGCTCGCTCAACCACGAGCGCGCGGCTTCCGGAGCGATGAAGGAGGTGCCGGCGCTTTCCTTCTGCGATGCGAACCAGGCACCGTCGGCAGGTTGCAACTCGGCGATCAGGGTGGTGAAATCGGTAGGGCCGGGCACGCCTCCTTTGTATTCCGGCGTGCCAAAGACCTCCCAGCGGGCCGAGGTCGCGGGAATTTGAACATTGATCACTTCACGCAGTGCGGACAGGTTGTCCGATACGCTGGGTGCGTGGTCTTCCATCGAGCAGCCTTGCAAAAGTAGTGCGCCAGCCGTAAGGCCGATCATCAAGGCCGATGTAAACGGGACAACGGGCCTATTTCGCAGCATGCTCTAGCAGCGCTTGCAGTTTGGCGATCCGTTGCGGCTGCAGCTTCGCAAGCGCCAGCCTGCTTCGTAAAATTTCCAGTTGTGCCGGATCGCGCGCCACGTCGGTGGTGATGAACTTTTCAACGTCGGATTCGGCGCGCAGGTTTTCTTGCAGCAGCGCGTACTGGTAACTGAATCGTTGGTTCTTCAGGCCGTTCGCCGCCAATGTGTCTTCGTACTTTTTGCGCACCGCAGGATCCTTGATGCTCGCCGGGGCGACGCCTGCGGGCAGTCCGGCTTCCAGCGGTGGCGCCACGGTGAGTTCCGGGAGGTCGTCCGGATTGAAGTCAGGTGCGATCTCCGCATCCATCGCGTCAAAGATGGCGA
The DNA here is from genome assembly GCF_013369445.1 of Duganella sp. BJB1802. Taxonomy (NCBI): domain Bacteria; kingdom Pseudomonadati; phylum Pseudomonadota; class Betaproteobacteria; order Burkholderiales; family Oxalobacteraceae; genus Duganella; species Duganella sp. BJB1802. The sequence goes on along the minus strand of NZ_JABWEF010000008.1, from coordinate 195,331 downwards.
ACCACAGCGCCAGCTTGTCCTTGGCTGGCGGAGCCGATAACACGATGCTTGGCATGGCGTCCGCCAACGAGATGGCCGTCGATAGCGACGAGACATCGTGGGTTTTTTTAAATGCTGCCAATTGCTGCATGGCTTGGTCGAACTGCTGCGACATTTTTTTCTCCGCCGGTGTATGTTTATGTGGTGCCTTAAGCGCCGCGCTCCCATGGGCGGCCGGATGGCCGGCCAAGCCCAGGAGCACTGTGATCAGTACAGCATAGCGCATGATGCTTGCCTTCTTAGTAGGTGGACGAGGGATCTGTGAGCCCGGCTGCGCCTGAAGCGCCGGCCTTGCTGACGGTCATATCCCCGGCGGCATCTATGGTAAAGCGTTGATGGACGGTTGCAAAGACTTTATCAGCGCCGCCGCCGACCCGGAATTTCCAGGGGATCGCCCAGTCGAATGTGCCGTTCGAATACGGAGTGCCGAAATTGCAATGCCCGGATTGCGCGGTATCGTTGCCGACCACTCTCGAACCCTTGCCGGCAATCGTAGGCCCGACCGGCACCCACGTGCCCGCACCGTGCGAGCCATGTCGAATGCCATCCAAGGGCGTGCCGGCGAAGTAACCTGTCACCACGCCCGGGCAATCGTCCTCCGAAATCTGGATGAACTGGAACGACACCGTATCCGGTTCAAGGAAGATGACAGTCTTGATGCCCACCGATGGAATGCCATTGGTGTGCTGTATGCCGCTTCCGGGTTTGCGTTCCATGTGCACGCCAGTCGGTTCGATGACGGTAAACGTCAGGGTGCAGGTGCAGCCGCCGCCGGTGGCCTTGATGGTGACGGTCGCCGCCTGGTCAGGCGCCTCGAAAGTGACCGTCTGACCGGTGGCGGAAGTCAACGTTCCTTTTGAGGCGGTCCAAGTGGCGCTGCCGAGGCTGTAGGTCAGTTTGACTTTTTCACCGACACCCACGGTGGTGCGCGTGCGGTCGGGCGGTAGCATTGCAACGGTCTCAACCGTGACCTTGGCGGCGGTGCAGGGGGAGGCCGTCACGGTGGCCGGTGCGCGTGTCTTGACCTCCTTCGGGGTGGTTGTACTGGATGCGATTGTCTTCCACGTCGTCATCGTTCAGCCCTGTGCAATTTCTAACGACAGCGGCTGTTGCGAAGTCGTCGCGACTATGTGGGTATGGCCGGTTTCATCGGTCACACCTTCCTCGTAGGTGCCATCGGCGAGCTTGATGCGATAGCGCTGGTTGGGAAGCGGCAGGCCCGTGGTCTCGTCTTTCACGATAAATCCTTGGTCAAATAATTTCAGCCGCGAGTCCGGCAACGCCGGCATGGCGGCCGCGGCGCTGGCGCCCCCTTCAAACACATGCTTCCCGCCCTTGACGGTGAAGTTGCCCGGGCAGGCGAAGGTGATGTCGCCGCCTTCCAGCGTAATCGACGACTGGCCGGCCTGCAGCACGATCTTCTGATTGGCCTTGATCTCTATGCTGTCGTTGACCGAGATGACGGTGATCGACTTATCGGCCAGGATTTCCAGCTGGTCGGTGTGCGCCTGTAGCGATACCGGGCCGTTGCCGGCGATCGCCTGGATGCCGCCTGCGTGCGTAAAGTAGCTCGCTGCGTTGGCCGCCACCGACGATATCGTGTACCCGGCCGTCATGTGCACATCGCCCTGCGTGACCCAGTGCAGCTGCTGGCCGGCGAACAGCACGGTCGATGCCGGCGTGGCCCAGTTGATGCTGGCCGGCGCGTCCATCAGCACCAGCGGGGCACCAAATTTCTCCACCGGCCTGGATGCGTCCAGATCGCGCGCACCGTCCTTGGCCTTGACGGCCTGCTGGCCGTTGACCGCGCCGGCATGCTTGCCCTTGTTCTTGGGATCGAGCTGCGAGATGAAATCCTGGTGCGCGTCGGCGGCGGGCTTGCTGGACAAGGCCTGCTGCTGCTTGGCCGTCTCACTGAGCCGCTGCGCCAGTTCCTTCGACGATTTCAATGCGCCGAGCGCTTCGTCCGCATCCATCTGCGTGGACGCGACGCCGCTGCCTTGCGCGGCGCGCGCGCTGGTGGTCAGCAGCACGCCTTGTGCACCGCGCACGGCGGCCCAGGCGTCGGTGCGCAGTTCGAAGCCGCTGCCGCGATAGCTGCCGCGCTGCGCGGAGGAAGGATCCTGCTGGATCAGGTAGCCCAGGTTCAGCTGCGTGGCTGCGCTGCTGGTGGCGAGGCGCGTGCGCAGCTGGCCCGGCGTGTCGTCCAGCTGCCACTGGTTGTAGCCGCCGCCGTCGAAGTTGTGGCTGTGGATGCCGGACAGCGTGCCCGCGTGATTGGCCGCCGAATCCACGCCGGCCGAAAACGGCGGCAGGTCGGCGCCGGTGTACAGCTGCGCCACCACCAGCGGCCGGTCCATGTCGCCTTCGATGAAGTCGACCAGCACTTCGGTGCCGATGCGCGGCGTGAATTGCGACCCCCAGTTCGGGCCGGCCAGCGCTTCCGCCACCCGCACCCAGGTGCCTGAGGTTTCGTCGCCGGGCGCGTTGCCCTTGGTGTCGGTGTTGTGGCCCATGCCGCCGGCGTTGGCGCCTTGCCCGCGTTGCCAGGCGAACTGGATTTTGACCTGGTGATCGCGGTCGGTGGTGGCGACCGCGTTGGCCAGGCCGACGATCAGCGCCGTCTGTGGCCCCAGCGCGGTGCTGGCGTTCGGCGCGGCGGTGGCGCGCGGCACCACGGCCACGCTGTCGCGCACGCAGCCAAAGCTGTTGCGATAGGTGCCGTTCTCGATGCCGCCGCCGCTCAGTGCCGCCGCCGTCTTGATCCGCGCCTGGAAGTTGTTGCGCGCCTCGTGCCGCACCCACAGCACCAGGAAGCGGTTGTCGCCGTCGGCGTAGCGATCGTGCTGCGTGAGTTGGAAGCCGTGGCCCGCAGCCAGCCGGCGCACCGCGCCCGCGCCTTCGAATAGTTTGTTTTCCAGTTCCAGCGCCTGCAGCATCAACTGGCTGTGCGGATCGGCGGCGGCGCCGTTATTGGCGCCGCTGGCGATGCGTTCGCCGCTGCCGTCGTAGACGGCCAGCACCGGCAGTTCGCCCGCATCGAGGCTGGACGCCTGCTCGGCCGATGGCGCCAGCAACTGCGCCGGGTCCCAGCTGCTGATGCTGATGGCATTGGCCCGCACCCGGCGGCGGGCGGTGAAGTGGTCGATGGCGTCGTCGCTGTCGGTGGCGCGCACGCCGTGGAAGCGGATTTCGGCGTCGCCCGGCGTGTCCGGCGCGCGTGCCTTGCTGTCGAAGATCACCAGCTTGTGCCTGGCCTGGCCGTCCTTGCTTTCATCGTCGGCCTGGTCGTGCTCAAAACGCCAGCTCAGGCCTTCGGAGGCCAGCAGGCGGGTGAAGAATTCCAGGTCGCTTTCGCGGTACTGCGTGCAGATGGCGCGCGGCTCCAGCGTCTGCGTGACGTCGAATTCGAAGCGCAGCTGCGGATAGTCGCCCAGCAGCTCGGTGACGATGTCCCGCGCGTTCTTGTCCTGGAAGATGTAGCTGTCGCGCCGCAGCCGCAGCATGGCCAACGCCGGTTCCAGGATCAGGCGGTAGCGCGCCACGCCGCCGTCTGCGCCCAGCCACGCGGCTTCCGTGCAGATGCCGTGCCATGCGCGGCGGCCGCCGTCCGGCTGAAGCAGCGTGACGGTCATTTCCTCGCCGATGAAGATCGTCAGATCCAGGTCGGTCGATGGGCTCAATGCGTCGACTTCGAACGCATACAGTTCGTTGACGCCTTCGCGGCCGCTGAAGCGTTCCGCCATCAGCGATTCGGGAAGGTCCGATGCCTGCGCGCTGGCCAGTGTAATCAGGCGGGCGTGTTGGCTCAGGCCCGTGCCGAACAGGCCGAGCGCCGAGGTGATTTGCGACGGCAGATTCATCAGGGCAGGGTGATTGTCAGGTTGGCGGCACGCGGTGCCATTTTGACGACGTCGTTATACGCGTTCATGCGGTTCTCGGCGTTGTGGTTGAGCGAGGTGCGCAGGCCGATGTAGCCGAGCACGCAGATCAGGCCGAACACGGAGCACAACACCCACAACGGCAGGTCGCTGCGCAGCTTGTGCTTGATCTGGTCGGGGCGCTCGGCGTGCGGCGCGAAGCCGCCGCGCTTGCCCTTCATGTGGGCGATTTCGTCGCCCAGGCGCGAGGTGAGGTAGTTCAGCTTTTCCGAGCCTTCGAGGATGTACTTGCCCTGGAAGCCCAGCAGCAAGCACATATGGAACACCTCCAGCGCCTGCAGGTGCGCGCTGCCGCGCGCGCGCAGGTTCTCCAGGCGGTTGTAGAAATTCTCGCCGGCCAGCTGCTCGCCGAACAGCACCAGCTGCAGCGGGCGGCGCTCCCACGCGTCGCGGATGCTGAAGCTGGAGCGCAGGATGATCTCGTCGACCGCCGCGCAGAAGGCGTATTTGGCGTTGTCCACGTCGTCCGGCGAGGCGTTCTGCTTCTTGGCGCCGCGGCCGAAGTCGTCCAGGAAGGCCGACATCTTGCGGGCGAACTCGCCGTCGTCCTGCGGGCCATTGCCGTTCTTGAGCATGAACAGCGCGTAGAAGCCGTCGTACATCAGGTCGAGCAGGGTTTGCGGCGCGCTGGCCGCGCTGGGCGGAGCGCCGGCGCCGATCAGGGAAGGTGCGGTAACGGTATTCATTTTTGATCCTCGGTTCAGGAAGTGACGGCCACCAGGTCCAGCTTCAGGTCATGCATGCCGCCGGGGACGTATATGGAAATGGATTGGGCTTGCAGCATGCGCTCGTACATCTGGCCCTTGGCCTCGAGCGCGAAGTAGCAGGCGTCCGGACGCACCGGCACGGCGGCCGGCACCTGCGGCGCGTGCGTCAGACGCACGCCCGGCATCGCCGACAGCACGAATTTTTCGACGTCGTCCGGCGCGCCGATCTTGAAGCGCAGCGGCACGATGTCCACCATCTCGCTGGCCGGCAGGTCGGCCGAGACGGCGATGTAGAAGGTGGTCTTGTCGTCGATCTTCTGCGAGTCCAGCATGCCGTGGTGGTAGGAGGGCTTGACTTCCTTGAGCGCGATGGCGAAGTACTTCGACGAGATCACCGTGTCGAGCAGCTCGCGGATGATCTGGTGCAGCGTGGCGAAGCCGGGGCCGGGGTCGGCGTGCTGGTAGGGCGGCAGGTCGGCCAGGGTCCAGCTTTTCGAGAAGGTCATCAGGGCGCCGGCCAGCTGCAGCAGCTGTTCGTACAGGCGTTCCGGATGCAGCGCCGGATGATGGAAGTAGTGCGACAGCGAGGCGAACGCCGAACTGGCCGTGTGCAGCAGCCAGAAGGACGACATGTCGCCGGAGCGGAATTCGATCACGTGTTTGCTCGGCTCGCGGTGGTGGCCGTACAGCGCGCTGACCTTGGCCTGCAGCGCGTCGATCAGGCGCCGCAGCTGCAGGAACAGCTGCGGCGAGCTGCGGATCGACAGGCTGGGCGCGACGAACGACGCGTCCAGTTCGAAGCCGCCGGTGGTCGCGCGGCGCAGGCGCAGCAGCGGGAAGTGGGTGTAGGAGTCGCGCGGCTCGAATTCCGACACCAGCCGCACGGTCTTCTTCAGGTAGCTCAGCTGCGCCGACGCGGCCTGCGTGTACAGGTCCGGCGTTTCGCGGTTCGATTGCAGGAAGCGCACGGCGTTGCCGCCGTTGGCGCCGTCGGCGAAATTGCCGCCGAACGGTTTGAACGCGGGCAGGGCGGCGTAGAAGGTCACGCTCTGCTGCGACTGCGCCAGCTGGCTCAGGTCCACGGTGTCCGGCAGCTCGTCCTCGCCGGGGGCGCTGTACAACTCCCCGTCCTGGAAGCGCAGCGACAGCTCCAGCACGCGCAGAGTGTTGTTGGTCAATGCGTCACGGTCGATCTGGATCTGGTTCACGCCCCACGCATACGGGTGTAGCGCCTGCAGGCTGTGATGCAGGCGCTGCTCGTGGTACTGGTCCTGCTGCTGGAAGTGCTGCGGGCGCAGGAATAAGCCTTCGCCCCATAAAATTTTGCTGCTCATGCGTGCGTCCTTGAGTGTGTGGCGCATTGATGCCATTTGTTAAGTAGCAGAACAATAACATTTCTTGACCAACAGCCGCGTTCGTTTGATTTCTATCGTGCGCAGCTTAAAAAATAGGCAACCAGACTTCTACGGCACTAAAAAGTTCCGCATTTCAACCAAAAATTCAATTGAACGCCGTCAACAATAAATTTCTGATAACGTGCGGCCTGTTGGAAATAATTAGTGGTTAGGCATTCTTTTTTGATATTTAGTTTGAGGACAGCATGAAGACCGTAATCTCCCTTGGCCGCATCGGCCGTTTCATTGGCGCCGCTGTCTGCGCCGCATCGCTCAGCGCTTGTATGACCGCCCCTGTGGTCCAGAAGCCCGCACTGCCTAGCATGGAAGACATGCTGGCCAAAGCCAGCCAGGCCAGTGGCGCCGGCCAGAAGGAGCAGGCAGTCACGTTGTGGAAGGCGGCCGCCGAGGCATACCCGACCGACAAGACGCCGTGGACCAATATCGCGCAGACCCGTTATGAGGCCGGCCAGTACGGCGAGGCCATCGTCAGCGCGCAGGAAGTGCTGGTGCGCGATCCGAACGACCGCCTGGCCAACAGCATCATCGCCATCAGCGGCCTGCGCCTGTCGACGCGCGCGCTGTCGGACCTGAGCCGCCAAAATAATTTGTCCGGATCGCTGCGCACCGAATCGCAGGACCTGGCCAAGCTGCTGCGCGAAAGCCTGGGCGAGACCGTGCTGGTGCCGCCGCAGGCCCCGCAGGCTGTGAGCCCGCCGCGCAATACCACCGCCGCCAAGGGCAAAAAGGGCAAGGCCAAGGCCGCTGAAGATTCAAGCGCCGATCCGTTCAACGCGTTGAAGTAATTAACCTAAACGATAGGGGAATCCCATGTCTAAAAATACCAGTGTCCAGAAAAAACTGCAGAAAATCCGTCCGCCACGGGTCCAGATGACCTACGACGTTGAAATCGGCGACGCCATCGAAAACAAGGAACTGCCCTTTGTGATGGGCGTGGTGGGCGACTTCGGCGGCAATTCGGAAGTCGAGCAAAAACGCTTGAAGGACCGCAGCTTCGTCGGCATCGACCGCGACAACTTCGATGAAGTGCTCAAGGGCGTGGAGCCGCGCGCGGCCTACCGCGTGTCGAATGAGCTGAGCGACGAGGGCGGCCAGTTCGCCGTCGACCTGAAATTCAAGTCGATGGAAGACTTCCGTCCGGAAGCCGTGGTGCAGCAGGTCGAACCGCTGCGCAAGCTGCTCGAAGCGCGCACCAAGCTGGCCGACCTGCGCAACAAACTGGCCGGCAACGACAAGCTGGAAGACATCTTGAACGACGTCTTGAACAGCACCGAGAAATTGGCCGAACTGGGCCAGCAAACCACGAAGGCTTGATCATGTCCGCTCAACTGACTCCAGGCGGCGCGGCCGCCGCCACCACCGAATTCGCTTTGCTCGACCAGATCGTCGAACAGAGCAAGGTCGCCAAATCCAGCGCCGAGCATGCGCGCGCCAAGGACCTGATTTCCGAACTGGTGAACCAGGTCATGGACGGCACCGTGGTCGTCTCCAACAACCTGGCCGCGACCATCGACGCCCGCGTCGCTGAACTGGACCGCATGATTTCGGCGCAGCTGTCGGCCGTGATGCACGCGCCGGAATTCCAGAAGCTGGAAAGCAGCTGGACCGGCCTGCACTACCTGGTGCGCAATTCCGCCACCGGCCAGAATCTGAAGATCAAGATGCTCAATGCGACCAAGAAGGAATTGGTCAAGGACTTCCAGTCCGCGCTGGAATTCGATCAGAGCACCATGTTCAAGAAGGTCTACGAAGAGGAATTCGGCACCTTCGGCGGTGCGCCGTTCGGCGCGCTGCTGGGCGACTACGAGATCACCCGCCAGCCGGAAGACATGTACTTCATCGAGCAGATGTCGCACGTGGCGGCCGCCGCGCACGCGCCGTTCATTTCGGCCGCGTCGCCGGAGCTGTTCGGCCTGGAGAGCTACAGCGACCTGGGTAAGCCGCGCGACCTGTCGAAGGTGTTCGACACTGTGGAATACGCGAAGTGGAAGTCGTTCCGCGAATCTGAGGACTCGCGCTACGTCGGCCTGACGCTGCCGCGCTTCCTGGGCCGCCTGCCGTTCAACCCGGCCGATGGCGCCACCACCGAGGGCTTCAACTTCGTCGAGGATGTCGACGGCACCGATCACCAGAAATACCTGTGGTGTAACGCGGCCTACGCCTTCGGCACCAAGCTGACCGCGGCCTTCGAGGACTACGGCTGGTGCGCGGCGATCCGCGGCGTGGAGGGCGGCGGCCTGGTGGAAGACCTGCCGACCCACACCTTCAAGACCGACGAAGGCGAAGTCGCGCTCAAGTGCCCGACCGAGATCGCCATCACCGACCGCCGCGAGAAGGAATTGAGCGACCTCGGTTTCATTTCGCTGGTCCACTGCAAGAACACCGACTACGCCGCCTTCTTCGGCGCGCAATCGGCGCAGAAGGCCCGCAAGTACAACAGCGACGCCGCCAACGCCAACGCCGTGCTGTCGGCGCAGCTGCAGTACATCTTCGCCGTCTCGCGCATCGCCCACTACATGAAGGCGATGATGCGCGACAAAATCGGCAGCTTCGCCGCCGCCTCGAACGTGGAAGACTTCCTGAACCGCTGGCTGACCCAGTACGTGCTGCTGGACGATAACGCCAGCCAGGAACAGAAAGCCCAGTTCCCGCTGCGCGAAGCGTCCGTCCAGGTATCCGAAGTGCCGGGCCGTCCGGGCGTGTACCGCGCGGTGTCGTTCCTGCGTCCGCACTTCCAGCTCGACGAGCTGTCCGTTTCACTCCGTTTGGTCGCGGAGCTGCCTGCATCGACCAAAAGCTAAGCAACCGTAGTACCTTTACTTTAACAACCGAAAGGAAGCAACATGGCAATCGACGTATATCTGCAAATCGATGGTATTAAAGGCGAATCCGCCGATTCTACCCACAAGGATTGGATCGAGGTCTCGACCGTACAATGGGAAGTGCTGCAGCCAAAATCGGCTACTGCATCGACCGGCGGCGGCCACACCGCCGAGCGCACCGAGCACAAAGACATCGTTGTCTCGAAGCTGGCCGACCTGGCTACTCCTCTGCTGCTGCAAACCTGCTCGTCGGGTAAAACCATCCCCAAGGCAAAGCTGGAATTCCTGCGCGCCGACGGCAATGGCGAGCGTATCAAGTACTTCGAAATCGAACTGGAAAATGTGCTGATCAGCAGCGTCGCACCAACCGTCAAGCCAGGCAACATCCTGACGGAAGACGTGTCGATCAAGTATTCGAAAGTGAAATGGAAGTACACCCAACAGAAAGTCGGCGGCGGTTCGGGCGGTAACACCTCGGGTGGCTGGGATCTGTCGGCCAACAAGACCGCGTAATCGACTGACTGTTTAATGGGATACCGATGAAGGGTTTTACGCCGGGACTGTTCGACCGGCTGATGGATATGCCAGTCAACGGCGCCTCCAACGGCACGGTATCGCGCTTGTCGATCGAGGACTTGAAGGACTCGGTCGCGCGCGATCTGGAAGCGCTCCTCAACACGCGCACCGTGATCCCGGAGGAGCTGCTGAAGCGGTATCCCGAATGCGGGCGCTCGATCGTGACATACGGCTTGAACGACTTTGCCGGCTTGTCGCTGTCGAGCACCGATGATCGTGCTTACATTTGCCGATGTCTTGAAAAAGCCATCGCGCGCCATGAGCCGCGCCTGCGCAACGTGCAGGCCTCGCTCGAACTGCGCGCGGATTCGATCAACCGCCTGAACTTCGCCATCACGGCGTTGCTGGTGGTGAGTTCGGCCCATGAACCGGTCAATTTCGACGCTGTGTTGCAGCCGTCCAGCCTGCACTACACCATAAGCAAGGCGCGCCGCGTGGCGCAATCGGGAGCCTGAGTTGGACCAATTATTACCGTATTACGAGAGGGAGCTGGGATTCCTGCGCCGCTATTCGCGCGAATTCTCCGAACGCTACCCCAAGATCGCCGGCCGGCTGCTGATCGGCGGCGAGGTGTGCGAAGACCCGCACATCGAACGCATGATCGAATCTTTTGCGCTGCTCAATTCGCGCATCGCCAAGCGGCTCGACGACGATTACCCGGAATTCACCGAAGCGCTGTTCGAGGTGCTGTACCCGCACTATCTGCGGCCGTTCCCATCGTGCTCGATCGCGCGCATGGACTTCAGCGGCGCCGCCGCGCAGCTGACCACCGCCAGCGAGATCGCGCGCGGGACCCAGCTGACCACGCGCCCGGTGCGCGGCGCCGTGTGCACCTTCCGCACCGCGTATCCGGTGACGATCGCGCCGCTGGCGCTGACGCATGCGGCCTTCGCCGCCATCATCGACGCGCCGGAGGCGACGCGCACGCCGCCCAACGCCACCTCCAGCATCAGCCTGACCATCTCCAGCACCTCGGCGCAGGTGGCGGTGCCGCAGCTTGGGCTGTCCAAACTGCGCGTGTTCATCGACGGCGAGCCGTCCTTCTGCGCCGCGCTGCGCGATGCGCTGTTCATGCGCGGCGTGTGCGCCTATGCGGAAGCCGACGGCAATGGCCGCTGGATTCCGCTGCACAAGATCCCAGTGAGCCCGGCCGGCTTCGAGGAGGAGGAGTCGCTGATCGATTTCTCGGCCCGCTCGCACGCCGCCTACCGGTTGCTGACCGAGTATTTCTGCTTCCCGGAGAAGTTCAACTTCTTCGACATCGACCTGCACGCGTTGTCCGGCGTGCTGCCGGCCGGCTGCAAGTCGGTCACGCTGCACCTGGCGCTGTCGGGCATGCGGACCGATTCCAACACCGCCCGCATGCTCGGCACGCTCAACATCAACAACGTGCTGCTGGGCTGCACGCCGGTGGTCAACCTGTTCCACCAGCGCGGAGAGCCGATCCGGCTGACGCACACCAGCGCCAGTTACCCGGTGCTGGCCGACGCGCGGCGCGCGTTCGCGTACGAGGTGCAGTCGATCGACTCGGTGAAGCTGGTGCGGCAAACGCCACAGGGCGAATCGGTGCTGGAGTTCCGCCCGTTCTATTCGCTGCGCCACGGCCAGACGCCGGAGAAGAACGGCCATTACTGGGTGATGCGGCGCGACGACATCATCGCCGAGAAAAGCCCAGGCTACGAAACGCAGATTTCCATCGTCGACATCGATTTCGATCCGGCCGAGGTGGAGACCGACACCCTGAGCCTGGAACTGAGCTGCACCAACCGCGACCTGCCAGCCTCGCTGAGCTACGGCCAGCGCGGCGGCGACCTGTTCCTGGAGGGCGGCTCCAGCGTGCGCGCGATCAGCTTCCTGCGCAAGCCGACGTCCTCGCACCGCTTCGAGCGCGGGCGCGGCGCGCACTGGCGGCTGATTTCCCACCTGTCGCTGAACCACCTGTCGCTGGCCGATGGCGGCCTGGATGCCTTCCGCGAGATGCTGACGCTGTACGACCTGCCGCGTTCACCGTCGTCGCAGCGCCAGATCGGCGGCATCCTGGCGGTATCGCACAAGGCGGCCAACACCTGGCTGCCGGGGAATCCGTTCGCCTGCCTGGTGCGCGGCATCGAGGTGCGGCTGACCATCGACGAGGAAGCCTTCGTGGGTAGCGGCATCCATGCCTTCGCCCACATCATCGAGCGCTTCCTCGGCCTGTACGTGCACGCCAACAGCTTCACCCAGCTGGTGATCGTGTCGAATAAAACCGGAGAGGAGCTGTTGCGATGCACGCCACGAAGCGGCGATTTGAGCCTGCTGTAATCGAGCGGCTGTTCGCGCAGCCGTACCGGTTCGAATACTTCCAGGCGGTTCGCATGCTGGAGCTGTGGCTCAAGCGCCATGGCGCGCCGGGCGAGGGTGCGGTCGCCAACTACCTGCGCTTCCAGAATTCGACGTCGCTGAACTTCCCGGCCAGCCAGCTGGAAGCGATGCAGCCGGAGCCGCGCGACGTGCCGACCGATCCCCGCGCGCTGGCGCAGGCGCTGCAATCGGCGCAGCTGAAGTACATCCGCATCACGCCGGCCTTCATGGGCTTCCTGGGCAGCAGCGGCACGCTGCCTGCGCACTACACGGAACGCATCGCGGCGCACGCGCTGTACGAAAAGGACGACGGCCCGCGCGCCTTCCTCGATACCTTCTCCAACCGCGCGCTGGCCCTGTTCTACGAGGCCTGGCGCAAGTACCGGCTGGAGTTGAAGTACCAGATCGACGGCAAGGACACCTTCCTGCCGCTGCTGCTGTCGCTGGCCGGCATGGGCAACGAGTCGCTGCGGCGGCGCCTGGCCGACGACGGCGACGGCGTGCTCGATGAGTCGATCGGCTACTTCGCCACCGCCATGCGCCAGCGTCCGGCGTCGGCGGTGCAGATCGCGAAGGTGCTGTCGGAGTATTTCAACCAGCCGATCAAGGCCGAGCAGTTCATCGGCTGCTGGTACGACGTACCGGTGGAGCAGCAGACGGTGCTCGGCCTGGGCAACGCGATGCTGGGCGCCGGGGCGATGGCCGGTTCGCGCGTATGGCAGCGCGACCTGCGATTGCGGCTGGTGGTGGGGCCGCTGGACCTGGAAGGCTACGAATCCTTCCTGCCCGGCGGTAAGGCGGCAAAGGCGCTGAAAAGCATGTTGACCATGTTTACCGGCCTGTCGCTGGAATATGAAGTGCAGCTGGTGCTGCGGGCGGCCGACGTGCAAGGGGCGCGGCTGGAGGACGATCGCGTGGGCGGGCGCCTGGGTTGGGACAGCTTCCTGGTCACCGACGCCCAGACGCGGGACCGCGCCGACGTGCGCTATGAGATTCATACAGTATAAAAAATAGGGAACCATCATGAGCATCAACCTGAAAACACTGATCGGAAAACTGAACGACACCAGCCGCACGGCTGCCACCCGCGCGGCCAGCCTGTGCGTCTCGCTGGGCCAGTACGAGGTGGATATCGAGCACCTGTTCCTGGCGTTGCTGGAGCAGCCCAAGAGCGATTTCGTCGTCATCGCGCGCCAGAGCGGCATCAGCGTGAGCATGCTGGAGGCGGACTTGCAGGCCGAGATCGCGCGGCTGAAGACCGGCAATTCCCGCACGCCGGTGTTCTCGGAGCGCTTGCCCAAGCTGTTCGAACACGCGTGGCTGATCGCGTCGCTGGACCTGCAGGCGGGCCAGCAGGCGCAGATCCGCAGCGGCCATCTGCTGCAGGCGCTGTTGACGGAACCGGAGCTGGCGCAGTTGGCCTACCGTGGCTCGAAACTGTTCGCCAAGTTCGAGATCGACCAGATCAAGCATAACCTCGACAAGCTGACCGTGGGTTCGGACGAGGCGGTGGCGGCCGCGCCGGCGGCGGAGCACGAGGAGCTGGCCGGCGATCCGGTGGGCGACTTGTCGGCCAAGGCCGCTTCCAAGACGCCGGCGCTGGACCAGTTCACCACCAACCTGACGCAGCGTGCCCGCGACGGCAAGGTCGATCCGGTGATCGGCCGCGATATGGAAATCCGCCAGGCCATCGATATCCTGATGCGCCGCCGCCAGAACAATCCCATCCTGACCGGCGAGGCCGGCGTCGGCAAGACCGCCGTGGTGGAAGGCCTGGCGCTGCGCATCGCGCTCAACGACGTGCCGGATGTGTTGAAGGGCGTCGAAATCCACACGCTGGACATGGGCCTGCTGCAAGCCGGCGCCAGCGTCAAGGGCGAATTCGAGAACCGCCTGAAGAACGTCATCGACGAGGTGAAGAAAAGCCCGCACGCCATCATCCTGTTCATCGACGAGGCGCATACGATGATCGGCGCCGGCGGCCAGGCCGGCCAAAACGACGCGGCCAACCTGCTGAAGCCCGCGCTGGCGCGCGGCGAGCTGCGCACCATCGCCGCCACCACCTGGGGCGAGTACAAGAAGTATTTTGAAAAGGACGCCGCATTGGCGCGCCGCTTCCAGGTCGTAAAGGTCGAGGAGCCGAGCGAGGAACTGGCTTGCGCCATGTTGCGCGGCATGGCGCCGCTGATGGAGAAGCATTTCGGCGTGCGCGTGTACGACGAGGCGATCACTGAGGCGGTGCGCCTGTCTCATCGCTACATCATGGGCCGCCAGCTGCCGGACAAGGCGATCAGCGTGCTCGATACCGCCTGCGCCAAGGTCGCGCTGGGGCAGAACGCCACGCCGGCGTTGATCGAGAACCTGGCGCGCAAGCTGGAACGCATCGCCGCGGAATCGACGTCGCTGCAGCGCGAGCAGAGCTCCGGCGGCAGCGCCCACGTGGCGCGCCTGGCGGAGCTGGAGGCTGCCCGCGTGGCGGCCGCCGCGCAGCATGCCGAGTTGTCGGAGCGCTGGGAGAAGGAGAAGGTGCTGACGGAACAGATCAAGGCCGGCCGCGCGACGCTGGAAACCGGCGGCGACGCCAGCCAGGGCAAGGATCTGCAGGCGCTGCAGGCGGAGTTGAAGTCGCTGCAGGGCGAGGCGCCGATGGTGCCGGTGCAGGTGGACGGCCATGTGGTGGCGGAGATCGTCGCCGGCTGGACCGGCATCCCGCTGGGCAAAATGGTCAAGGACGAGATCAAGACGGTGCTGAACCTGAAAGCCATGCTGGAGCAGCGCGTGCTGGGCCAGCCGCATGCGATCGAGGCGGTGGCGCAGCGTGTACGCACCTCGCGCGCGAACCTGGACGATCCGAACAAACCGAAAGGCGTGTTCCTGTTCGTCGGCCCGTCCGGCATCGGCAAGACCGAGACCGCGCTGGCGCTGGCCGATGTGCTGTACGGCGGCGAACGAAAACTCATCACCATCAATATGAGCGAATACCAGGAGGCGCACAGCGTCTCGGGCCTGAAAGGCTCGCCGCCGGGCTATGTGGGCTATGGCGAGGGTGGCGTGCTGACCGAGGCCGTGCGCCGCAATCCCTACAGCGTGGTGCTGCTGGATGAGGTGGAAAAGGCGCATCCGGACGTGATGGAGCTGTTCTTCCAGGTGTTCGACAAGGGTGTGATGGACGACGCGGAAGGCCGCGAGATCGACTTCAAGAACACCATCATCATCCTGACGTCGAACGTGGCGTCGGCCGCGATGATGCAGGCTTGCCTGAACAAGAGCAGCGAGGAGCTGCCCGATCCGGCGGCGCTGGAAGAGCTGATTCGTCCGCACCTGATGAAGCAGTTCAAGCCGGCCTTCCTGGGCCGCCTGAAGGTGATTCCGTACTATCCGATTCCCGACGATGTGCTGGTGGAGATCATCAAGCTCAAACTGGGCCGGATCCAGAAGCGCATCAGCGCCAACCACAAGGCGGAGTTCAGCTATGACGAGGCGCTGGTCGAAGCGGTGCTGGCCCGTTGCACGGAAGTCGATTCCGGCGCGCGCAATGTCGACAACATCCTCAATGGCACGCTGCTGCCGGAAGTGGCTGAATCCGTGCTGACCAGGATGGCCGAAGGTGCCGCGATCAGCAAGATCAAGGTCAGCGCCAACAAGCAGGGCCAGTTCAAATACACCGTCAAATAAGGAGAATGACAATGAAGCGACAAACCACCATAGCGATTCTGCTGTCCACGCTGGCCCTGGCCGCGTGCCACAAGAAGGACAAGCCGGCGGATGGGCCGACCGTCGAGGCCCCGGCGGCTGCGGCGGCGCCCGCGCCGGCGGCTCCGGCACCGGCCGCCGCGCAGACCGAGGCGCAGCAGGAGATGGCCAGGAAGCAGGCCTTGCTCGACTACGGCACGATGGAGGACAAGTACTTGAACGATCCGAAGGGACAGTGGGCTGCGACCGCCAAGGCCAGTACGACCTTCGGCGACGACAACGGCAAGGAGCCGTCGGAGGTCAATATGGCCAAGAACGTCGTCGGCCCATCGGATGACCGCAGCTGGTCCAACAACAACCAGGACAAGGGCTTCGACTGGCTGGAGGTTGGCTACGCCAAACCGGTCAACGCGACCGAGCTGCGGGTGATCTTCCCCGGCGGCGAGGGCGTGGAGGCGGTGAGCAAGGTGGAGCTGCAGGACACGGACGGCAAGTGGAACACCATCTGGTCCGGCATCAGCGAGGTAAAGCAGGATAAGCGCGGAAACCGCACCTGGTTCGTGCGCACCTTCGACAAGACCGCCTACAAAGTCAAAGGCGCCAAGATCACCATCGCCAACAACGTCCAACACGGCTACAAGAACGTTGAAGCCGTGCAGCTGGTTGGCGAGTAAGGGCGGATAAGGCTTAGTTGGGAGGTCGCACTCCCAACATCTCTTCGATGTGGGAGAGCGAGCCTTCGTCCTTGATGACGGAGCGCAGCCAGGTGTGCAGGTCCTGCTCTCCGGCGTTGGCGGCCTTTTCGGCGAAGTAGGACACCGGGCTGTGTGGCTCTGTCTCGCGGAAGAACCGCGCGACGGCCCGCAGCTGGGCGATGGCCTGCGTGCGATTGCGGATCGGGCCGGAGGCGGCTTCACGCTGTTGCGGAGCCGCCGTGCCGTTCGACGCTTGCGATGCCTGTTCGTCGGAGGGGGCGTCGGCCTGCGCCTCGGCGCCGGCGGACTTGCCTGCCGCCGGCATCGCATGCAGCATCGATTGCACGGCATCGCGCGCGGCGGAGAACCCCGGGCTGTCCTGGCCCAGCTTCGCGTCCGATACTTTTTCCAATTGCAGCAGGGCGTCCATGCAGTACTGCGCGTCGGCGGTGAAGCCGGCGCAGAACTGCGCGGAGTTGGAGCGCTTGGCCGCTTCCATGTCGGCCAGCTTGGGCGAGCCGGATTGGTCGTCGCCGCCATTGGCGCGCTTGCGGGCGGATTCGAAGTCGATGGTGGAGTAGGCCGTGTTGCGGCCCTCCGTCAGCGGCATCTCGCGGATCAGTGTTTTGGTGCGTGCCAGGATCCAGCTTAAATTGCCGACGCGTTGTTCGTTGTCGCCGCCGTCCGCCTCCGGATACAGACCCATGTCCCAATACTGCTCGCACAGGCCGGCCAGCAGGCGGTAGCCTTCCGCCAGGCCTCGCAGGTGATGCTGCTTGGCGGCGGCCTCGGTCAGCCAGACCGCCAGCCGCAGGTCCTTGCTTTTCTCCGTCAACAGCGCGGCGCAGCGCTTGACGACGAATTCCCAATCCGCTTCCTTCAATTCCGTCACCCATTCGCCCTGGTCCAGCGAGGGGTCGTCGAACTTGCGCGCTTGAGCGATGGCGTCCAGGTCGGACGAGAAGGACAGGTCCTCGCCAGATGGGCGGCTGTCGCTGATGGGGATTAATAACTGCTCTGCTGAAAACATGATGTCCTCTTTTTGATTATTGGGCCATTCGGAACTCGATGCGGCGGTTGCGTGCGCGTCCATCCGCGCTGTCGTTGCTGGCGATTGGGCGGTCGGGGCCTTGGCCGCTGGCGGTCAGCAGGTCGCCATTCAGGCCGTGGCTTGAGAAGTAGGCCTTGACGGTCTCCGCGCGCGCCTGGCTCAGGCCAAGGTTGGTGGCGCGCAGGCCGGCGCTGTCGGTGTGGCCGATGATCTCGACCTTGCGCCCTTTGAGCTTGAGCAGCGCGGCCAGCATCTCGTCCAGGATGGCCTTGCCGGCCGGCGTCAACGTGGCCTTGCCGCTTTCGAATTCCACGGTGCGGTTGGCCAGCGTGCTATCGAGGATGCTCTGGTCGGCGGCCGATACGCGCAGGCCGTTGTTGACGGTGTAGGTCGGATTGAGGCTGGTGGCGACATTGCTGGCGATGCGCTGGCGCTGCGCTTCGTTGGCGACCTCGCCGCGCAGGCTGACATTGCTGCCGTCGATCTTGAGCTGGCCGCGGCTGATCTGCTTCAGGTCCGGGGTGATCAGTTTTTGTACGTAGCCGTTCCAGTTGGCCGGCATGGCGACCGGCCCGATGGCGATCTGGTCGACCACCTTGTCGGCGCCGTAAACTTCGCGCAGCTTGGCTAGAACAGCGGCCTTGCTGCCTTCGTCCGGCACGGTGCCGCTGGCCAGCACCTGGCCCGGTTCGGGCGCGGCGGGCGCCAGGCCGGGGTTCTGGGCACCGGCGCCGGCGGCGCCGAGCGCGCACAGGGCGGTCAGCAGGGCGTTGGCTATCAATTTGTTAGAGCGCATGATCAGGTTCCGATAAACGCCGCGCCGACGGAATCCAGCGCGGACTTGAGTGACAGGTTGGCTTGCGCCAGGTAGGTGGACAGCTTCTTGATGCCGTAGTCGGAATCGATCTGCTCCTCCACCCAATCCAGTTGTTCGAAGTCGATGTGATGATCGAATCCGGCTTGCGGATCGACGATGGCGCGCAGCGTTTGAGCCGACGCGCCGCTGAAGCCCACGATCATCGCCGGCCTCTGGTCGATACGGGTGACGAACAGCGCCAGCTCGAAATCGGCGCGCGCCAGGAACGGCGTAATCAGGTGCATCCAGAACGCCGCGACCAGGTTGCGGTACATCGGATCGGTCGGCAGCGGCAGCAGCAGGCTCTTTTCCAGGCGGCTGGAGCTGCTGGCCATGACCGGTTGCAGCAGCATACCCAGCGCCAGCAGGATTTGCCGCGCAGTGCCTTTGAAGCCGGTCTGCGCCAGCATCGCGTCGAGCGCGCCCACGGTTTGCAGTTCGAGGAAGTCCTCGAAGGCCGCATCGTAGGCGGCCGCGCGCAGATCGAGTTCGATCATGTGGTTGGCGGCGCTTTGCAGCGGCAGTGTCGGGTCGCTGGCTTCGCGCACGCCGGCGGTCAGCGCTTCAAGGCGGTTCCACATGCGTGTCAGCACCAGCGGCGCGTTCTCCACGAACGCCGTGGGTTCGCTGACCTCCATCGATCCCATCATCAGGAAGGGATAGCGGCGGCTGGACTGGTCGCTGCTGGCGACGATGTGGCCGGCGATGGCGTGCCGGCGGCGTGGACCGACGAAGGCGAAATGCAGCGGTGCGGCGGCGTCGTAGTTCAGCTTCCAGCGGGCGTCTGTGCTTAGCAGGTCCATCGCGTGCGACAGCCAGTCGTCCAGCACCTTGATCAGGGCCGGGCTGTCGCTGCCCTTGACGAAATCGCCCCGGGTTGGAATCTTGCCGAAGTAGCCGACGCTGATCGGAGTAACGCCCCGGCTCATTGAGCGGCTCCCATGGTGGCCGCCGCCGCGGTGCGTGTCGGCGGCGCCGCAGGTTTGGGCGCGACCGTGCCCGCCGGGGCGGGCGCCGGTGCCGGCGCCGATGGCGCGCTTGGCGCAGCCGGTGCGGAAACGGGCGCCGGCGCCGTGGCGATGATCGACTCCGGCAGGCGCAGGCGCTTGAAGCCTTGTGCGGCCTGCACGGGCTGCGGTGCGGGCGCCTGTTCGGTGGCCACGATTTTCAGGTTAGCGGTGACGACCACGCCGGCGTTGTCCCAGCTCAGTTCAAATGCGCCATTGTCCTTGCGTTTGCGGTTGGCGGCGTCGATCATTTTCTTCAGGCCGAAATGGCCAGGCTCGTTGAGCAGCACGACGTTGCGGCCTTCAGGTGTGATGGCGGTGATCTTCGAGCCGGGCACGCCCTGCGGATTCGGCCAGGCCATGTGCACCCACGGCTGCGGTTGGCCGCGCCAGCGCAGCGACTGGCCGTCGATTTCGATGGTGAACTCGGTGGCGCCGGTGGCGCCCAGCGCCTGCAGATCGAACTTGGTTTGCGCCTCGCCACCGCTGGATGCGGCGGTGTTGGCGACACCGGCCGCCGACAGCGGTGCGATCCAGTTCGGGAAGGCCGCCACCACCGGCGGCGCCAGGTTGACGCCCATGTCGGCCCAGGTCTTGGCGCTCAGCGAGTCGCCACGGCGCACGACCAGCGGGCCTATGGTGGTGTTGAAGAATTTGGCGATGGCGCCGTCCGGGCCGAAGATCTCGCCGATTTCGGCGTTGCTGGCTTCCGCCCGCGATTCGGTCGCGAATGGATACTTCAGCGCCAGGTTCTTGCTGAACGGTTGCAGCACCTGCGCGGCCCAGACCTTGTCGATTTCGGCTTCGGTCGGCTTGACGATGACGGCGAAGGTCTGCATCAGCGGACGCACGAGGATAGGGCGGATCGCCAGTTTCTGCGCATCGGTCATCCCGATCAGCATTTGTTCATCGACGTATTTGAGGGCGTCGGCCAGTTCGGAGCCGGTGCCGTCCAGCGTCTGCTGCATCAGCTGCTTGGCGCCGGGGCCCGGGTCGCCCTGGTTCTTGATCTGGTTGAAGCGGGTGCGCAGCTTGGACATCTGTTCGACGTAGCCACGCATCAGCGACGTGTCCCTGTCCTTGGCGACGACCAGGCGCGCCACGCCGGAGAACTCGCGTCCGACGGGGCCCAGCGGCAGCGGCGCGTTCGGCGTGCTGCCGGTGCTGGCGACGTTGATGTTGATCTGCGACGGCTTCTGGCGCAGGATGGTTTCGCGGAACCAGCCGGTGACGCCGCGTTGTGCGCGTTGCAGGCCGGCGTCCAGCAGCGACGGATTGTCCCACGAGGTTTGCTCGTAGACGGTCGTCACCAGCTTGTTCAGCGGCGAGGTTTGCGGATCGCCCAGGCGGTTCATCGCGGCGGCGGCGTTCTCGAAGGTCTGCAGGTCGCGGATGGTTACGCCCTGCACGAACTTCTCCCATTCCTTGGCGTAGTCGTTCTTGTACAGCTCAACCAGCGACTTCTGGATCTGTTCCGGGCTGCCTTCCAATGTCAGGTCGTCCTTGGACGAGGTTTTCAGCACCCAGTCGGCGCTTTGCATTTCGCGGTTGGCCGCGTCGCGGAAGGCGTCCTGTACGAAGCCCTCCCACGCCTGGTGGGTGAAGCTGCCCGGAATGGCGTAGCTGCCCAGTACCAGTTCCTTGTCCTGCTCGCCGACGATGCGGGCGACCGTCATCGACGGGAAGCGGGTTGCGGCGCGGGCCTTGACGTCGGCGTAGACGCGTTCACGCGCGGGCATGCCGCGCACCACGCGGCGCAGGTTGTCGCGGGTCTGGTCGACCAGCGCCAGTTTGCCATCGATCTGCGGCCAGGAGGTGTCGTTGATCTGCGCAAGGTAGAAGGAGATCATGCGCTCGGCGCTGCGTATCATCTGCTCGCGCGGCATGGCGCCACGGTTCCCGTCCAGCCAGACGCGCCAGAAGCGGGTCAGCTGGTCGTTCAGGTGGCCGGCTTCGGCGCGCGACTTGTCGCTCAACATCAGGTAGGTTTTCAGCGCGTTGTAGGCGTCTTCCGCGTTGGCAGGCGACGAGTCCTTGAACTGCGTGGCGCCGTTGTTGACCGGTGCGGCGGCGGTGGCGTCGGCGGCTGGCGCGCCGGCTGCCGCAGCCGTCACCGGCTTGGACATCGGCTGCAGCTGCGCCGCGCCGCTGTTGACTTCCCCGAGGAAGGCTTCCAGCGACTGGCCGACTGGCTTGAGCATCACCTCGCGCACGCCGGCGAAGTATTCCTCGCGCAGCTTGCGGTCGAGCAGGTCGCCCTGGTACAGGCCAAGGCCCAGCGACAGCGGGCGGTGTTCGCGATAGCTGTCCAGCTGCTCGATGCGGTCCTGCAGGATCTCCAGCGCCTGGAAGCGCGATTGCAGGTCCATGCGGTTCTGCTGCACCTTGATGGCCTGGTCCAGGTCCGCCTGCACGTTGGCGACCAGCTGGCGGTTGTTCATGTAGGACCAGCTCCAGCCGGCCAGCGCCAGGCCGACGAAGGCGGTGGCGGCGAAGAAGGCGACGTAGCGCATGCGCGTCTTGGCGGGGCTGGCGTATTGCGCGACAAGGTCCTTGTCCGCGAAGATCACTTTGCGGAACAGGTTAAGCAGGAAGTAGCCCTGCTGCTGGTGGGTTTCCTCGTGTTCCTGCGGCTGCAGTTTCAGGTCGAAGCGCTGCGCCACGCGGTGCGAGGAGGCGGAGACGGATTCGCCTTCCTGCAGAGCGCTGGTGAAATAGAAGCCGCGGAATACGGGCTTGAACTGGAACGGGTTCTCCTCGAACAGCGTGGCGATGAAGGCGCGCAGCGACGGTTTGATCGAGCTGAATTCCAGCGGGAAGGTGAACACGCCGGACGGCATGCGCTCGCGCCATTGCAGGGCCATGTTGGCCTGGCTCAGGTCTTTCAGGCCATCGTACAGTTCATCGAAGCGGGCGTCGAACTGGTCGAGTATCTGCTCGCTGGTGGTGGACTGGCTGTAGGGCAGGGTGGCGCCCCAGATCTTATCGCGCTCGCCGCGTTCGGAGTCCTGGAAGAATTCGTTGAAGCCGGTGATCAGGTCGGCCTTGGTGAAGACCACGTACACCGGCGCGTGGACTTCGAGGCGCTCGGTCAGCTCCTGCACGCGCTGGCGCAGGTTCTTGGCCAGGTTGATGGCGAATTCCGGCCGGTTGCGCGTCAGCTCGGCGACGCTGACGGCGATGATGACGCCATTGATCGGCGCTTTCTTGCGGTATTTTTTCAGCAGGTCGAGGAAGCCGAACCACTCGCCTCGGTCCTCGTCGACCACCGAGTAGCGGCCGGCCGTATCGAGCAGGATGCCGTCGGTGGTGAAGAACCAGTCGCAATTGCGGGTGCCGCCCACGCCTTGCACGATCTTGGTGTCGGCGAACGGGAACTGCAGGCCGGAGCTGGCGATCGCCGTGCTCTTGCCGGCAGCCGGATTACCGATGACCATATACCACGGCAGCTCGTACAGCGCGGCGTTGCCGGAGAACTGGCCGATTTTCGAGCCCTTGATGGTGGCGATGGCGTCCAGCAGGCGCTTGCGGATCACGTCCGTTTCCTGGCGCTGGGCCGGGTCGGTCTTGGCGGGGGCTTTGTTGACCTGCTGTTCCAGCATGTCGCCCAGTTGGGCGGCGGCGCGCTGCTTGCGCCGGCGGCGCCACAGCCAGACGATGGCGCCGAACAGCAGTGCGATCGCCAGCACGGTCCAGGCGACGCTGGCCGGCCATTCGAAGATGGCGGACGCGATCAGCAAACAGGCGGCGAAGGCCACCCAGCCGATCACAATCAGGCTGTTGCGGGACGTCAGGAATTGCCAGGTTTTTTGCATCATGATTGGGGCTCTAGGAAAAATCGGGAAAATCAAACAGGTACGGCTGCGGCGGGACCGATGACGGCGACGTCGCGCCGGAACGGGTCCAGGTTACTGATGCAGAGGATGACGGCTTTGCGGCTTTCCGCTTCCTGCCGCGCCACGGCCAGCGCGGTCAGCCAGGTGACGGCGCCGCAGTTGCCGCAGCTGGCGCCGACGCTGAAGATGTCGACGCCGGGATCGAGTTGCGGAGTCGCTTCCGACGCGACGCCCATCAGCTCCATGACGCGGCTGGTGCGGTGGTCGGAGTCGGCGCTGATCAAGGCGATGGCCGATGCTTCGCGGCCCGCGCCTTGCAGCGCCTTGGCGCTGAGTTCCTGCAGAAGTTCGGCGTTGGCGCGCTTGGATTCGTCGGCGGAATGGGGCCGGCGTCCGCCGCTCACGGCCAGCAATTGGGGCTGCTCGCCTCCGGTCCCCAGCAGCGTCGCCTGGAGGGCGTCGGTCAGCAGCAGGCCGGCCGCGCCCTCGCCGGGGATCTGGCCTTGCGGCTGGTTGGCGTTGAATAGCGCGCCGCCGTTCTCCAGCCTTTCGACGCTGCCGGCGCCGAGGTGCGAACCGCAGGTGACGATCATGGCGAGCGCCGGCGGTTCGTTCGACAGCAGCCGCGCCAGCACGGTACCGACTTCGGTGCCCAGGGCGCCGCGTTCGGGGGCGACGGTGATGCGGTCTTCGGGCCAGCCGGATTGAGTCACCAGGTGGCGGAACCAGAGTGCGGCGGCCTGGCGGTGCTCCGGCTGCCAGTCGGCCTGCCATACCGGCTGCAGTTGCAGCATCGGCAGCGACAGGGGCTCGCGGCGGGCCACCTGTCCGGCGTGGAGCTCCAGCAGCGGATGGGCGCCAAGATAGGCGCTCAATTCGACGACCACTTCGCTGCCGGCGCTGAGTGCGCGCCATTGCTCGTCGCTGAAGTGGGGCGCCGTGTGGTTCGCCGCCAGCCAGTCCGACATCTCGGTGCGGGTGGCGTCGGCGTCGATGTCGGCGATGCGGGCGCTCATGACGGGGTAGCCGTAGGCGTCGTTGAGTTCCGGGTCCAGCGCGGGACGGGCCTTGTTTTCGGCCAGTGTGGCGCTCAGTTCAGCGGGTGAGGCGCCATGCGGCGCGCGCACGGCGGCGGCCACCAGCGACAGCGTTGGACCGCGCGCCGGCGCGGCCGGCGCCTCGGATTGCGCGGCGACGGTGGATGTCGCGGCGGCGGCGGGAGCGCTGATGCCGTTGTAGATTTTCCGTCCCAGCCAGAACGCGGCCAGCAACGCCAGGGGCAGCACCAGCAGGTACAGCACCAGGTCGTCGGTGGCCGGCACGCGGTTGTTCGAGCGCCAGAACCAGACCGCGCCGAGCCAGCTGGCGCCAAACGCCAGCATCATTGTCATCAAATTTTTAAGCCATGCCGCCATCTTCGCCCGTACCTTATCGTCTCATCACACCGGGCATGCGCAGTTCCGTATGCCCGAAATCCATCATCTTCCAACGTCCGCCCCAGGTCAGGCCCAGCGACTCGGCCACTTCGCCGTAGAGCTGGTAGCCGCGCATGGCCCACGGATCTTTTTCGGAGATCACCAGCTTGCCGTCGCGCAGGAAGGCGCAGTCGGCGGCCAGGCCGTATTGGTGCCAGCTCTGGAACGCCGCCGCGTTGGTGACGTTCGGTCCCATCGCGGCCAGCGCGTTCTGGCGTTCCGGGCTGCGGTAGCCTTCCAGGATCGCCATGTCGTAGCCGTGCTTTTCCTTCATGATCTTGAAGGCCATCAGCAGCCGTTGCGCGTAGGCCGCGTCCATCAATGCCCAGTCGCGGCTGGCCGATACCAGCATCGGCCGTTCCAGCGCCACTTCGGCCGACGCGAACACCAGCGGCGGCAACGGCGGCGGCGGCACCAGCTGCTCGCCCTGCAGCAGATCGGCGACCTGGGTGTTGACTTCCCTGGTCGAGGTCTCGAAGCCGCTCAGCGTGTTCTTGGTGCTCATCAGCAGCGCCAGCAGCGGCGGAATGCAGATCAGCGCGGTACCGCCCAGGCACAATACATAGTGTTGCCGCAGGAAGGCGCCGACTTCGCCGGCCGAGGCGCGTCCGCTGCGGCCCAGGGCGCTCGCTTCCTGCTGGCGGCGCTGGGCGATGCGGCCGACCCGCTGCTGCAACCGCTGGCTCGCGCCCGCCAGCGCGTTGAGCACGAATTCTCGCCCGGCCGGAAACAGCACCATCCAGCTGATCAGGCAGGCCAGGACGAAATAGAGTGCGATGGCCAGTATCAGCACGACAGCATCTCTCCAGCAGAACGTTGCATCATTAGTATCCTTAAAGCATTGCTTTGAGTATATCTTACAGTTATGACAATCCAGCGCACGATTGAAATCTCCCTGTGAAACGACGTATTTTCGGGGCGCGCACGGTTGAGTTTGTAATATGCGTCGTGTTTTTCTTGAATCGCGTAAAGTAATGCGAAATTAACAAGGAGTACATTTTGCAACGTCAAGACGATCGCCCTTCGAAAGGGGGCAGGCCCAGTCTTCTTTCATCGGAACAGCAGGCGGAAGCCGAGCGCCAGCGCATATTGAGCACGCTCGACAGCAAGCCGACCGCGGCTGGGCCGGCCAAGGCCGCCGGCAAGCCTGCCGGTAAGCGCTCCGGCTTGCTGGTATGGGGCGCGGCGGGCGCCGGCGTGCTGGCCGTCGTCGGCGGCACGCTGGTCTGGATGAGTAATACGCCTGACGAGGACAGCTTGCCGCCGGCGGTGGCGGCTGCTCCGGCAGCCACTGCCGCGCCGGTGGCTGCTGCGCCGCCCGGCCCGGCCGAGTCCGACGTATCGACCGCCGCGATCCTGGAAGAAGCGGCCCCTTCCAGCCCGGCGGCGGAAGGCAAGCTGCCGTCGCTGAAGGAAATGCTGACCGCGCCGGCCAAGCCGGCATCCGGCCGCGACGAGCTCAAGCAAGCACTGGAGCGGCCGCAGGCGAAGCCGCAGCACATCGCCAAGGCGGAACACAAACCCGAGCGCAAGGCCGAGCACAAGCTTGAGCGCAAGCCGGACAATGCCAAGCTGGCGCAAAAGGCGCCGGCCAAGGAGAAGGAGAAGGGCAAGCAGGACAGCGACGTCACGCTGATCACCGCGTTGATGGCGCATCTGCAGACGCGTGGGCCGGTCAAGAAGACCAGCACGCCTGCCGACCAGCTCAAGACCTGCAAGCAGTACAACGCCGCCGGCGAAGAGCAGTGCCGGGCCCGCCTGTGCGCGGCCGATGCCAAGAAAGAGCCGGAATGTAAGGCCGCCCCGGCCGCCAAGACCGCGTCGAACTCATGAGTATCGCGTTGCTTGAGAAAATCACCGCCGCGCTGGCGCAGTTCTCCAGTGCGACGCGCCTGTACGCGCTGAAGCTGGGCGACGACGATGCGGACCTGGGTTCGGGCGGCCTGCTGGTGGAGGCGTTTTGCGCCGACGACATGGTGCAGGGTACGGGCGCGCGCGACATCATCGTGCTGTCGACCAACGCGCACGTCGAGCTGGCGCCGTTGCTGGGCAGGCCGGCCAGCCTGGAAGTGAGTCTGGCGGACGGCAGCCGCGCTACCTTCAGCGGCGACATCACGCAGGCGGCCATGCTGGGCAGCGAGGGCGGCCTGGCGCGCTTCCGCCTGCGGTTGACGCCGTGGTTGTGGCGCCTGAGCCAGGTGCGCAACAGCCGCGTTTGGCAGGACAAGACGGTGGTCGAGATCGTCGAATCGGTCTTCGAACATTATCAGCCGCTGGCGCAATGGCGCTGGAGCGAAGAGGTCGACAGCTTCCTGGCCGATGTGTCGGCGCGCAGCTATTGCTGCCAGTACCGCGAGTCGGACTACGACTTCGTGCTGCGCCTGCTGACCGAGGAAGGCCTGGCCTGGCGCTTCGAGGAAACCGACGACGGCCTGTGCATGGTGCTGTTCGCCGACAGCAGCCAGTTGGGCGCGGTGCCCGAGGATGCCAGCAGCGAGGCTGGCGGCGGCATCCGTTTCCACGGCGTGCGCGCCGGCGAGCAGCAGGACACCATCCAGGCATTGCAGGCGCGGCGGACCATCTCGGTCACGCTGACCACCTTGCTCAGCTACGATTACAAGGCCAAGAAAGCCGTCGGCGCCAGCGCGCCATCCAGGCAGCAGTACAAGAAACTGCCGCCGCTGGAAAGCTTCGACATGCCAGGCCAGTACGCCTACACCAGCAGCGGACAGGCCCAGCACTACGCCGAATTGCAGATGCAGGCGCGCGAAGCCCGCAGCCAGTTGTGGCGCGGCCGTTCGACGGTGCGTACGCTGGCGGCGGGCCGGCGCGTCAATGTCACGCAGGGGCCGCTGGCGTCCGCCGATGGGGATGCCGTGCCGGCGTACACGGTGCTGCGCGTGAGCAGCGTCGGCGTCAACAACCTGCCGTCGCCGGCGCAGCACGGCTTGGCCGAGCTGTTTGGTCCCATTCCCGAATTGCTGGAAGAGTTGGCGCCGCGGCGCGACGAGGAGTTCGCGCTGGTGATCGAACAGGCGCGCAAGACCGGCTACGCCAATAGCTTCGAAGCGGTGGCCTCGGACGTGATCTGGCGTCCGCAACTGCCGGACAGCGATGGCCGCAACCATCCAAGGCCGACTGCATCGGGCACGCAGAGCGCCATCGTCATCGGTGCGGATGGATCGGACCAGCCGGCCGGTGCCGACGAGCTGCATTGCGACGTGCTGGGCCGCGTACGCATCCGCTATCACTGGCAGGACAGCGGCGATGCAAGTTGCTGGGTGCGCGTCGCCCAGCGTTCGGCGGGCGGCGGCATGGGCAGCCAGTTCCTGCCGCGCGTGGGGCAGGAGGTGCTGGTGCAGTTCATCGAGAACGATATCGACCGGCCGGTCATCGTTGGCGCCTTGTACAACGGCCAGGGTGAAGGCGGCGTTGCGCCCACGCCGGCAGGACAGGCGGCTGGGGACAGCAAGGCTTCGGTGTTCAATCCGGCCGGCGATCATGCGCCGTCGGCGCAGGGCAATCTGGCGGCGGGCAATAGTCCCTTGTGGCACGGGGCTTCCGCCGATGCGGCCGGGCACGGCAACGCGGCGGCGCAGTGGGGGTTGCGCAGCAAGGAATTCGGTGCGACAGGCTACAACCAGCTGCTGTTCGACGATACCGATGCGCAGGGGCGAGTGCAATTGCGCTCGACGCATGCGGCCAGCGAGCTGACGTTGGGTCATCTGATCCATAGCGCGGACAACTATCGCGGCAGTTTGCGCGGTCAGGGCGCGGAGCTGCGCACCGATGCGTATGGCGCGGTGCGCGCGGCGGGCGGACTGCTGGTGTCGAGCTATGCGATCGGCCACAACGCCACCGAGCGCCAGCCGATGGGCGATAACACGGCTGGCATCGCGCTGCTGAAGCAGGCGGTGCAGCTGGGCCAGACGTTCAGCGATGCGGCCAAGACGCATGAGACGGTAACGCTGGCGTCGCACGTTGGCGCGGAGAAGGCCAACGCCAGCCTCCTTGATGACAAGGCACCGCCGCTGAAGGCGCTGCTGACCGCCGTGTCGGGCATGGTGGGCAACGCCAGCCTGGATGCAGCCCAGGCCGACGCAAGTAAGAAGAAAATGGCGTCTGGTAATGATCAGTTGCCGCATGCGAGCTCGCCGATCATCGCCGTCAGCGGCAAGGCTGGCCTGAGCGTGACCGCCGGCCAAGCCATGCAGTTGTCCAATGGCGAGACGATCTCCTTGATGAGCGGCGACGACATGCAGTTCGTCAGCGGCGGACAGCTGCGCGTACACAGCCAGCAGGCCATCGGCGTGTTGGGCGGCGCGGTCAAACCGGGCGACAACAACCTGGGCGTGCAGATGATCGCGGCCAAGGATGCGGTTGATATCCAGGCGCAAGCGGATGTGCTGAAGGTGCAGGCGCGCGACGAGGTCAACCTGGTCAGCGCCAA
The DNA here is from genome assembly GCF_013369445.1 of Duganella sp. BJB1802. NCBI lineage: Bacteria > Pseudomonadati > Pseudomonadota > Betaproteobacteria > Burkholderiales > Oxalobacteraceae > Duganella > Duganella sp. BJB1802. Next base: position 166,428 of record NZ_JABWEF010000008.1, on the reverse strand, counting down.
TGCTTTCGTCGACTGGGCGGCGGCCAAGAGCATTACGCTGTCCACGGCGGGCGGGGCCAATATCACCATCGCGGGCGGCGATATCACCGTACAGTGCCCTGGCAAGATAACGGTCCATGCCGGCACGAAGAACTTTAGCGGGCCGGAGAAGCTCGATTACTCCCTGCCGGCGCTGCCGACCAGCGTGTGCAAGGCATGCTTGTTGGCGGCCTTGCGCGCCGGAAGTCCATTCATGGCCCCGAGCGCGGGCTGAGGAGGAATTATGTTTTTCGCTACTAATCCGCCCCTAGCCACTCTGTCTGTTCAGATCGCGAAGGAATTCCAGCAATTATGCGATGCGTCGCCGTCGGACGAATTGCGGCTGTTTGCGCTGGTCGATGGCGCTTTCGATGAAGAGTTTTTCCGGGTGCGTTCGCCGCGTTTATTTCCGCGGCAGTCCTTGTACGACGGCACCGCCTTGCAGGGACTGGGCACGGCGGTGCCGTATCTGCTAACCGCGCCCGAGGATGCGGAAGCGCGTCTGGCGTGGCTGAACAGGCTGTTTGCCGACTGCGGCGCCAAGCCGATGCTCAGCATCCTGGCCAGCGTGTTGGACACCGATGAGCTGGTGCGGCATATGCGTCCCTATCTGATCGCCATGACACCCGATACAGTTGAGTGGCCGGTGCGCTGGGGTGACACGCGCGTGTTGCCGGCGCTGCTAGAAACGCTGACCGAGCCGGAATGCGGTCAGTTGCTCGCGCCGATGGCGCGTTGGTGGTGGCCTGGTCGCGACGGAGCCTTGCTCAGCTGGCAGGGCGAGGCCACAGTGCCGGCGCCGGCGGCTTTCGACAAGATGCCGCTCAGCGACGAAGTCTTCGCGAGGTTGGTGGATAAGTCTGAGACCGACGGGGTGCTGGCGAATCTGTATGATAGCCAGCCGGATTTGTTCAGGATGGATAGTCCGGCTCAGTGCCATGCGCGTGTGGAGCGGCACCTGCAGGTGGCCAGTGCCAACGGGCTTCACACCGCTCCAGCGCGACAGCACTTCAGCGCGCTGGCCTTGATACTGTCCGACGATTTTACGCAGCACGCGGCCATGTCCGATCTGCTGAGGCGAGTCCGGCAGGGAGCGGATTACAAGGACGAAGTCTCCGCGCTGCCTGATGAATTCTGGCGAATGACGGAACGTTGAGGCTGGTGGGCTTTAAAAATGAAACGATTTATATACTTATTCGCCACTGTCTTAGCGCTAGCTGTCTCAGGATGCGCGCTGCGGCAATCGCAGGCGCGAGCAAGCGATAGCGCCAATGCTCAAGTCGGCATTGCTAACTACACTGGCAATTACATCTACTCTGCCTCTGTTGATGGCGCCGGCGGGGGCAATATGGAAAGTTGGGGGGGGCATCGCCAATATCTGCTGCACTTCAATCCCACGTGTGTGGCATCCGGGGATGAAGGTATTAGTACGTTGGGATATGCCAGTGGGACATCAGCATATCGTGAAGGAAAAAGTTGTAGAAGTCGAAAAATACGAAAGGCCGGGTGATATCTACTTGGTTTTTCTTCCGAATGACGAAGTGCATGTTGTCGTCAGCCGGGATGGGCCTGGCGCTTCTGATTTCCCAATTCAGCATGTTGGCCATCCTAGCGAACCTAACTGATACAACAACCAATTAAAGAAAGCAGCAAAAATGAAACGATTTACATATCTATTCGCTATTGCCATAACGGCGGCTATTTCCGGGTGCGCGCTGCGCCAGTCGCAGGCGCAATCGAGCGATAGGGCTACTGCTCAGGTCGGTATCGTTAACCACACTGGTAACTATATTTATTCGGCCTCGGTGGATGGAGCCGGCGGCGGGAATATGAATGGTTGGGGAGAAGGAATCGCCAATATCTGTTGCACCTCTATTCCCGGTGTTTGGTATCCCGGTATGAAGGTGACGGTTCGATGGGATATGCCTGATGGGCATAAACATATCGTGAAGGAGAAAGTGGTGGAAATCGAGAAATACGAGAGACTCGGTGACATCTATTTGGTATTTTTCCCGAATGACGAAGTGCGTGTTGTCATCAGCCGAAACGGCCCCCGCGCCCCTGACTTTCCAATTCCCCGTGTCGTTAAGCCTGTCGGCCCCTCTTCTAATTAAAAAAGCCATGATTGCAGCCACTCCCACAAAGGCGCCATATCCTGTGGACGCCTTTCTGAAGCCTTCATCTAAGGAACAGTCGACGATTGCCACGACATCTTGCTCTCCGGATACTAACGCGCCGTGCTGTATCCCAGTACGTGTCGGCATATTCTTTGACGGTACAAATAACAACTTGTATCGGGACAAAAATGGAACGCGCGTTGGGGTGATTGTCGATCCGAAAACGAAAAAACAGGCTCCAGTTTTAAGTAGACAGCTAGATGCTGTGGAATTTAGCCACAGCAACGTGGCAAGGCTATTTGAAGCATTTCCTAATGATATGGGCGAAAGTGGCTATTACCCATATTATATTGCCGGTGTGGGGACGCCCTTCCCGGATATTGGCGAGTTAACTGAAACTGATGATGGCAAAGCTTTTGCCAAAGGCGGGCAAGCGCGAATTATATGGGCTCTATTTCAAGTACTTAACTCGCTTTATCGAATAGCCTATGAGGATAGCGTTCTGTTTTCGTCAAAGGAAGCAGGGCGATTAGCCCAAGCCCATGAAAATGAAGTAGGTCGCACGGAGTGGGACACGGAGAACAAGCAGCACAATCGCAAAACGCACCGCGATTGGTTCGAACCTCATCTTCAAAATTTGAGTACAAAGCTGGCGAATAAACCTAAACCGATTATTCCCTCCCTCACGATATCGGTTTTCGGCTTCTCGCGCGGCGGGGCCGAGGCGACTGCTTTTTGTCACTATCTCTCGGAATTGCTGAGCGATGGCAAGCTGATCGGCATCCCCACAAGTATTGATTTTCTCGGCGTATTCGACGTCGTGGCCACAGTCGGTATGTCGGACTCTGCCGGACGTACGACGCCGATACCACGCGTCTTTTTCGATGGCCATTGGGCATGGGCAAAGAAGCTGCTCCTGCCCTTGCCCGATTGTGTGAAGGGCGGCAGGCACTATATCGCCGCGCACGAACAACGCATGAATTTTCCAGTCACACAACTACAGACCACAAGCAGCAAATTCACTGAGGTCTATTTCCCCGGTGTGCACTCCGATGTCGGTGGCGGCTACGCGCCCGGAGAGTATGGCAAAGGACGCGGCGCGCAATCGGCCATGTTGTCGCAGATTCCGTTGGCGTATATGTTCAAAGCCGCTCGTGAAGCTGGCGTGCCGCTGCTACCATTCAGCGAACTTAAACTGGCAGATCAAGACGATTTCCAGGTAAGTGCCGAACTCGCCTCCGCCTGGGACGCTTATACCGATGAGCTTGGAGACAACGGCCATCTCATCAAGGAACACATGAAGCTGTATTACCGTTGGCGCGCCGCTCGCTTGACCACGCTGGAAAGCACGGCCAGCTTTAAGGCCTCAAGTCCACAAGCGCAAGAAGACCTGCGAAGCAGTAACAGGATGCTCATCGGCGATCTGGAGGCCGTGCGGTGGCGGCTAGAGCACAAAAACACCGTAAGGACTGACGCTGATACACCGCCTTACACGCCCAGGGATTTGTCCCGGATAAACCAGTGGCACTACTACCGGGCTCTGCAATATACGCCGCTAGACTCATGGGAAGAGTGGGCCTTGGAGATTTTCAATAAACCTGAGCCGCTGCCGGCGGAGGTGATGCGTTTCTTCGACGATTACGTGCACGACTCGCTGGCGGGCTTCTATCTCGCCGGCGCGGTAACCGAGTTCGACAAACGCAAGCTAATGGCGGACGTCAAGAAAATGTGGTGGCGCAATAAATTCGAGGACAAAGTCTTCGCCCTTGGGCAGAAGATCGAGGCGGCGAAAGCCAAAGAGGAAAAGCACGAACCCTTGACCGATGAAGAGAAGGACCTGCTCGAGCAATCCAAGTACGACACGCCATTCCCCATCATGACGGACGCCGATGCCGCCGACATGCGCAGCCCCGTGATCACCACGCAGACCGCCACCCGGCGCGAAGGCGGCGGCTATCTCCTGCGGCGCAGCTATTATCCACTGGAAGGCTTCATCATGCGGAAGAGTATCCGCGAGAAGGACCTCGACACCGAGCCAACCAGCTCCACCAAACCGAAAAAGGTCGCCGAGCAGACCGCCGAGGTGGAATATGTCTGGGTCGAGAATCTGCCGCTCGCTCTTGCTATGGGGGATCAGTTGCTTCCCGAGTTTGTCGAGTCGGACAGAATGGTGGCGTGACGAAGCCGCTTGGCTTACGGCTTGTCAGCTGGACGGCACAATCGTTGGCGCGCCGATAGAGGAGCTGCATGCAGAACTTGGGTTCGGGCGGCCTGCTGGTGGAGGCCTTTTGCGCCGACGACATGGTGCAGGGTACGGGCGCGCGCGACATCATCGTGCTGTCGACCAACGCGCACGTTGAGCTGGCGCCGTTGCTGGGCAAGCCGGCCAGCCTGGAAGTGAGCCTGGCGGACGGCAGCCGCGCCACCTTCAGCGGCGACATCACGCAGGCGGCCATGTTGGGCAGCGAGGGCGGCCTGGCGCGCTTCCGCCTGCGGTTGACGCCGTGGCTGTGGCGCCTGAGCCAGGTGCGCAACAGCCGCGTTTGGCAGGACAAGACGGTGGTCGAGATCGTCGAATCGGTCTTCGAACACTATCAGCCGCTGGCGCAATGGCGCTGGAGCGAAGAGGTCGACAGCTTCCTGGCCGATGTGTCGGCGCGCAGCTATTGCTGCCAGTACCGCGAGTCGGACTACGACTTCGTGCTGCGCCTGCTGACCGAGGAAGGCCTGGCCTGGCGCTTCGAGGAAACCGATGACGGCCTGTGCATGGTGCTGTTCGCTGACAGCAGCCAGTTGGGCGCGGTGCCCGAGGATGCCAGCAGCGAGGCTGGCGGCGGCATCCGTTTCCACGGCGTGCGCGCCGGCGAGCAGCAGGACACCATCCAGGCATTGCAGGCGCGGCGGACCATCTCGGTCACGCTGACCACCTTGCTCAGCTACGATTACAAGGCCAAGAAAGCCGTCGGCGCCAGCGCGCCATCCAGGCAGCAGTACAAGAAACTGCCGCCGCTGGAAAGCTTCGACATGCCCGGCCAGTACGCCTACACCAGCGGCGGGCAGGCGCAGCACTACGCCGAATTGCAGATGCAGGCGGGCGAAGCCCGTAGCCAGTTGTGGCGCGGCCGTTCGACGGTGCGTACGCTGGCGGCGGGCCGGCGCGTCAATGTCACGCAGGGGCCGCTGGCGTTCGCCGACGGGGATGCCGTGCCGGCGTACACGGTGCTGCGCGTGAGCAGCGTCGGCGTCAACAACCTGCCGTCGCCGGCCCAGCACGGCTTGGCCGAGCTGTTTGGTCCCATTCCCGAATTGCTGGAAGAGCTGGCGCCGCAGCGCGACGAGGAGTTCGCGCTGGTGATCGAACAGGCGCGCAAGACCGGCTACGCCAATAGCTTCGAAGCGGTGGCCTCGGACGTGATCTGGCGTCCGCAACTGCCGGACAGCGATGGCCGCAACCATCCAAGGCCGACTGCATCGGGCACGCAGAGCGCCATTGTCATCGGTGCGGATGGATCGGACCAGCCGGCCGGTGCCGACGAGCTGCATTGCGACGTGCTGGGCCGCGTACGCATCCGCTATCACTGGCAGGATAGCGGCGATGCCAGCTGCTGGGTGCGCGTCGCCCAGCGTTCGGCAGGCGGCGGCATGGGCAGCCAGTTCCTGCCGCGCGTGGGGCAGGAGGTGCTGGTGCAGTTCATCGAGAACGATATCGACCGTCCTGTGATCGTTGGCGCTTTGTACAACGGCCAGGGCGAGGGCGGCGTGACGCCGACGCCGGCAGGACAGGCGGCTGGGGACAGCAATGCTTCGCTATTCAAGCCGGCCGGTGATCACGCGCCGTCGGCGCAAGGCAATCTGGCGGCGGGCAATAGTCCCTTGTGGCACGGGGCTTCCGCCGACACGGCCGGGCACGGCAACGCGGCGGCGCAGTGGGGTTTGCGCAGCAAGGAGTTCGGCGGGGCCGGTTACAACCAGTTGCTGTTCGACGATACTGATGCGCAGGGACGCGTCCAACTGCGCTCGACGCATGCGGCGAGCGAGCTGACGCTGGGGCATTTGATCCACAGCGCTGATAACTATCGCGGCAGTTTGCGCGGTCAGGGGGCGGAGCTGCGCACCGATGCGTATGGCGCGGTGCGCGCGGCGGGCGGACTGCTGGTGTCGAGCTATGCGATCGGCCACAACGCCAGCGAGCGCCAGCCGATGGGCGATAACACTGCCGGCATCGCGCTGCTGAAGCAGGCGGTGCAGTTGGGCCAGACGTTCAGCGACGCGGCCAAGACGCATGAGACGGTGACGCTGGCGTCGCACGTTGGCGCGGAGAAGCCCAACGCCAGCCTCCTTGATGACAAGGCGCCGCCGCTGAAGGCGCTGCTGACCGCGGTGTCGGGCATGGTAGGCAACGCCGGCTTGGACGCAGCTCAGGCAGATGCTGGTGAGAAGAAAACCGCGCCCGGTGATGATCAGTTGCCGCATGCCAGTTCGCCAATTATCGCCGTCAGCGGCAAGGCAGGCCTGAGCGTGACGGCGGGGCAGGCGATGCAGATGTCCAATGGCGAGACGATTGCTTTGATGAGCGGCGATGATACGCAGTTCGTCAGCGGCGGGCAGCTACGTGTGCAAAGCAAGCAGGCCATCGGCGTTCTGGGCGGCGCCGTCAAGGCGGGAGACAACAATATCGGTGTGCAGATGATCGCCGCCAAGGATGCGGTCGATATCCAGGCGCAAGCGGATGCTCTGAAGGTGCAGGCGCGGGACGAGGTCAACCTCGTCAGCGCCAATGCGTTTGTTGACTGGGCGGCTGCTAAGAGCGTTACGCTGTCTACGGCGGGCGGAGCCAATATCACCATCGATGGTGGGAATATTACAGTGCAGTGCCCAGGTAAGCTCACGGTTCACGCTGGAACGAAGAATTTTTCTGGGAGCACAAGTGTCGCATATGCACTACCACTAATGCCTCAGTCTATCTGTGTGGAGTGTTTGCTCAAAGCGCGCGCCTCTGGAGTTCCGTTTGTTGCGAGATAATATGAGCCTATATTTCAGTTTAGGGAAACTTGTCAACGATTCGTGCCTTGAATTCCAAAAGAACACATTCTACTGCCTTGTCGACCATGCGGGAATGCCTGGCCTAGCTAAGATGCTTGATCGCTCAAAGGTACCATATAGTAGTGTCTTCGATGATACGAAGGAAGAAAGTGCTTTGTCTGTCGCTCCAATTCTGTTTAAGTTATCGGATGTTGCATCAGAGAATCATGGCGGACTAAGACGTTGGATAGAAGAGCACGGGTCTTATACTTCATCAATGATATTATTTACTTCTTCTTTGTTGCGAGATGAGGTTGTAAGGCGATTAAGAATAAGGCTTAATGCCATCGTGTCGGAGAATATGGAGGTCTTATTGCGATATTATGATCCTCGTGTTCTTGAAGCGATGTTAAATGTTCTTTCAGATGTTCAGCTTCAAGATTTTCTATCCATTGCTGATTGCTGGTGGTATTTAAATCGGCAGGGAGCTCTGGTTAAAATAGCATCCGACTTCTCGCAAGATGACATGTTCACTTCACCGCTTCGCCTGACGGAGCAGCAGGAATTTTTAATGCTGGACGCTAGCGAGCCCGATCAAATCGCTGATCAGCTGCAAAAGATGATGCCGGACATTTTTCATAATTTATCAATTTCATTGCGTTATGATTTTATATGTCGGAATGCCTCTAGAGCAAGTGCAATTGGAATATCCGGTACTTATGAAGTGGCTTTATATTGCGGTGTCGCGCTCCTTCATGGGGAAGATTTTTCTTCATTACCTCAATGGGCAGAAGTCGTGGGCAAGGTGCAACACCGGGCTATTAAATTTTCTACTGCGCTCAGTGAAGAGTAATTGTGAAACTTTGAGAGAGTTTTAAAAAATGGATTTTTAGATAATGAAAAAGTTTTTTGTATTGATCTTTTATTTGACTGTTGCTGTTACGTGGTTGGGTGCCTGTGGGAATGGTGTGGCCTCGCCGGGCGGTGAGGTTCATAAACGAGATATGCCCAATGGTGCCCCTATTTCACTCTCGCTGTCTGGCTACAATTATACAAATCAATCCATAGATTCATTTAGTGTAAATGGCCAAGGCGGCGGAAATATATTTGTTAGTACACCGACTAGCGGCGGTGGGGGTACTGCGTGTTGTGTAACATATTTTCCGAATGGAGTCCTCAAAAAGGTGACGGTCCGTTGGCAATCTGGAGGATGCTATTTCCATAGATTTCTAACTAAGTCCAATGAGGTATTTGATACCTTCTATCCATATTATAAAGAAGCTGATGTTTCAATTTCTGAAGACGTTGCGAAGGATCCGAAGCGTATGGAAGTTCATTTTTATCCCGATGGCACGGTTCAGGTTCATATAACCGATGAAGCTTCGGAGCCGCGACTTTCACTTCCACCAAGTCGCGAAGACCTTAGAAAATTGCCAAGGTGTAGCCATGACAAAAAACCAGAATAAAGATTCGGTAGGTGACAGCAAGACCCCTCCCTTAAAGCCCGATGCAGCTTCGCTTAGACATGCTGTGGACCAGTCCGTGGCGTTGCCTGCGGAAGCAGCGCAGAAAGCGCGCGTGACATCCCCCGCAGCGAGCGCCGCGCTAGCAGCTCCTGCTGAAAGTAAAGGGAAATCGACAAATTGTCACCAGATTGTATCGATGAGTTTTTTCTTTGACGGTACCGGAAATAATATGGATGCAGATTCCGGGACACTTAAACACAGTAACGTTGCTAAACTCTACAACGTTCACCAACCCGATGACAAGACTCAAGGAATATATCGCATATATCTTCCTGGCGTAGGAACCTATTTCGCAGAGGTCGGCGACGATGGTGGCGGAAAACCTGGACTTGTTTCTGGTTATTTAGGTGATTCACGATTGGACTGGGCGTTGAAGCAATTTGACGAAAAGTTGAAACCACATGTTGCTCGCGCCACTTCGCCTTCTAACACTATAGAAGAGATTAACATCTTCCTATTCGGCTTTAGCCGAGGGGCAGCGTTGGCGCGTGCGTTCGCCAATAAGCTTCTTGAAGATCGTTGTGTATATGATACTGGCAAGAAGTGTCGTCTAAAGAAAGGAGGCTTTCCCTTCCGAATTAGGTTTATGGGTCTCTTTGATACAGTGGCATCCGTCGGTTTGCCGATGAGTTCAAATAATACCAGTATCACAGCTGCGGTAACCGGCACTGTACGGGATGTCCTCGATCGACGTTTGGAATCGTCCTCCTACAAGGATACCTTACCGCAGGCTTTGGCTTTCGCGGAACGTTCGGCACCCGGTGCAGATCCCGCACCAGGTACGTACGATGGACATAGCGATTGGGGGGGGAGCTTGGCTATTCCGGATTTGGTTGAAGAGGTGCGCCATTTCATTGCGGCTCATGAGATTCGTAACTCTTTCCCAGCAGATAGTTTATCTGTGTTGGCGGGGGGGCAGGTTGTGAAACCGGAGAGATTCCACGAATCAGTATATCCAGGAGTACACTCGGACGTGGGGGGAAGTTATAGGCCCGGTGAGGGAGCGCGGAGTTTTGATGCGGCGGAGAAGCTCGGATTGATTCCACTACATAGCATGTATAACTTTGCGATAGCCGCAAAGGTGCCGTTACTGCCAAAAACCGCATGGCGAAAGATGAATGAGTCCGATTTTGAAATTTCGGGGAAGTTAATTCAGCGATATAATTATTATCAGGCTAAGATCGGTCTAGCAACGAATTTAGGAACCTTAATGAATCGACATATGGCGCTATACTTCGCATGGCGGTTTCATGCTATTCACAAAAAACAGCAGGGGGATAAGACCGAGGCTGCGGAAATTGACAGAGTGAATAAGGAATTCGGTGTCGATAAAGTCAAGTTGGATCAGGAGATCAGTGTACTTGAAAATAAGAATAAGATTGCTCAACGGGCTGTTTATGAGGCTCAGAGGAATAAGGAGCGCTACATACAAAATAACTACGGAAATCCAAATATTGGCTCGTCAAAAAAATTCGACGATGATATCAATACCGCAACTGCGGAACATAAGGTGGCGTTGGACAATCTGCTCCGAGCGAAAGCAAAACTCGACGCGCTACCTAAGATGGGTAATTATGCAAACATGGTTGCAATGTACGACAATCAATTAATTCAAGATGTTAACGCCATCCGCCGCGCTTATAGCAAGGTTGAAACTCTCGCGAAGAATCCATCGGTCTTAAAGCGCGAAAATCTTCGGCCGCATTATAAGATATTAATTGAGGCATACGAAAATGAATATGTACATAACAAAGGGTTGAAAGACGAAGAAATTATTGCGTTTTTCGATCAATATGTGCATGACTCACTGAGCGGCTTCGCGACCGACGCAACGCTGCCATCTGACCCCCGAGTGATCTATTTAGGGGGCGACGAAAAATACCGATATGCAATCAATGAGCCCCAACAGCGGAGCGATGATCTGCAATATGCCTAGGTACGTGGTACTGGCGGCTAGGCGTCACTTGATGGAGCGTCTGGCCAGTTCGGTGGCTGCAACGAAGGCCCCATGCAAGGCGCAGGCCAGGCGGTTTCTGGTGTTGGACCGCATCAGCAGCACATGGCCGCGTTGTACTGTTGCGTTGCTGGACTGGTAGCTGTGGGCGGGGGTGCCGTAGCCAAGATCGATGCAGGTGAAACCACGGCTGCACAGGTCTTCGATGGCCATGTGCAGTATCGTCGTACCCACCGACAGATGGCCGAGCGCCTTGTCGTGGAAGATGTTGAACAGGTGCAGCGTATCGCTCGACCGCAAGCCAAGTATCAATGCGCAGGGTTGGTTGCCGCAATCGATCTGGTAGCACAGCAGCATGCCATGTAGCGCCAGTTCCCGCATTTCTTCATGGGTCCATAATTGCGCGCGATGTTCCGGCGTGGTGAGCCTGGACATGGTTTCCAGCATCGATGGCAATTGCTCTGGCTGTTCAATGCGATGCAAGTCCAACCGGCCAGCGCCGTGCTCGCGCAGTTGCCGCTGTTGGCGCTTGAGGTTGTACCGCCGCTTGGAGTTGAACTGCGCCATGAAGGTTTCAAAGCTGGAGGGCAGGGGGATTTGGTGGCAGGTCCGCCAGTTGTTCAACAAATGCGTGGTGTAGCCGCTGTTCTTGCTGATGTTGCGCCAGAGCTCGCTATCCGCCGGCAATGAGTTTAGCGAGATCGCCTGGCATAGCGGGAACTTCGCCAGCAGGAATTCAAACAGTAAATCCAGCAACTCGGCACGCGCAGGCATCAAGGGTGCGCTACCGAGCAAGCACACGCTGGGCACCGGTAACGAGCCGAGACGCAGGCGGCCGGCGACAAAATCAAAGCCATGCCGGCGCAACACCAGCGGCACGACGCCCACCACCGTCCCGCTTGCCCGCTCGGTCACCGTGAACAGCTGGGGGGGTGCGTGTTCGGTCGCCGTGCTGAGCAGGTAGTCGAAGAATTCGGGGCTTTGGTAGACGCGGCCGTGGCTGTCGCTTTCGGCCAGCAGTTCGCGCCAGCGCTGGAGCAGGGCGCTGTCGCCGATGCGGCCGTTGGCGTCTTCGATGAGGTAAATGGCGTTGGACATGGTCGCACGACGATCCCACATCCTGCGCCTGCCTTTCTTGATGCAGGTCGAAGCGGGGCGATCAACGGCGACGGCGCCACACGGAATCCATCAGGGGCTTGACGCTGAAGCCGTGTACAAGTATCGACAACATGACGACGAACAGCGCGATGCGCGTGAGCTGGGCGGCCACTTCCGGCGCCAAGCCGGCTTCGATGGCGAACATCAGGTAGTAGATCGAACCGATGCCGCGCACGCCGAACCAGCCCGTCATGGCGCGCATGCGCAGGCTGGTGTCGCTGCCGATCAGGCCGGCGAACACGCTCAGCGGACGGGCGACCACGAACAGGAACAAGGCCGTCCACAGGGCGTCCCACTGAATGCTTTTCAGCGAGATCATGCCGCCCAGCAGCAGCACCAGCGTCAGCTCGGACAGCCGCTCAAGGTGTTCCTTGAAGACCAGCGATTCGGTGCTGACGGTGAGCGGCGCTTCGTGCGTTTCGCTGGTCCTGGCCGATTCGGATTTTGCCGTGTCCGGTTCCATCAGACCGTGACGATCCTTGGGCGCGCCGGCTAGCACCAGTTCGGACTGCCGCAGCGCGACGGCGGCGAAGAATACCGCCAGGAAGCCCGACGCCTTGAACAGCGTCGCCAGCGCGTACACCACGGCGATCATGCCCAGTCCCACCAGGTCGTCCATGATTTCATGCTTGGGATCGCTGCCGCGCAGTCGCCAGCTCAACCGGGCCACCAGCGCACCGGCCGCCACGCCGACCAGCACCGCGCCGGCGGTGGCCCACAGCACGTCCACCAGCAGCCAGCGCACATGGTGCGCGCCCGTATCGACCACGCCCAGCATGCCGAGGCCGAGCATGACGAAGGGGAAGGCGCTGCCGTCGTTCATGCCGGCCAGGGTGAAGCGCAACTGGTCCTTGTCGCCCGCGTGGCGCACCTGGACGTCGGTCGCCAGCACCGGGTCGGTGGGCGCCAGGATGCCGCCGAGCAGGACCGCCGCGCCGGCCGGCAATTGCAGCACGTAGTAGCCGAACAGCGCCACCAGCCCCACCGTCAGCGACATCGACAGCCAGGCCAGCCGCAGCGGCGCGTCCCAGCGCTGGCGTTTGAACGGCACCGGCATCTTGATGCCTGCGGAGAACAGGGATATCAGCAGGGCAATCTGGGTCAGTACTTCCAGCAACGCGGATTGCAGCTTGGGATCGAAGCCGAAGATGTTGAGCAAGGTCGGCCCCATCAGGATGCCGGCGCCGAGGTAGACGATGGCCGAGGTGAAGGGCGACTTCGAGATCGTGGTGGCCGCCAGTCCGCGCGCCAGCATCAGGCAGCCGACGAGCAGGAACCATACAGTGGTGTTCACACGCTCTCCTTCGCAGTGACGAGTCAGATGCTAGGCGAGTTTGGGGTATCGGTCTGTGGGGTAGAGCACCCTGCGCGTTGCGGCAGGGCGGAGGGAGCGCCGGCGAGGCGCTTGGCCTCGCCGGGCAGACAGCGGATCAGTTCAGCAGCGAACGCGAACGGGCGTAGCCGAAGTAGATGGCCAGGCCGATCACCAGCCAGATCACGAAGGCGACCCAGGTGAACCAGCTCAAGTAGGTCATCAGCATGACGCAGAAGATCACGGCCAGCGCCGGAATCACCGGCACGCCCGGGCAGCGGAAGGCGCGCTTGAGGTCGGGACGCTTCTTGCGCATGATGATCACGGCGATCGACACCAGGCTGAAGGCGGCCAGCGTGCCGATGTTGATCAGCTCGGTCAGCACGTTCAGCGGCACCACGGCGGCGATCAGGCCGAACACGATGCCGACCAGCCAGGTGGCGAAGAACGGCGTGTGGAAGCGCGGATGCACGGTCGACAGGCGCTTCGGCAGCAGGCCGTCGCGCGACATGGCGAAGATGATGCGGGTCTGGCCGTAGGCCATCACCAGGATGACGGTGGTCATGCCCAGGATCGCGCCCAGGTCGACGAACCCGGCGAACCAGTTTTCACCGGCGTGCTTCAGCGCCAGCGACACCGGGTGGTCGATGCCCAGGTACTGCTGGTAAGGCACGATGCCGGTCATGATGGCCGAGACCACCACGTACAGCACGGTGCAGGCGGCCAGCGAGCCGATGATGCCGATCGGCAGGTCGCGCTCCGGGCGCTTGACTTCCTCGGCGGCCGAGGTCACCGCGTCGAAACCGATGAAGGCGAAGAACACCAGCGCTGCGGCGCTCAGCATGCCGTTGTAGCCAAACGGCATAAACGGTTTCCAGTTGGCGGGCTCGACGTGGCGCGCGCCGACGACGATGAACAGCAGCACCACGCCGACCTTGATAGCGACCATGATGTTGTTCAGGCGGGCCGATTCACGCACGCCCCAGCTCAGCATCGCCGTCAGCACCAGCATGATGCACAGTGCGGGCAGGTTGATCAGCGTATGCACGCCGGGAATCGCGCCGGGCGCGGCCGTGAGCGCGACCGGCAGGTGGATGCCGAAGCCGGAGATCAGCGACTGGAAGTAGCCGGACCAGCCGACCGACACGGCCGAGGTGGCCAGGCCGTATTCCAGCAGCAAGTCCCAGCCTATCATCCAGGCGGCCAGTTCGCCCAGCGTGGCGTAGGTGTAGGTGTAGATGGAGCCGGCCACGGGCACGGTGGAGGCGAATTCGGCGTAGCAAAGCGCGGCGAAGCCGCAGGCGATGGCGGCGACCACGAAGGACAGCGTCAGCGCCGGGCCGGCCGTCACGGCGCCGGTGCCCGTCAGTACGAAAATACCGGTGCCGACAATGGCGCCGATGCCCATGAGGATGAGGTCGAAGGGACCGAGTACTTTCGCCAGGCCGCCGGGTCTGCGGCTGTTGGCGATCATATCGTCCAGGTTCTTGGTGCGAAATAGGCTCAAAATGGCTCCAGTTTTATTGTGGTTATTTCCGTACCCGAGCCTGTGCCTTGTGGGCGCTCGGGCGACGGCAAATAATACAGTAACTTTCCGGCTCTGCCGAGAGAGTTAAGTGGTTAATAACGAAGAGATATACAGCAGCAGCCTATCCTCCAGCTTGCCCAGGTCCAGGCCGGTGATCTCGCCGATGCGGCGCAGCCGGTAATCCAGCGTGTTGCGGTGGATGTGCAGGGCCTCGGCGGTGGCCGCCGGATGACCGTCGTGTTCAAACCACACATCGAGCGTGCGCCGCAGCAGTTCCTTGTTTTTGTCCCGCGCCTTCAGCCGGGCGACGGGCTGGCGCAGCTGCTCCGCCTCCCAGCCCGATCCCAGGCCCGACAGCAGCACCGGCAGGGTTTGCTCGTAATAACTGAAGCGCGACCGGCGCGGATGGCGGGCGCGGCCGATGCGGGCCGCGGTCAACGCGCTTCGGTAGGAAACCGCCACGCCGGCCATGCCGGTCTGGGCGATACCCATCGTCAGCGTGTGCGGCTGCTGGCATTCCTCGCGCAGGATGGCGGCCAGGGCCTGCAACTGGCGCTGCGGCCAATGGGTATCGGACGCGGACGGGGCGTCGTGGAAATCGAGCAGCACCAGCTGATGGGCGCTGGCCGATGCGGTGAGCGCGGACGGCTGCCGGGCCAGCATGCGCAGTTGCAGGCGCTGCAGCTCGCCGAGGGCCTGGTCGGTGCCGGCCGTCTTGTCGTCCAGCTCCAGCAGGAACACCAGATGGCTGCGCTCGAAGTTGACGCCCAGCCGGCGCGCCCAGGCGGCCAGGTCGGCCTCCATGGCGGCTTCGTAGCGGATCAGGTTGAGCACGAAGGCTTCGCGGTAACGCGAGTCGCGCTGCAGCTCGCCGGCAAGGTGGGCTTGTTCGAGGATCATCTCGGCCGTCAAGCGCACCAGTTCGCCGAACTGGCGCACCTGGGCCGGCACGCCGCTCAGGCCCACGGCCCCGCAGACCTGGCCGTTGACCGTCAACGGCAGGTTGATGCCGGGCTGGGCGCCGTGCATATTGCGGGCGCTGGCACTGTCGATCTCCACCGTCAGCCGTTTGGCCAGGGCCAGCATGGCGCCGGCGTGCAGCTCGCCGATGCGCGCCGGATTGCCGCTGGCGAGGATGGTGCCGTTGGCATCCATCACGTTGACGTTGTACGGGATGATCTTCATCGTCCGGCCGACGATGTCCTGGGCCAGCTCGGTGCTCAGTATGTACATGGGCGTTTCTCCTTGCCATCATTGTGCCAAATAACAAGGAATCCGGGTAAATACCGGACTGGCAGGAGCATTTATTGTGCATATGCCCAATAAATAGCCGGGATCCGGCTGAATTATGGTGCGTTTGACCGATGTTTTTCCGGGATGGATTCCAGATAATCATCCGCACAGACCACCTATAAAAACCAAGGAGACCCACATGAACACCACGACCACCGCCACCCCGTGGCCGGCGGCGTCCGTCCTGGACGGCGCTTACAAGAAGGCCAGCTGGCACCTGATACCGTTCATCTTCATCTGCTACTTCTTCAACTACCTGGACCGCGTCAACGTCGGCTTCGCCAAGCTGGAGATGCTGGACGCCCTCCATTTGAGCAATACCGTTTACGGATTAGGCGCGGGCATCTTCTTCATCGGCTACGTGCTCAGCGGCGTTCCGAGCAACCTGATACTCCACAAGATCGGCGCCCGCCGCTGGATCGCGACCATGATGGTGGCATGGGGCGGCCTGTCGGCCTGCATGCTGTTCGTGCACGATCCGGCCTCGTTCTACGTGCTGCGCTTCTTCACCGGCGTGGCCGAGGCCGGCTTCTTCCCCGGCATGGTGCTGTACTTCACGCACTGGTTCCCGGCGCAGAAGCGCGGCCAGGTGATGGCCCTGTTCATGTCGGCGATCCCGATCTCCGGCCTGGTCGGCGGTCCGCTGTCGGGCTGGATGCTGCAGCATTTCTCGGCCGGGCAGGCCGGCATGGCGGGATGGCAGTGGCTGTTCCTGTTGCAGGGCCTGCCGACCGTGGTCCTGGGCGTGGCCGTGTACTTTTACCTCAACGACGGCATCGCCCAGGCCAAGTGGCTCAGCGCCGATGAAAAAGCCGCCATGCAGGCCGCGCTGGCGGGCGACGAACAACAGCGCCAGGCCAACAGCGACGCCGGCCAGACCTTCTCGTCCGTGGTTCGCAACGGCAATGTGTGGATGCTGGGCGTGATCTACTTCTGCATCCAGATGGGCGTGTATGCGATCAACTTTTGGCTGCCATCCATCATCAAGTCGCTGGGCTACCAGAGCGCGGTGACGGTCGGCTGGCTGAGCGCGATTCCCTACCTGTGCGCCGCCTTCTTCATGGTGTGGGCCGGCCGCTCGGCCGACCAGCGCCGCGAACGCCGCCTGCACGTGTCGCTGCCGATGCTGATGGGCCTGACCGGCCTGATGATGGCCGCCAACTTCTCCAGCAATCCTGTGATCGTGATAGCGGGTCTGAGCATGGCGACCATGGGTGCGCTGGCCGCGCTGGCGATGTTCTGGTCGCTGCCGGCCGCCTTCCTCGGCAGCGCGGCGGCGGCCGGCGGCCTGGCGCTGATCAACTCGCTGGGCCAGATCGCCGGCTTCGTCAGCCCCTTCCTGGTCGGCTGGATCAAGGACGCGACCCAGAGCACCGATACCGCGCTGTATATTTTGTCCAGCGTGCTGCTGCTTGGTGCGATACTGGTGCTGCGCGTCCCCGCCAAACTGGTCAACCGTTGATAGAGTACTCGATGAAAATAGTCATTGCGCCCGATTCGTTCAAGGAGAGCCTGACCGCGATGGCGGTCGCCAACGAGATCGAGGCCGGCTTCCGCGAGTTCTTTCCCGACGCGCAGTACGTCAAATTGCCGGTGGCCGACGGCGGCGAAGGCACGGTGCAGGCCATGATAGACGCCAGCGGCGGCCGCCGCGTGGCGTTGACGGTGTCCGGCCCCTTGGGCGAGCCGGTGGACGCGTTCTACGGCCTGATGGGCGACGGCGCCACGGCCGTGATTGAAATGGCCGCCGCCAGCGGCCTGGAACTGGTGCCGGCGGCGCGGCGCGATCCGCTGCGCACCAGCAGCTTCGGCACAGGCGAGCTGATCCGCGACGCGCTCGACGCCGGCGCGCGCCGCTTCGTGCTGGGTGTGGGCGGCAGCGCCACCAACGACGGCGGCGCCGGCATGGTGCAGGCGCTGGGCGGGCGCCTGCTGGACGAGGCCGGCAACGAGCTGCCGCCGGGCGGCGGCGCGCTGGACCGCCTGCGCCATATCGACCTGTCCGGGCTGGACGCGCGCATCAAGGACAGCGTGTTCGACATCGCCTGCGATGTCAGCAATCCGCTGGTGGGGCCGCAGGGCGCCTCGCACATCTTCGGCCCGCAGAAGGGCGCCACCCCGGCGATGGTCGAGCAACTGGACGCCAACCTGCGCCACTACGCCGATGTCATCGCCCGCGAACTGGGGCAACAGGTGGCGGATGTGCCGGGCGCCGGCGCGGGCGGCGGCATCGGCGCGGCGATGCTGGTGTTCCTGGGCGGGCGCCTGCGCCCCGGCAGCGAGATCGTGACGGCGGCGGTCGGCCTGGACGCGGCCGTGGCGGACGCCGACCTGGTCATCACCGGCGAAGGCCGCATCGACAGCCAGTCCATCCACGGCAAGACGCCGATCGGCGTGGCCCGCGTGGCCCAGCGCCACGGCAAGCCGGTGATCGCCATCGCCGGCAGCCTGGCGCCGGGGGCGGCCATCGTGCATCAGCACGGCATACAGGCCGTGTTCGGCGCGGTCAGCCGGCCCTGCACGGTCGAGCAGGCGCTGGCCGAGGCGGCGTGGAATGTGCGCAGCGCCGCCCGCAATATCGCGGCCGTCCTCAGCCTGGGCGCCCGCCTGTAGTTGCCTACGCTCATCTGTGCTAGAGTCATTCTCGTGTCAGTCACCGACGTCGAGAATGAAGCCAGCAGCCCACAGTCCCTTGCCATCGCTCCGCTCGCAAATCTACACGCTGGTCTGGGCGTGCGCTTTGCCGGCGGTGGTGGGCATCGGGCTGCTGGCCCAGCACTTCTACGAGCGCGAACGCACGCAGATCCAGCAGGAGTCGCTGATCACCGCGCGGGCGCTGATCCAGTCGGTCGACCGCGATCTCAACACCGGCATCACCATGGCGCTGGCGCTGGGCAATTCGCCCAGCCTCGACAACGGCGACCTGGCGGCCTTCCACGCGCAGGCCAGCAAGGCGCTGCGGCCCGAATTCCCCGGATTTAACTTCGTCCTGAGCGACCGCGACTCGGTGCAGCTGCTCAACACGGTGCGTCCGTACGGCCCGAGCATGCCGGACCCCGCCAGCCTGGAGCGCATCAGAAAGGTGTTCGATACCGGCCAGACCGTGATCTCCGACGTGTTCATCGGCGGTGCGCTCAAGCGGCCGCTGGTCGCGGTGCACGTGCCGGTGGTCAGGGGTGGCAAGGTGGTCTACTGCCTCTCGGTCGCCTTCGTGCCCGAGCGCCTGGGAATGATACTGAGGGAGCAGCGCCTGCCCGCAGGCCGCGTGGCCGGCATTTTCGATTCGCGCGGCGTGATCGTGGCGCGCACGCGCGACCCGGAGAAATTTGTCGGCCAGCCCGGTTCCCCCGCGCTTGTGGCCAGCATGGCCGGCGGCGGCGAAGCGGCCATCGAGTCGGTTACGTTGGACGGCACGCCGGTGTATTCGATGTACAGCCATTCCAAGCTGTCCGGCTGGGCGGTGTCGATCGGCGTGCCGCGCAGCGAAGTGCTGTCGGAGATGGTCGCGTCGATCCGCTGGATCGTGCTGTTCCTGGCCGCGCTGCTTGGATTGGGCGTGGCCGCCGCATGGTACCTGGCGCGCCGCATCGACGGCTCGGTGAGCGCGTTGGCATACGCGGCCAGTGCACTGGGCAAGAACGATGATATGCGACTGGACCAGGTGCGGCCCGCGTTCCGCGAAGCCGACGACGCCATCCGCACCTTGCAGTCGGTGGAGTCGGAACTCCAGCAGTACCGGCATCGGCTTGAAAGCGTGATCGAAGAGCGCACCTTGCAGCTGCAGTCGGCGCAGCGGGAGGCCATCGACAAGGAGCTGCGCACCCGCACCGTGATGGATAACGTCGGCGACGGCATCGTCACCATCAACAAGGATGGTGTCATCGAATCGTTCAATCGCGCGGCCTGCGGTATTTTTGGCTACACGCCGGAGGAGGCGATAGGCGCCAACATCACAAGCATGATGCCCGAGTCCATCCGCGGCGCACACCTGGCAGGCATGGCGCGCTATTTCGCCGGCGGCGCACCAACGGTGGTGGGCAAGAACAGCGTCGAGTTGCAGGGACTGCGCAAGGACGGCACCACGTTTGCGCTGGAGCTGTCGATACGGGCGTTGTTCGTGGAGGGCCATCATCTGTTTGTCGGCATCGTGCGCGACGTCACGGAGCGCAAGCGGGCGGAGAGGGAGCTGCGGGTGGCGATGGAACAGGTGCAGGTCGCCAGCGCGGCCAAGGATGTCTTTGTGGCGAACATGAGCCATGAACTGCGCACGCCGATGAATGCGGTGCTGGGCATGGCGCACCTGCTCAGCACCACCGGCTTGTCGCCGGAACAGGCCCGGTATCTGGAGATGATACGGGCATCGGGGCAGACGCTGCTCGGCATCCTGAACGACATCCTCGATTTCTCCAAGATCGGGGCGGGGAAGATCGAAGTGCATCCGGTGCGCTTCCTGCTGGACGAGGTGCTGCATTCGGTGGCCAGCATCATGAGCATTTCGGTCGGCGATCGCAACCTGGAGCTGTGCGTGGGCGTGGAGCCGGACGTGCCGCGCGCGCTGATCGGCGATGCGCTGCGGCTCCAGCAGATACTGGTGAACCTGACCGGCAACGCGATCAAGTTCACCGAACATGGCGAGGTGTCGCTGCTGGTGGAGCGTGGAGAGGACGAGGGCACGCTGCGCTTCACGGTGCGCGACACCGGCATCGGCATGAGCGGCGAGCAGCTGGGGCGTTTGTTCTCGCCGTTCACGCAGGCCGATTTGTCCACCACGCGCCGGTTCGGCGGCACCGGCCTGGGGCTGACCATTTCCAAGGACCTGATCGAGCTGCTGGGCGGCTCCATCGAGGTAAGCAGCACGACCGGAGAGGGCAGCGCCTTCTCCTTTACGCTGCCGTTGAAGCAGGCGGGCGACGCCCCGGCCGCGCAACCCGGCCAGCGCAGGCACCTGCTGGTGGTGGACGACAATCCGACCAGCCGCTCCTTCCTGTCCAAGGCGATCCAGGCCTGGGACTGGACTTGCGACGTCGCGGCCTCGGGGCCGGAGGCGCTGGCGTTGATACGCGCCGGTCACGCCTACGACGCGGCGTTGGTCGACTGGCAAATGCCGGGCATGGATGGCCCGGAAGTCATGCTTGCGGTGCGGGAGGAATCCGGCAAGCCGGTCATCTGCATGGTCAATGCCTACGGCCGCAGCAAGCTGGTTCAGGACATGGACGGCGTTGGCGCGCCGGTATTCCTCACCAAGCCGGTCACCTCGTCCAGCCTGCACGATGCGGTGCGGACCGCGCTGGCGCACAGCGACAGCGATGCCGCCGCCGGGCCGGTCGCCGACGATCAGCAGGCGCTGCGCGGTGCGCGCATACTGCTGGTGGAGGACAATCCGATCAACCAGCAAGTGGCGAAGGGCATACTGGAACATGTGGAGGCCGTGGTGACGGTGGCGGAGAACGGCGAGCAGTCGCTCGCGCTGCTGCGCGGCGGTCTGCAATGCGACCTGGTGCTGATGGACGTGCAGATGCCGGTCATGGACGGCTACACCGCAACCCGCGCGATACGCGACGAGCTGCGATTGACGATGCCGGTGATCGCGATGACGGCCGGTGTGATGGAGTCCGAGCGTGAGCAGTGCATCGCCGCCGGCATGGATGATTTCATCGGCAAGCCGGTGGACGTGGAGCAGATGTTCGCCATCATCGCGCAGCACCTGCGTCCCGCAGCGGCCTAGAAGAAGGTGTTGACGGCGCGCTGTACGCGGTAGTCGTCGTCCACCACCAGCATCAGCGGCCATTTGTCGAACGTGGTGCAGGGATGCGAGATGCCGCAGCCTATCAGGTCGCCCACCTCCAGCGCGTTGGCGTGGTCCGCCGGCAGCCGCAGGTACGCGTGCTGGTCGTTCATCTTCTCGATGCGGCATCCGTCGGGCAGCTCGGAGGGCGTGCCGGCGCCGGGACGGTGCGAGACCAGCGCGCGCGGAAGCTCCATGTCGTAGGAGGCGTCGCGCTTGCCCATGCCGAGTATCGCCAGCGTCGGCTCCGGGCGCGACAACACCATGCTCCACACTTCCAGAGCGGGCCGCAGGCCCTGGCCCGGCGCCAAGCCTTCGCGTGCGTTCAGCTGTTCGATCAGACCGTGGTAGAAACCATGGTCGTTGGTCAGGTAGCAGCCGCTGCGCAGCACCGGCAGCACGGGGCGCGACAGATCCTTCACCTGCGCGAAACCGCTGGCGACGAAGTCGAAGTACGCGGAACCGCCAGCCGACAGCAGGATTTCACCGCGCTTGAACAACTGCGCGGCGTCGGCCTGGCGTAGGAGATCGGAGAGTTGGGTGACGAACTGGCGGACATCTTCGTGATCCTTGTTTCGGTCCGGGCCGACCAGCAGGCCCTCGTAGCCCTCGATGCCGGCCAGCTCCAGCCCCGGCGCGGCAGCTATTTCGCGTGCCAGCGCAAGGGCGTCTTTCATGCTGCGGCAGCCGGCGCGCTTGCCTGCCAGGCCCAACTCCACCAGCAGCGGCAAGCTTCGCGTCATGCCCGCTTGCTGCGCCGCCTGCGACAGGCGCGCAACCCCTGCGCTGGAATCGACCAGGGCGAAGAATTCGAACGAAGGATCGTCGCGCATCAGCGTCAGCATGGCCCGGATGTCGGCCGGCGCCACCAACTGGTTCGCCAGCAGGACGCGGCGCACGCCGTAGCGGTAGGCGATCTGCGCCTGGGACGCCGTCGCCAGCGTCATGCCCCAGGCGCCGTTCGCCAACTGCGCGTCGAACAGCTGGGGGCTCATGGTGGTCTTGCCGTGCGGGGCCAGCTGCACGCCGTACTGGTCACAGAAGCCGCGCATCCAGCGCAGGTTGTGCTCCAGCGAGGAAGCCTTCAGCAGCGCGACGGGAAAGCTGGTGTCGGCATCCAGCACGTTCCACTGGCGGGCGCGGATGTCGCCCTGGCGCAGCGGCTCGGTGATCGGCAGACCCTTGACGCCGGGGTGCAGCAGTTGATTGTCCAGTTCCAGCATGGCGGCGGTGCGTGTCAAGTGTGGCTCCTTGGTTCGAAAGATCGGATGGCGGCGCCCAGCGCGCGCAGGCGGTCGCGGCGCAGCATGCCGTAGTTGTAGAAGCCGACGTGGCGTATGCCCATGTCCCGCAAGCCTTCCAGCGCCGCCGGCAGTTGCGCGCCGTCGGCCAGGTCCGGTGGCCCGGGGCGCAGGATGGCGCGTATGCGGTCCGGCGTGCCGATGCGGCGGATGCAATCCCAGGCGTCGCTGCGGACGGCGGCGGCATCGGCTTCGTAGAACGGAATCTCCAGCCAGTCGGCCACGCCGGCCAGCGCGCGCAGGTCGGTGCCTTCGAGCCAGCTTTGCGCGGTCGGCCGCTGCACGGTTGCCACCACGGCCAGCTGCACCTGCGCCGGCATGGCGGCGCGGATGGCGCCGACCAGCTGCGTCACGCGCCGCTGCCGCAGGCGGTTCAGCGCGGCCAGGTCCCCATCCTCCAGCAGATCGGCGGCCAGCCACGCGGCGGCCTGGCTGGGCGTGGCGTCGACGGGGGCGTCGAGATAGCTGTCGATGTTTTGGCGGATGCGGTCGCGCAGGCCGTCCATGTCGATGTCCGCCGCCTTGCCTGCGGCCATGCAGGCGTCGCAGAAGCACAGGCCAAGCATGGAATCGAGCCAGAGGTTGCCGCGCACCTGGGCGAATTCGTGGTGGTAGTCGTGGGCGTAGGGCAGCCAGCCAGGCGTTTCGATCACCACGCTGGCGACGCCGCGCGCGGCCACGTCGGCGCTCAGCGCGACGGCGTAGTCGAACACCGCTTGCCGCATCGGGCAAAGGCTGTACAGGTAGCCGTCGCCGTGGGCATTGCGGGCTGTGTATTCGGGGTGCGCCGCGCCGAGGTGGCTGTTGTGCAGCAGGACGGTCCAGGCGTGCACCGCGACGCCGCCGTTGGCGACCAGTTTGGACAACACCTCGCGCAGCGCCGGATCGGAATGGGCTTGCGGCTTGATCTCGCCGTAGCGCGCCAGATCGGGTTCGAAGTAGACCACGCCGTCCTCTGGGAAGACGACACGCGGGCCGCTGGCCGCGTGCGGCCGCAGGAATTTGCCGGCGTGGTAGCTCACGGCCAGCGTTGCGCCGTTCATGCCCAATGCGCGGGCCTGGTCCACAAAACGGTCCACGTCCGCGACATCCCACGGATAGCAATACAGCGAGGTGTTGTTGGGTGATTTCATGCGCGTCATTTTAGCGTAGGGCCGGTGATCGCGGCGCATCTTCAATCCTGCGTTGAAGGTCATTCAAGGTCCGGGCCAATTATCAGGCGCCTCCTTCAGCGGGAGAATGGAATGGTTCGCACATTCCTTGGGAGTCAAGCATGAAAGATCAGACAGTGGTTGTGGTAGGGGGCTTGTCCGGCATCGGGCTGGCGGTGGCGCGGCAGGCCGCTGCGGCCGGCGCGCGCGTGATCGCGGCGGGCCGTCGTGCCGTGGCGTCGGACTTGCCGTCCGGTGTCGAAGCGCGGCAGCTGGACGTGGAAGACGAGGTGGCGGTGCAGCGCTTCTTTGCCGATATCGGCGCTTTCGATCATCTGGTGTCGACGGTCGGTCCGGTGATCGCGTCCAGCCGCCTGTCGGACCTGAATGTGGAGGACGCGCAGGCGGCCTTCAACGTCAAGGTCTTTGGGCAGCTGCGGGTGGCGCGCCACGGTGTGCGCCTGATTCGTTCCGGCGGTTCCATCGTGCTGACTTCCGGCCTGCTGGCGCGCAAGGCGGTGCCGGGCGCCGTGGTCAAGGCGAGCATGAACGCCGCCGTCGAGTCCATCGGCAAGACGCTGGCGAAGGAGCTGGCGCCGGTGCGCGTCAATGTGGTTAGTCCGGGGATGGTGGAAACCGGCATGTGGGGGCCGATGTCCGAGGCCGAGCGCAAGGCGATGGCGGAACGCGCGGGCGCCGGCCTGCCGGTTGGGCGGGTTGGCCAAGCCGATGACTTGGCCCAGGCTTACATGATGCTGATGCAAAACGGTTTTATGACCGGAGCGGTCGTCGATGTCGACGGCGGCGGTTTGTTATAAGGAGATTCAAATTGAAGAAAACCCCGACTGCGGCGCCTCAACGCCGCCAATTCCTGACCCAGGCCGCCGGTGGCGCGGCCTTGCTGGCCGCCGGCATGACGCAGGCCGTCCAGGCGCAGAATCCGGCGTCGGCGACGGCCGCCGCTCCAGACTCCGCAGGCTTCTGGCCGAACGGTGCGCGGCTGGTGATCTCGATCTCCATGCAGTTCGAAGCGGGAGGCCAGCCGCCCAAGGGCGCCGATAGTCCCTTCCCCAAGGTCGACTTCCCGGCCAGCGTGCCGTCGGATGCGGCGGCCAACACCTGGTTCGCCTACGGCTATCGCGAAGGCGTGCCGCGCATGCTGGACCTGTGGGACAAGCATGGCGTCAAGGTCACGTCGCACATGATCGGCGAGGCGGTGCGCCACCATCCGGCGCTGGCGAAGGAGATCGTCAAGCGCGGGCATGAGGCGTCGGGCCACGGACCGCGTTGGAGCTCGCAGTACGCGATGAGCCGCAAGGACGAAAAGGCCTTCCTGGTCGCCGGCCGCGACATGGTGCGGCAGGAGACCGGCGAAACAACGGTCGGCTACAACTGCAACTGGCTGCGCCGGGGGCCGAACACCTTGTCGCTGCTGCAGGAGCTGGGCTTCATCTACCATATCGATGATGTCAGCCGCGACGAGCCATTTATCGAACAGGTGAACGGCAAGGATTTCGTCGTCGTGCCGTACACGCTGCGGAACAACGATATCCTGTTGATCGAAGGCCGCAACTATTCGCCGCAGGCCTTCCTGGCGCAGATCAAGGGCGAGTTCGACCAGCTCTACGAGGAAGCCGGAACGCGCCGCCGCATGATGTCGATCAGCGCGCACGACCGCATCAGCGGCACGCCGCAGATGGTGCGGATCTGGGACGAGTTCCTGACCTACGTGCGCAGCAAGCCAGGCGTGGCCTTCATGCGCAAGGACGATATCGCCCGCTTTGCGCTGGCCAGTCCGCTGACGGTGCGCGAGAGCGAAACCATCTGAAAACCGCTCCTGTCGGTGCTATATTGGACGCTTCCACAGGCCGACAGGAGTACGCATGCTCACACGCCGCAATTTCTTCCATGCAGCCGCCGGCGTTGCCGGCGGTTCGCTCATCTCGCAGCCGGCGCTGGCCGAGCTCCCGCCCAGCACCGAGGCCCAGCCCCGCAACGAAGCCTACTGGGCCAAGGTGGCCGCGCAATATGATCCGGCGCCGGATTTCATCAATCTGGAGCAGGGCTACTTCGGCATGATGGCGCGCCCGGTGGCCGAGGACTACAAGCGCAATATCGACTACCTGAACGCGAACACCTCGCGCTTCCTGCGCCAGCAGTTCGACGGCGCCGGCATGGATGCGATACGGGCGCGGATCGCGGCGGCGGTCGGCGCCGACGTGTCGGAGATCGCCATCACGCGCGGCGCCACCGAATCGCTGCAAAACCTGATCGTCAACTACAAGCACGTGAAGGCCGGCGACACGGTCATGTACGCCGACCTGGATTACGACGCCACCCAATATGCGATGAACGAGCTGGCGCTGCGGCGCGGCGCGCAGACCGCCGTGGTACGCATCCCCGAACCGCCCAGCCGCCAGGCCATCCTGGACGCCTACGCGGAGGCGATGCGGCGCCACCCGCGCACACGCCTGCTGCTGCTGACCCACATCAGCCACCGCACCGGGCTGGTGCTGCCGGTCGCCGAGTTGGTGGACATGGCGCGCCAGCGCGGCATCGACGTCATCGCCGACGCCGCGCAGTCGTGGGGTCAGACCGATTTCATGGTGGCGGACCTGAAGGCGGACTTCATCGGCTTCAATCTGCACAAGTGGCTGGGGGCGCCGCTGGGCGTGGGCTTCATGTACATCCGCAAGGCGCGGCTGCCGGACATCGCGGTGCACATGTCGGACCAGGACTATGCGGCCACCGACATCCGTTCCCGCGTCCATTCGGGCACGGTCAATTCCGCCAACACCATGACTGTGCCGGCGGCGTTCCGCTTCCACGAGCAGATCGGCGTGGCCAATAAATCGGCGCGGCTCAAATACCTGCGCAGCTACTGGGTGGAGCGTGTACGCGGCGTCAAGGGCCTGCAGATACTGACGCCGGACGATCCCGCCATGTACGGCGCCAGCACCTCATTCCGCTTCGACGGCAAGACCGGCAAGGAAGACAACCAGCGCCTGGCCAGGCGGCTGATGGACGAACACGGCATCTTCACCGTGTCCCGCAATGGACCCGTGGGCGGCAGCTGCGTGCGCGTGACGCCGGCGCTGTTCACCAGTCCAATTCAGCTGGACCGGCTGGTGCAGGCCATCGAAGCGCTCAGCCGGAGCTGAACCGGCGCAGCAACCCAGCGCCGTTGCTTAGGACTCGGCTTGACGGGGCGCGGCCACCGCGTTTTTCTGGCGTATCCAGTAACCCGCGCCCAGTACCGCCAGCCACACGGGGATCAGGTAGACCGACAACTGCAGGTCCGGCGTCAGGTACATCACCACCAGGATGCCGGCCAGGAAGGCCAGGCACAGGTAGTTGGTGAGCGGGTAGCCCAGGCTGCGGAAGGCGGTGGCCTGGCCGTCGGCCTTCTTCTGTGCGCGGAAGCGCAGGTGGATCCAGCTGATCATGCCCCAGTTGATGATCAGCGCCGACACCACGAGGCCCATCAGGAAGCCGAAGGCCTTGCCCGGCATGAAGTAGTTGACGACCACGCAGATGCCGGTCGCCAGCGCCGAAACGCCCAGCGCCGCCAGCGGCACGCCGCGCTGGTTCACCTTCAGCAGCAGGCGCGGCGCGTTGCCTTGCTTGGCCAGGCCGTACAGCATGCGGGTGTTGGAATACACGCCGCTGTTGTACACCGACAGCGCTGCCGTCAGCACCACGGCGTTCAACGCGTGGGCCACCAGGTTGCTGTTCAGCGCATGGAAGATCAGCACGAACGGGCTGCCGCCGGTGACGACCTTCTCCCACGGGTACAGCGACAGCAGGATGCCCAGCGCGCCGATGTAGAAAATCAGGATGCGGTAGATGGCCTGGTTGGTGGCCTTGGGGATGGTGCGCGACGGATCGTCCGCCTCGGCGGCGGTGATGCCGATCAGTTCCAGGCCGCCGAAGGAGAACATGATCACGGCCATCGCCATCACCAGTCCGCCGATCCCGTTCGGGAAGAAGCCGCCGTGCCGCCACAGGTTGGCCACGGTGGCCTGCGGGCCAGCGTCGCCGGAGATCAGCAGGTAGGCGCCGAACACGATCATGCCGACGATGGCCGCTACCTTGATGATGGCGAACCAGAACTCCATCTCGCCGAAAGCCTTGACGTTGGCCAGGCTGATGGCGTTGATGACGACGAAGAAGGCCAGCGCCGACATCCACGTCGGGATCGCGGGCCACCAGTATTGAACGTAGATGCCCACCGCCGACAGCTCGGCCATGCTGACCAGGACGTACAAGACCCAGTAATTCCAGCCCGACATGAAGCCGGCCAGGTGGCCGCAGTATTTGTCGGCGAAGTAGCTGAACGAGCCGGCGACCGGTTCGTCGACCACCATTTCGCCCAGCTGGCGCATGATGAAGAAGGCGATCAGGCCGGCCACGCCGTAGCCGAGCAGCACCGACGGCCCGGCCATCTGGATGGTCTGTGCGATACCCAGGAACAGGCCGGTGCCGATGGCGCCGCCCAGCGCGATCAGCTGGATATGCCGGCTCTTCAGGCCGCGTTTGAGTTCATTCTTCCCATCAGCCATCGAATCCCCTAGGGTGGTAAGCAAAGACGACGATTCTAATGCAAAAGCGTATCTGCGCTATATCAATTTCTGCTAGCGGCGTGGCGCGTAGGCCATGCATTCGACTTCGACCTCGCCACCCAGCGCCAGGCCGTTGGCGCCCAGCGCGCTGCGCGCCGGCAGGCGTGCGGGCTTGAAGTAGCTGGCGTAGACCTTGTTGAAGTCCTCCCACTTGGCCATGTCCGCGATCATGATGGTGCACTTGACCACGTCGTCCATGCCCAGGTTGAAGCCCTTGAGGATGACGGCGATGTTGTCCATCGCCTGCTTCGACTGGGCCTCGAAGCCCTTGACCAGCCCATTCGGCCCGGTGCCCAGCTGGCCGGACACGAACACATAGTCGCCCGCGCGCACCGCCAGCGAGAACGGGCGCCCCGGCTCGTTGCCCTTGTTGTAGAAGTCGATGCCCGAGGCGGCGCCGGAGGCGCACAAGGCCAGCATGCAGGCCAGCTTGGTCAGGTGTGTACGTGTCATGGCAATCTCCCTTATGGCCTGCATTGACGAACGGCCGGCGCTTGCTACAGAAACTTGGTCTTCTTCAGATATTTTTCCACATCCCGATAGCTGTCGTCGCTGCCGGAATAGCGCACCAGGTTGCGCGCGGTCTTGAGCCATTCCACGGTCGACGGCTGCATCAGGTCCAGCGCATACGCCATGTCCGCCGGCCCGATGGGGCGCTCCGGATTGCCGGCCAGGATGTCGTGCAGCGTGCTTTCCTTGGCCAGGTCGATCAGGCCATCGATATCGGCGCCCGAATAGTGCGGCGTGGCGGCCACCAGCGCCGGCACGTCGATGCCTTCGACCGGGATGTCGCGCAGCTTGATGTCGATGATGTGGCGGCGCGCTTCTTCGTCCGGCGGCGGGACGAACAGCTGCCGCGCGAAGCGGCCGGTGCGCTTCATCGCCTGGTCCACGTCCCACGGCATGTTGGTGGCGGCCAGGAACAGCACATCGCGGTTGTCCCGTTCGAAGCCGTCCAGCTGCGACAGGAACTCGTTGACGATGGTGCGGCTATGCTCACTCTGCGCCTTGGAGCGCGAGAACGCCAGCGCATCCAGCTCGTCGAAAAACAGCACGCATGGTTTCTGCGCGCGGGCCTTTTCGAACAGCTGCGCCAGATTGCGTTCGCTCTCGCCCATCCACATGTTGAGCACTTCGCTGATGCCGACCGAGACGAAGGAAGCGTTGCATTCGCTGGCGATGGCGCGCGCGATCATGGTCTTGCCGCAGCCGGGAGGCCCGTACAGCAGGATGCCGCCGCCACCGCTTTTCTTAAACTTGGCGAACAGGCCGGGGCGCAGGAACGGTTCGATGATGTGCAGGCGCAGCGTCTTTTTCAGCTCCTCCATGCCGCCGACGTCGGCGAAGCGGACCTGTTGCGGCGACTGGGGCCGCAGCGCGGCGACGTTTTGCGCCGGCCGCACCAGCGACAGCGCCGGCGCCGACGCCGGCTGCGCGCGCTGGGCCAGGTTCTCCAGCGCTTCGATCGGTTCGAAGCCGGTGTGCTGGCGCGCCGCCACGTAGGCCACCAGCGCCTCGCCTTCGCGCTTGAGCGCCAGCAGCGCCTGGGCCTTGCCGCTGAGGGTGTCGGCGTCGATGCGCTGGCGCTCGGCCAGCTCGAACTGGGTCAGCGCGGCCTGGGCGTCGCCGCCGTCGAGCAGCAGGTGCGCGTAGGCGAGGCGATGACCGAGGTTGAAGGGATCGGTGACGAGGGCGGATTCGAGTTCTTCGCGTTTCAGTGCCATGCTGTTTTAAAGTCCTGCGCGGCGTTTCAGCCAGCGCGTTAAGAGGGGAGGATAGAGCCAGGAATAGGCGCAGTATCCGAGGATGGTCCAGGTGGCGATGCCGGCGACGGTGGGCGCGTCCTTGCGGATCAGGTTCATCGCCAGCAGGGTGATGAAATAGAACGCGGCCGAGGCGCCCCAGCCCCAGCGATTCAGCGGCCATAAGGGCAGCATGCTCCAGTGGCTCAGCGCCTCCAGCTTGACCACCAGCTCCAGGATCTCGGTGGAGTGCGGGTAAAGGTGCAGCAGTTCGATCGCGATGCGCTTGGCGGCGCGATAGTGCCCGCGGCTCACCAGGTGGCTGACCAGCATGCGCGCCGTGGTCTGGCTGTCAGGATGGCCGCGCATCAGGTTCGCCAGGCTTGCGGCTTCGGCGCCGCGACGGCCGTCGATGATGTCGCCGATCAGGCAGGCGGTCAGCGCGAGTTCGTCCTCCGGGTCCAGCCGCAGCGCTTCGCGCGCCAGTTCCTTGGCCTTGTCGATATGGAGCGTGCGGTACATCAGCATCGCGTAGCGCGCGTACTGGAAGGCTTCTTCGGGATATTCCCGCAGCAGTTCGATGATGAGAAGCTCGGCCTGTTCCAGCTCCTCGCTGTCTTCGAACACGTTGATCAGCAGCGAGCGGGCGGCGTAGTGCAGCGGCTCCCGCGCAAGGATGGCGTGCAGCGTCTGGCGCGCCGCCTCCTTGTCGCCGGTCAGGTAGTCGATGTGGGCGGAAGCGAACAGCAGATGGCTGTCCTCGGGATACTGCTGCAGCGCTTCGGACAGCGTGGCGCGTGCCTGCGGGTAGCGCCGGCGCTCGATCAGGCCATTGAGCTGGATGGCGTAGTCGCGGGGCGAGAGTACGGTCGTATCGCTCATGCGGCACCCCGAAGCAGCAGGGCGGCCACGCCCACGGTGGCGGCGTAGCCGAGCACCGTGCTGGCGATGGCGGGTATCCAGGGCGAGGGCGCTTTGCTGCCGAACAGGGTCGCCGAGCGGTGCTGTTTTTTATGCAGCAGGTAGAACAGGCCGCACAGCGCCAGCGCGAGGCCGCGCGACAGGAAGCGGGTGGTGTCGCTGCCCAGTTGTTCCCGCAGCCACGCGAAGTAGGCCACATCGCCGCGCGTGCCGTAGACCAGCAATACGAACAGGATGATGGCGATGAGGTAGGCCGGGATGTCCAGCGCGCGGCGCAGCCGCCAAGAATTCAGCGTCGAATACAGGATGATGGCGGCCGGACCGCCGAGAAACGCAACGAAGAAGCTCGATCGGATCGAATACAGCGAGACCGGCGGCGCCGAAGCGGACAGCGAAGGAGTAAGCAGGTGTTCGCGCATAAAGGTGGTATAAAAAGCAATCACCTATGGTACCAAATTTCGCTGGGGTAGCCAGGGATTTGTGAGCTGCGGATTAGTTTTCCCCAGTCTTGCGGTGATGCGGGCTTGCCTGGTTTTCCACCGCCATTGCATGCTGCGCCTCTTCCCTTGCTTTGGCGCGGCGTCTTTCGGCTTCTTCGATCTGCATGATCTGCCGTTCCAGCAACTGGATGGTGCGTTCCACGTCGATGATTTCCTTGGATAGTTGCAGGCGAACGGCGGGGTCGGTCTCGTTTAACATCTGCTTCTGGAGTTGCTCCGCTCTTTTTCGCAGCGTCTTGATTTGCTTGAGAATCGCGTTGATGTGGTCATGCGCGCTGCCGCCCAGTTCCATTCTGCGCGCGCCGCCTGATGTGATGCTGGATACCATGAACATTCTCTCGGTTGGTTTTTTATCATGGTAGTCGATTTTGCATGTAACTTCCAGTCATCTGAAAATTGGTTACCATATGCGCCGCAAATATCAGTATGCTTACGGTCTTTCGGATGGAAACGGAAAAACAAAGAGGAAAAGTTGAATGAGGTGGTTTTGTATTTTGCTGTTGGCGGCCCTGGCCTGGTGCGCGCAGGCTGGCGCTGCGGACCTTGCTCCACAAGGCTCGCTGGTCATCGTCGGTGGAGCGCTGCGGTCGGATAACGCGGTGGTGTGGCAGCGTATTGTGCAACTGGCCGGCGGCGCCGGCGCGCGTATCGCGGTGCTGCCGTCGGCGGCGGCGAATCCTGAAGGTTCCGGCGCCCATCTGGCAGACTACCTGAATCATTATGGCGCGTCCGCCTTCGTGGTGCCGCTGGCCGTGCGGCTGCGTAATCGCGATTACCGCCGCGATGCCGAGGATGCGACGCTGGCGCGTTCGATCCGCGAAGCGGGCGGCGTCTATTTTTGCGGCGGCGACCAGGCGCTGATCACGCAGGCCCTGGTGCGCCCGGACGGCAGCCGCAGCGCGGTGCTGGAGGCGATATGGGATGTCTACCGGCGCGGCGGCGTCATCGCCGGCAGCAGCGCGGGCGCGGCGATCATGAGCAGCACCATGTTCGACAGCACCAGGTCCGTGTTCGGCACACTGGCTCAAGGCGTCAACGATGGGCGCGAGCTGGCGCCTGGCCTGGGCTTTATCGGCAAGGATATTTTCGTCGACCAGCACCTGCTGGCGCGCGGACGCTTCGCCCGCATGCTGCCGGCCATGCTGAAGAAGGGCTACAAGCTGGGACTGGGCATCGACGAAAACACGGCGATGGTGATCAACGCGGCGCGCGAGGTCGAGGTGCTCGGCTATCAGGGCGCGCTGCTGATGGATCTGTCGCAGGCGGCGGTCGACCCGGGGGCCAGGGACTTCAACATTTCGAATGTGCGCGTCAGCTACCTGGATCGCGGCGACCGCTATAACCTGACAAGCCGCCAGTTCACGCCATCGGCCGACAAGGTGGAGGGGGGCAAGCTCGATCCGCAAAAGCCCGCAACGAGGGCGCCGGTCTACACGTCCGACATCCTCGGCCACAACGCCGTGCTGGTGCTGATGGAAAAGCTGATCGACAATTCACAGACCGAGGCGACCGGCATCGCCACCGCCGGTCCGGGCGAGGCGCGGCAGGAGCTGGGGTTCGAGTTCCGCTTCAGCCGTCTTGCGGACAGCATCGGCTACGCATCCGCCACGACGGAGGGCTATTCGATACTCAACCTCCGGCTCGATGTGCGGCCGCTGCAAATTACGCGTCCGTGGTATAAATAGGCCGCTTGTTTAGCGGCGGCGCTAAACAAGTAGCTATCGACACGGCATCCTGTTGACCGGTGCGGCGGCCAGCGCTATAACGTTGGATCGACCTCACAACCGGAAGCCGTATGTTCGCGACTAAATTGTTAGCAGCCGGCGCGCTCGCGCTGGCATCGACTCTTCCCGCCACCGCTGCGGAGCCGTCTTCGCCCGCTGCTGCCGTCGATGTCTTCATCGGCACCGGCGGCGACGGCCATACATTCCCCGGCGCGGCGCGGCCGTTCGGCATGATCCAGCTGAGCCCCGACACGCAGGTGCGCCCGTTCCGTCAAAGCTACCCGTGGGCCGCCGGCTACCGCTACGAGGACGACAGCATACTGGGCTTCTCGCATACGCACTTTTCCGGCACCGGCCACTCGGATCTCGGCGACCTGCTGCTGATGCCCTACAGCGGCGAAACCAAGCTGGAACCGGGCTATCCGGAGCGCCCCTTCAGCGGCTACCGCTCGCGTTTCCGGCACCAGGACGAGCACGCGGAGCCGGGCTACTACGCCGTCAAGTTGATGGACAACGAGGTCGATGTCGAACTGACCGCCAGCGAGCGCGTGGGCCTGCACCGCTACCGCTACGCCAAGGGCGCTGCGGCCAAGGTGATCCTGGACCTGCGCAGCAGCATCTACGATTACAAGGCCAAGAACCTGTGGTCCCGCCTGCGGGTGCGCGACAACTCGCTCATCACCGGCATGCGCGAGACGCGCGGCTGGGCTGCGGGCCGGCAGTTGTACTTCGCGGTCGCGTTCTCGCATCCGCTGACGTCGCGCGCGCTGCGCAATATGGAGTCCGACGTCGAATACAAGGGCTTCGCCGGTCCGGGCAGCGGCCCTGGCGACAAGGCCATGGTCGAGGGCAAGGCGCTGGTCGGCGCGCTGGACTTCGGCGTGCCGGCCGACGGCCAGCTTGAGGTGAAGGTGGCGATATCCGCCGTCAGCGAGGAGGGCGCCATCGCCAACCTGGGCGAGATGCCCGGCTGGGACTTCGACGCCGAGCGCGCCAAGGCGTCGGCCGCGTGGGACGAGGCGCTGGGCGCGGTGGCGATCGAGGCGGCGCCCGACATGCGCAAGATGGTCTACACGGCGCTGTACCACAGCATGCTGGCTCCCAGCCTGTTCATGGACCGCGACGGCCGCTATCGCGGGCCGGACAACGAGGTGCACCAGGCGCAGGGCTTCCGCTTCCACTCGACCTTCTCGTTGTGGGACACCTACCGCGCGCTGCATCCCTTGCTGACGCTGATCCAGCCGGAGCAGCGCAATGTGGACTTCGTGCGGTCGCTGATTGAATCGCAGAAGGCCAGCCCATACGGCATCCTGCCGGTGTGGCAGTTCCACGGGTTGGAGACATGGTGCATGATCGGCTACCACGCGGTGCCGGTGATCGCGGACGCCTACATGAAAGGCCTGAAGGGCTTCGACGCCGACGAGGCCTTGAAGGCGATGACCAGCAGCGCGGAATATGGCCCGTACGGCGGGCTTCAGCACTACATGAAGCTGGGCTACGTGCCCATCGACCTGGAGCCGGAAGCGGCGTCGAAGACGGTGGAATACGCCTTCGACGACTGGACCATCGCCCGCATGGCGGAGAAGATGGGCCGCAAGGATATCGCCGCGCGCTACTACAAGCGGGCGCAGAACTACCGCAACTCGTTCGACACCAAGACCGGCTTCCTGCGCGCGAAGAAGTCGGACGGCACCTTCCGCGAGCCGTTCGATCCGGTGCTGTCCAACTTCGGCAGCGACTACACCGAAGGCAGCGCGTGGCAGTATTCCTGGTATATGCCGCACGATAACGCGGGCCTGATCAAGATGCTGGGCGGCGATGCGGCCTTGCAGAACAAGATAGACATGATGTTCGACGCCAAAGTCGATGAGAAGGTCTACGCGCACATGGAGGACATCTCCGGCCTGATCGGCCACTACGCGCATGGCAACGAGCCGTCGCATCACGTGGCCTACCTGTACAACTTTGCGGGCGCGCCGTGGAAGACGCAGCAGCGCCTGACGCAGGTGGTCGCGTCGCAGTACAACACCACGCCGGCCGGTCTTTCCGGCAATGACGACCTGGGACAGATGTCCGCGTGGCTGGCCTTTACGGCGCTGGGGTTTTATCCGGTCGCGCCGGGTAGCAACGAGTATGTGATCGGCCGCCCATTCATCGACAAGGCCGTGATGAATCTGCCGAACGGTAAGGTCTTCACCATCCGCAGCGTGGGCCT
This sequence comes from Duganella sp. BJB1802, assembly GCF_013369445.1. Taxonomy (NCBI): domain Bacteria; kingdom Pseudomonadati; phylum Pseudomonadota; class Betaproteobacteria; order Burkholderiales; family Oxalobacteraceae; genus Duganella; species Duganella sp. BJB1802. The sequence continues at coordinate 130,539 of NZ_JABWEF010000008.1, read as the reverse complement.
GAGCGCGGAGAACATCTACGTCTCCGGCGTTACCTTGAACGGCAAGCCGCTGGCGCAGACCTTCCTGCGCCACGAGCAGATCACCGCCGGCGGGGAGCTGGTTTTCACAATGTCCAGCAAGCCCGATACCGCATGGGGCAGGGGCGCCGCCGCCCGTCCCTACACGCAGACCGCCTACTGACCGGCGCCGCCCCTGCGGGCGGCTTACCGCCTGATAGCGCTATCATCGCCGTCCGGATTTTTCAAGCCCCAGATCCGGGGTTGTGCCGGATTTCGTCCCAACGTCCCCGTATAACCACGTTTGCTGCGCCGCACCACTGATTATTCTTTACAAAAACTGATGAGCCGCTACACTGCATCACATGTTAGCGCTAACAAATCAGGAGCAAGTGTGAACAATAAAGCAGTATATCGGTGGGTGGTCATGGGAGTCAGTGGCTGCGGGAAGAGCGAGATCGGCGCCCGGTTGGCCACCGCGCTCGGATACCCGTTCCTGGAGGGCGACAGCTTTCACCCGGCGGAAAACGTCGCCAAGATGTCGGCCGGAATTCCACTCAATGACGACGACCGCGCCGGCTGGCTGCTGACGCTGCAGGGCAAGATCCGCGAAGCAGCGCAGCGGGGCGAGGGGCTGGTGCTGTCCTGTTCGTCCCTCAAGCGCCGCTATCGCGACCTGCTGCGCCAGGGCGACCCGGACTTGCGCTTTGCCCACCTGAGCGGTGAGCGCGCAGTGATCGAAAGCCGCATGCAATCCCGCCCCGGCCATTACATGCCGACCAGCCTGCTCGACAGCCAGTTGCGCGACCTTGAACCTTTGCAGGCCGACGAAGCCGGCCTGCGCCTGGACCTGACCTTGCCGCCACAGCAGCTGGTCAGCCTTATTTTGCAACACCCTTAGCCGCAGCAATAGCGGGCATTCCATAATCGAACTGGAGATAAAAATGAAAACAGTCACTACAACAAAAATCCCGAAACGGCGCTGGGGCATAGGCGCCTTGCTGGGCGTCGGCGTGCTGATCAACTACATCGACCGTATCGGCCTGTCCGTGGCCGCGCCGCAGATCAAGGAGTTGTTCGACCTGACACCGGTCGAACTGGGCCTGCTGTTCAGCGCCTTCGCCTGGTCCTACTCGCTGCTGCAGATCCCGGTCGGCATGGTGATGGACCGCTTCGGTCCCACCAGGGTTGGCCGCTGGGGCGCCTTCCTGTGGGGGCTGGCCGCGACCATCACCGCGTTCTCCAGCGGCTTCGCGGGCATCTTCGCGGCGCGCATCCTGCTGGGCATCGCCGAAGCGCCGGCCTTCCCGGTCAGCGCCAAGGCCACCGGCTACTGGTTCCCGCGCAATGAGCGCGGCATGGCCACCGCCATCTTCGACGCCGCCGCCAAGTTCTCCAACGTGATCGGCGTGCCTTTGCTGGCGCTGACCATCGTCACCTTCGGCTGGCGCTGGGGCTTCGGCTTGACCGCTGTGCTGAGCTTCAGCTACTTCATCGCGTTCTTTGTGCTGTACCGCGATCCGAGCGCCGATCCCAAGCTGAGCAAGCAGGAGCTGCGCTACATCCAGGAAGGCGGCGCAGCACCGGAAGGCCCGTCCGAAGCGGGCGCGCTGAACATGCTGGGCTACCTGCTGGGCAAATCCAAGATCTGGGGCCTGACCATCGGCTTCGCGGCCTACGGTTACTCGTTCTACCTGTTCCTGACCTGGCTGCCCGGCTACCTGGTGCAGACCATGCACATGAGCATACTGAAGTCGGCAGGCTTTGCAGCGATACCGTGGGCGGTGGCGACGGTGGCCGATCTGTTCGTCGGCGGCTGGCTGATCGATCACCTGATCTCGCGTGGCAAGAACGAATCGCTGGTGCGCAAGGGCGTGCTGGTGTGCGGCATGACGCTGGGCCTGGCGGTATTCGGCGCAACGCAGACCACCGATCCGGTCTGGGCCATCTTCTGGATCTCGATCGCGCTGGGCGGCCTGGCTTCGGCGGCGCCGGTGGGCTGGTCGTTGCCATCGCTGATCGCGCCGAAGGGCGGGGCCGGCACCATCGGCGGCATCATGAACTTCGCCAACAACCTGATGGGCGCGGCGGCTCCCATCGTCACCGGCATGATCGTCGGCGCCACCAACTCGTTCACCAACGCCTTCATGGTGGCCGGCGTGATCCTGTTGATTGGCATCGTCTCCTTCGTCTTCGTCCTCGGCAAGATCGAAGCGATTCCCGATCCCGAACCGCGCGGCCTCAAGCAGCCGGCGTGATACCTACATAATAATTCTGGAGACAACTAAAATGAAAAAAAGCATTTATGCGCTGGGTGCGCTCGTCCTTACCACTTGTTCCGGCGCTGTCCTGGCGCAGAGCAATGTGACTTTCTACGGCGTGATGGACATGGGTATTTCCCAGGACCGTGGCGGCATCGCCGGCACTTCCACCCGCGCCACCAGCGGCATGGCGACCCAGAGCCGCTGGGGTTTCCGCGGCAGCGAGGACCTGGGCGGCGGCATGAACGCCTTCTTCGTGATCGAGGGCGGCATCCATGCGGACACGGGCGGCTCGACGCAGAACAACACGCTGTTCGGCCGCACCAGCATCGTCGGCCTGGGCAGCAAGTATGGCGCGGTGTCGATCGGCTTGCAGGATACGCCGTTGTTCACGACGCTCAACACCATCGTCGACCCGCTGCGCAACGGCATTGCGCGTTCCAACAACCTGATGGCGGCGACCGGCTTCCGGGCCGGTAACTCGGTGCTGTACCGCACGGCGACCGTCAATGGCTTCAGCGCCGACGCCATGTATGTGGCGGGAGAGGTGGCCGGCGACCAGAAGGCCAGCCGGGCGTTGGGTGGCTCGTTCGGCTACAGCAATGGGCCGCTGAATGTGCGGCTGGCCTACCACAACAAGAACAACGATACGGCCACGCTCAAGAACACCGGCTCGGCGCGCAATACGCTGCTGGGCGCGAACTATGACTTCGGTCCGGCGAAGGCCTGGTTCGGCTATGGCGTCGACAAGGGCCTGAACAGCGCCACGCTCAATAGTTCTGTGGTCAACTTCGAAGGTCCGGCGCCGGTGGCGTCCACGGACAGCACCGATATGCTGCTTGGCGTATCGGCGCCGTTCGGCTTCAGCACCTTGGTGGCGACGTATATCCGCAAGAACGACCGGACGGCGCGCAACCAGGATGCGCAGCAGTACGCGCTGGCCTATATGTACGCGTTCTCGCGGCGCACCGACATCTACACCTCGTACGCGATGATCCGCAACCATAACGGCGGCGGCTACACGGAGGGCAACAGCGAGGAGCCGGGCATCGGCAATCGTCAGTTCACGGTGGGCTTGCGCCACCGCTTCTGATCACAGCAGGTCGATGCCGAATCGACGCACCAGCAGCGCGAACAGCCCGAAGCAGACTATCGTGATGACGACGCATGCCAGCAGGGTCGGCCAGAAACCGATCCGTGGCAGCAGCGCCGGAAAGGCCAGGAACATCGGCAGCGTGGGCACCACGTACCAGAAGGTGTACCACGCGTGATTGGCGATTTTTTGTTCGGGTTGTTTGTCGATGTACAGCCAGATCAGCGCAAGCAGCGTCACCAGCGGCAGCGCCGCGACCAGGCCGCCGATACGGTCGCTGCGTTTGGCGAATTCGGAGACCGCCACGACCACGGCTGAAGTCAGCAGGTATTTGATGATGAGCCAGGCCATGTGTCTTCCTTAATTGAGTCGTTAAAACCTGTAGCAGTGGGCCTGCTGGCTGTCGCTGCGCAATGACGGCATGATCAGCACGGCCGAGGTCTCCTTCTGGCATTCGATCAGTGCCCGTCTGGATTCCTCGATGCCGGCTTCGATGAAGTCCTTCTTGGCGGCGCCGGCAATCGCCTGGGCGAGACGCGTATCGCGGGCGCTGGCGCTGGCGCTGGCCGGCGCACGTATCGCTTCAAAGCCGAACTCCTTCAGTCCCTTGTCAAAGGTTCGCTGGACCAGCAGGCCGCCTTGCGAAGTCAGCGCATTGCCGTCCCGTGCTGGCGCTTGCATGTCCGCCGCATGGACGATGGCGCATGCCAGCAGCAGCGGAAGCGCGATTTTACGCGTCATCGTCCGTGCTGACAAATGTCAGCCGGTTGCCGGATGGGTCCTTGATCGACATTTCGCGGCTGCCCCAGGGCATGGCTTCGATGCCGGGGCGGGCGTGTTTGTACTGCTTGGCGATCAGCTGGGCGTGGTATTCATCCAGCCCAGTGGTGGCGATGCGGATGGCGGCGCCCGGGCTGCAATCACCGAAATGTTCGGTGAGGTGAAGGACGCAGCCGTCCCGCGACACTTGCAGGTACAGCGGCATGCCGGGTTCGAAGCGGTGCTCCCAGTCGACTTTGAAGCCGAGGAAGTCGACGTAGAATTCGCGCGTCTGCGCTTCGTTGAAGCTACGCAGGATGGGGGTGACGCTGCCAAGGTTCATGTCGATAACTCCTTGATGCCTTGTGGTGTGTTGATGTGGGCGACCAGTCGCGGCTTGTCGCCATGCTGGCATGCGACGGCGTCCTCCAATCCGATGGACGCCAGCAGCGCGGCGGCCCGCTGCGGATCGGGATGGAAGATCTCCAGCCTGGCCAGCGACAGGCCCTGGTCTGGCAGGCCCGCCGCTGGATGGGGATGGTCGTCCCATTCGATCAGCGCCGGGGCGACGCCATCCAGCGCGACCGAGCCATCGGCCGGTATCGTGATCAGCCAGTTGCGCTGGCCGCGTGACATGGGCTCCACCGGCCCCAGGTCTTCGCTGCCGACGGCGGCGGTCGCGCGTATGTCGTCGGTGCGCGCCACCCAGGTGCCGAGCGATGGCGGCGAATCCGGCGCAAGCCGGTCGAGCGCGAACCAGCGCGGCCGGCCTGGCGGGGGAGCATCGGGATTCGGGGCGATGATTTCCAGGAAAAGCGCGTCGCCCAGCCGCAGCAGCAGGTTGTGCGTTCCCATGCGGGGATGCTCGCCACCGGGCTGCGGCGTCGCGCCCAGTGCCTTGAGGACGAAGGCCGCGCCGGCTGCCAGCGTGGGCGCGGTGACCGTGATGTGATCGATGCGGCTCACGTCGACGCTGCCGCCGCCGGGCCGATGGATATTGCGCCGAGTTGCATGCCGATCTCCCAACATAGTGAATCGGCCGACTTTAGCACAGGTCAGTACACTTCCGGAACGATGATCTCGGCCGGCACCGGGCGGCGCACATAGTCGTCGTGGTACTCGCGTTCCGGCAGCTGGATCGCCGGATGCTCCACTTCCACGTACGGCATCTGCTCCAGCAGGTGATGGATGCAGTTCAGGCGCGCCTTCTTCTTGTCCACGCCTTGCACCACCCACCACGGCGCTTCCGGGATGTGGGTCCGCTCCAGCATGATCTCCTTGGCCTTGGTGTATTCCTCCCAGCGGCGGCGGGACTCCAGGTCCATCGGGCTCAGTTTCCACTGCTTGAGCGGATCGTGGATGCGGCCCAGGAAGCGCGCGTTCTGCTCCTCGTCCGAGATCGAGAACCAGTACTTGATCAGCTGGATGCCCGAGCGGGCCAGCATGCGCTCGAATTCCGGCACGGTCTGGAAGAATTCCTCGTACTGGTCGTCGGAGCAGAACCCCATCACGCGCTCGACGCCTGCGCGGTTGTACCAGCTGCGGTCGAACAGCACGATCTCGCCGGCGGCCGGCAGGTGCGACACGTAGCGCTGGAAGTACCACTGCGTGCGTTCGCGGTTGTTCGGCGCCGGCAGCGCGGCCACGCGGCACACGCGTGGATTGAGGCGCTGGACGATGCGCTTGATCACGCCGCCCTTGCCGGCGGCGTCGCGGCCTTCGAACAGGATCACCACCTTGTGGCCGGTGTGGACCACCCAGTCCTGCAACTTGACCAGCTCCGCCTGCAGGCGGAACAGCTCGCGGAAGTACTGGCGGCGGGCTTCCTTGGCCTCCTCGCTGCGCTCCGATACGCGCACTTCGCGCGTGACCGGATCGATCTCGCGGTCTTCCAGTTCCATCTCCAGCTCTTCGTCATAGCTGTCGGTCAGTTCGCGCTGTACGCGTTCCATCAAGTCGGTTTCATTCAGTCGCATAGTGCTTCCTTGTTTCAGAAAATGTGGTGGAACAGCCAGAACAGCGAACCCGATAACAGGATCGCGGCCGGCAGCGTCAGCACCCAGGCCATGGCCAGGTTGCGGACAGTGGACCATTGCAGGCCGGAGCGGTTGGCCGCCATGGTGCCGGCCACGCCGGACGACAGCACGTGCGTGGTCGATACCGGCATGCCGTACATGTCGGCCGCGCCGATGGTCAGCATCGCCACCAGCTCGGCGGAGGCGCCCTGCGCGTAGGTCAGGTGGGATTTGCCGATCTTCTCGCCGACGGTGACGACGATGCGCTTCCAGCCCACCATGGTGCCCAGGCCCAGCGCGATCGCCACCGCCACCTTGACCCACAGCGGAATGAACTTGGTGGCGTCGTCGAGCTGCTTCTTGAAGGCCTTCAGGTTGGCGGCGGTGTCGGGGTCGAAGGGCAGGGCCTTGGTCTTGTCCATCACGTGCATGGTTTCCGCCGCCAGGTACATATCGTTGCGGACGTTGCTCACGGTCTCCGCCGGCACCTTGGCCAGCGAGCCATGCTGCTTGACCGCCTGGCCGATGTCGCCGATCAGCACGGACAGCGCCGGCACCACCGCCGGCGTCAGCGTTTTGGTGCGGATGTAGGCCGACAGCTCGGGATGCGGATCGGCCATTGGCGCCACGCCGGGCGGCATGTACTTTTGCAGCGACTGCTGCGTGACCTGGGCCACGGCGACGAACTGCGTCACCTGGTCGGTGGGCAGCGCGCGGTTCAGCGCGTAGGCCATCGGCACGGTGCCGACCAGGATCAGCATGATCAGGCCCATGCCTTTCTGGCCGTCGTTGGAGCCGTGCGCGAAGGAGACGCCGGTGCAGGTGAGGATCAGCAGGCCGCGGATGTACCAGGGCGGCGGCGTGTTGCCGGCGGGAGCCTCGTACAATTCGCGGCGCTTGACGAGGGCGCGCAGCGCCAGCAGCAGCAAGGCGGCGCAGCCGAAACCGACCATCGGCGACAGCAGCAGCGAGTAGCCGACCTTGGCCGCCTGCGCCCAATCGACGCCGCTGGTGCCGTCGCGGCCATGCATCATCGCGTTGGCGATGCCGACGCCGAGGATGGAGCCGATCATGGTGTGCGAGGACGACGCCGGCAGGCCGAGCGCCCAGGTGCCCAGGTTCCAGACGATGGCGGCGATCAGCAGCGCGAACACCATGGCGAAGCCGGAGCTGGAGCCCACCTGCAGTATCAATTCGACCGGCAGCAGCGAGATGATGCCGAAGGCGACCGCGCCGCTGGAGGTCAGCACGCCGAGGAAGTTGAAGCAGCCGGACCACACGACGGCGGCGTTGGCCGGCATGGAGTTGGTGTAGATGACGGTGGCGACGGCGTTGGCGGTGTCATGGAAGCCGTTGACGAATTCGAAGGCGAGGGCGATCAGCAGCGCCACGCCGAGCAGCACATACGGCAGCCAGCTGGTGGCCACCGGGCCGGCCTCGGTGACGTCGGAGCGCAGGCTGTAGGCGCTGAACAGCAGGCCCGCCACCAGCAGCACGAAGAAGATGAGGGCGGTGATGGGGGTGTTCTTGGTGTCGGCGGGACTGATCCTCGCCGGTTGGACGACCGTATTCATGCCATTCAGCTCCAGTATAAAAGTGGTAACTGAATGTACTTGTCGAATATGACAGAGGTATGACGACAGCCAGGGGAGCAGCGTAGATAGTGGGACTGCTGGAAGCTTGTGCTATCCTGAGTGCGACGAAACTCAATACGGAGTACCTAATTTGAAAAACCATATTACGTTGGGCGGTGTTCTGTTTGCCACTTTCGTTTCGATTTTGTTCACCGGTCCAGCCCGTGCCGAATATGTCGTGCCCAACATCCAACATGCGCCGTATGGCGAGGTCAAGGTGGTCGTGCCAATTACCAGCGACGATCCGGCAGTTTGGCTATTCCGTTTGCGCAACGTCGGCAACGGGGTAACGGCCACCGCCGGATTGGGCGGCGGGATGAAGGCGAAGATTGTGTTGTACGGTGCGGGGGTTAAGTTGTTATCGCAACCGATGGATCCCAAGATCAAGGAAGCCATAGACGCCGCACGTGCCGCAGGCGCGCAATTTAACGTTTGCAACGTCACCCTCAAAGGCATGAAGCTGGACTGGCATGCACTTTACGGCCTTCAGGAAGTGGATATTGTTCCTTCCGGTTTTGCCGAAGTAGGTTGGCTCGCCAGTCACGGTTGGGCTGTTGATCCTGCCAATTGAGTTATTCCTCGTAACGAAAAAAACCTACCTTGCAATTTTTGTGCTTCCCAAACCGACATTGGAGCACGCCAAGATCAAAGATGTCATCAGTGATGCGTCGATCGGAGATTTTAAGCGGTTCTCAATTCCAGGTGGAATTGGCTATGCCAGTCGCCACCAGGTTGCAGCAACTGCGCGGCGTCGGCCCGATCATTGACACTGCGATAGTGGCCAATGTGGGCGACGCAAAACAGTTCGGCGGCGGCGGGCAGATGGCGGCATCACTGGGACTGACGCCACGGCAGAATAGTTCAAGCGGTAAGGAGCGACTGCCAGGTATTACGAAACGCGGCGACGCTGGCAGAACTCGACAACGTCTGTGGCCTTCGAGCCCGAAGTAGCGATAGGGAGCCGGCGTTCGAATAGCCCATTATGGTCCTTGCCCGACGACGGGCGAAGCAGTTAGAGACCGGATATATGTGGGCAGTCGTACCTAACAGCCAAAGACGGAATGTTTGTATCCATATACGGACCTAGGAAGGGGCCTTGACTCCAGTAAAAGTGCCAGACTATTTCGCCTGCTTTTCGCTCGCGGGCAGCGAAGGGGAATTGGTGCCAGGCACAACAATCTTTTGGACTAGCTCCGAAAGCTTGGTGTTGCCAATAATGGTGAGTAGCGCGTTTTCTGCCGAGCCCAAGGCCTTCTTTAAATATTCATTGACCACAGATTCAACGGGACATTGGGGGTTGTCTTCAGCCGGTCCCCAGGTGAATATCCCTTTGTAGGCAAGGGCAACATAAATGTCCTTCACTGTCACCTCAGACAAGTCACAAACAAGAGTCCAGCCTCCGCCTGGTCCCCTCCCAGATTCCACATATCTCGCCTCACGAAGAGACGCCATTGTCCTCCGGACCAAAGCGGGGTTGGTGTGGAGCATTTGCGCAATCGTTTCGGAAGTCGTTGAGCCGCCCCGCAAGTGCATGTGAATCAGTACATGGAGAAGCCTTGCCAGTCGTGTATCTAATTGCATATTGTGTGGGCTATTAATTCGTTACTCATAATGTTACGATATGTCATCGCATCGCGCAATCACTGGAGAAAATTATGACAGCATTCACTCAGTCGTTGGTTGAAACGAATGGCATTCGCTTGCAAGTCGCAGAACAAGGAAAAGGACCACTTGTCTTGCTGCTGCATGGTTTCCCTGAGACTTCCTACTCCTGGCGATACCAGCTAAAAGCGCTCTCGGCCGCTGGCTATCGTGCCCTGGCCCCAGACTTGCGAGGCTATGGGCGAAGCGAGTGCCCAAGCGATGCAAGCCTCTACACGACTTTGCATGTAGTCAGCGATTTAGTCGGGCTCTTGAATTCGATTGGGGAGAGGCAAGCTGTCGTTGTCGGCAACGACTGGGGGGCAAATATTGCGTGGCAGGCGGCCCAAGTTAGGCCGGACCGCTTCCGTGCTGTCGTTGCCCTTGGTGTGCCTCTGATGGGACGGGCACCAATGCTGCCGAGTCGCCTGTTCCCACAGAACGAGCAAGCGTGGTTCTACACACATTATTTTGCTCAGCCAAATTTAGCGAAAGCTGAGCTTGAGGAAGATATCGCGACGACCTTAAAAAAAATTTACTTTAGTGCTTCTGGGGATGTCGGCGAACGCAACGAGAATTCACCCAATCCGTTCGGGATGGTCTCTAAACAGCATGGCTATCTTGCTTCGTTACCTGAGCCTGATCAATTGCCAAATTGGCTTTCCACGAAAGACTTGGACGTGTTCGTACAAGCCTTCAAACAGTCGGGCTTTCAGGGCGGATTGAATTACTACCGCAATCTGGACACGAATTGGGACCTGCAAGGAGCTTTCGAAGGTATGCAGGTAAGTGTGCCAGCCCTCTACATGGTCGGAGGGCGCGACACAGGTTTGGCAATGCCGGGGATGAAGGAAATAATCGCAGGTATGTCGCAGCTCGCTTCAAACCTTCGCGGTTCTCATGTAATTCCGCACGCTGGGCATTGGTTACAACAGGAGGCCGCCGACCAAGTCAGCGCGAGGATGATTGAATTCCTCCGCACGCTGTAGATGCAACGTCGGGCATAGCTAGTACCTTCGTGAACATTGACGCGTGGCTCTCGCTATGCCTGCGTTGGGGTGTGGATTCAACCGGTCAATAGCCCTGCTGTTCGAGGCTATCAGTTCGAATTTGCAGGGCCCGATTGCCTCTTCAGTGTCACCCGGCTGGGGCCAACGGCGCCCCTGTCAGGCCGGCGTCGGCGGCTTCATCGGGAGTTTCGGACGGCGCGGCGCGGGTGGCCAGCTCCAGTTCCTCGAAGGCGTCGTAGGTCAGCGTCATCAGGCGCTCCGGGTCGGGCACGAGGTCGGTGTCGACGAACAGGGCCAGCTGGATCTGGCCCGCGTACGAGATGAACGCCAGCCCCACACCCAGTTTGCCCGCCTGCGGCACCCAGCAGATCAAGTCCGTCATGCGCGAGCCGGCCAGGTAGCGGCGGCTGCCGGGGCCTTCGATATTGGTCAGCACCACCGAACCCTTGGATGTGAACAGGTTCAGCGCGAAATGCTGCAATGCCGTCGGCAGGCAGCCGGCGATCGACAGGAAGGCCATCGTGGCGCGCGGCTGGTGCGAGCGTTTGATGGCGGTCATGCGCTCGCTGGACTGGCGCAGGCGCGCGCAGGGATCCTCCATATTGGTCGGCAGGTCCACCGCCACCAGTCCGAACTCGTTCCCGAGCTGGAAGGCGTTGGCCTTCTCGCGCAGGTTGAAGGTGACGGCGGCGCGCAGGGCCCGGCCGTCGGGGCGTTGTCCGCGTTCGCCCAGGTACTGGCGCAGCGCGCCGGAGACGGCCGCCACCCACACATCGTTCAAGGTCACGCCCATGCGCTTGGACATGGCGCGCACGCGGTCCATCTCCAGCGGCGGCAGCCACACCAGCTGTTTGGCGCCGGTCATCGGCGCCTTGAATTGGCTGGGCGCGTCGGGCCACAGCACCGACAGCCGCGCCACGTGGAAGGCGATCTTCAGCCACGACACGCCACGCGCCACCGCCGAGCACACGGCGTTGTGCGCCACCGTGGCGCGGTGCGGATGGCCGACCGGCGAGGGCGTGCGGCCATGTACGCCGTTGTCGTCGGTCAGGTGATTGAGCACGTGTACCAGCCCCAATCCGTCCGTGATGCAGTGGTGGACGCGGAACACGATGGCGTGCCCGCCGTTGACGCGGTCCAGCACCGTCATGTGCCACATCGGCCGGTCGCGCTCCAGCGGTAGGTGGGCGATGCGCGTCATGTGGGCTTGCAGCTCTTCGCGGCTGACGTCCTGCGACATCTGTTCCAGCTTGATGTGCTGGGCGATGTTGAACTGCTCGTCCTCCACCCAGTGCGGGCGTCCGCGCAGCTGCACCACTTTCTGCGTGAAGCGCGGGTAGTTGGGCAGGCGCAGGCCGATGGTCGATATCAGCCGCTCCATGTCGACCGCGCCCTCGAACAACAGGATGCTGTTGATGACCATCAGGTTCTTGTTTGTGTCCATGCGGTGCCACGCATAGTCGCGACGTGTCATTGCCGCCGGTGCTGCGGTTGGTTTGCTCATGTGATGCTGTCTCCTCATGCGGCGCCGGATCTTTGCCGGCGTCCGCTTATATTTTTACCGGTCTTGCTTCCGTCTCCGCCACGGGCGCCGCCGCCGCTGCCGCCGCTTCCAACGACTTGGGTGAGCGCGGCCGCAGCGCGTAACGGTTCAGGCCCGTCATGTGGATGCGGCACAGGTAGTCCGGCCAGTCGATGGCGGCCGGGTCGACCCCGTAGCGTGCGCGGTCTTCGCTGCCAAAGCGCTGCGCCAGCGCCATCAGCGATTTGTTGTGGAACACGTAGCGCGGCGCGGTGTAGAACGAGAACGTCAATGCCAGCAGCTGCGTGGTACGCAACGCTTCCAGCTTGGGCGAGTCGCCCGCGCCCAGCAGGCGGCGCACGCCGCTCCAGGCGGTTGCGCCGAGGCTCATGGCTCGCAGCATCAACAGGAATACCGGGCGGCTGACGACGCGGAAGCCATGTTTCGGTTCGTTGTAGAACAGCCGTTCGTAGTTGCGCCAGTTGCGCTGCGATTCGGTCTGGAACAGCTCAATCACGCGCCCGACCGAGATCGGATTGGCGGAGCCGGTGCAGGCCTGGTAGATGCGCGTGCTTCCGCGTTCGGTCAGCGCTTCGGCGGCGGCCAGCACGATGCTGTTGGCCACCAGGTCGGCCGGCACGATGTCGACGATTTCATCGGCCTTGGCCGGGAAGAAGCTGGTCTTGCCGCGCGCGTAGGCCAGGATGATGGCGTCGGCCACCTTGACGCCTTCGATCCATCCGGGCGCCGGCTCCTGCAAGGTGCTTTCGATGATGGACGGGCGCACGATGGTGAGTGTGCGGCCGCGCATGGCCTGCATCGCCAGCTGTTCGCCCATCCATTTGGTGAAGGTGTAGGTGTCGTTCCAGCCGTGGTAGTTGGCCTCGGCGATGCCCAGTTCCGTCAGGCGGCGCGTCTGTTGTTCGGGATCGCTGGTCTCGGCCTTGACGGCGGCCACGCGGTGCTGCAGGTGTTGGAGTAAACCGTATAAATCATAATGGCCGTCGCTGTGGCGCGGGATGGCGGCGCGGGCGGGGGTGACGTTCTGCTCCAGCATGTCGCCCCGGTTGTAGCCGTTGACGTAGCAGGTCGATACCTGCACCAGCGGCGCGTTGGCGGCGCGCGCCAGTTCGGCGACGTGCTGCACGCTGAGGGCGTTGATGGCCAGCGCCTCGTCCAGCGCCTCGCGGAAGTTGACGCTGGCGGCGGCGTTGATCACCAGGTCGACGCGGCGGGCCAGCGCGTTGAACTCGGTCAGTTTCAGGCCGAAGCAGGGCGCGGTCACTTCGCCGGTCACGCATTCGATGCGCTCGGCGAAGAATTCGGCCAGGAAGGCCGGGCGTTCGGCGCGCAGGCGGTCGAACACGGAGGAGGTGGCGATGTCGCGCTCGAAGCGGATGCGGGCGTCGCCGTTGGTCTTGCCTCGGCCGCCGCGTATCACCAGCACGATGCGGGCGATGTCGGGCACGCTGCGGATCAGTTTCTCCAGCACGACCTTGGCGAGGAAGCCGGTGCTGCCGGTGATCAGTACGCGCTTCCCCGACAGTGCTGCGTGGACGTTCAATGCTGGTGTCATAGCGGTTTCTCAGAAACGGTGTCATTACTGCAATGAGCCGATCTTAGAGCGAAACCGCAGAGTGACTGGCGACTTTGCAGTGGCTTTGGAAGCCAAACGCATGGCTGTGCGAGTCATGCGGAGTGAGCGCCGGGGAAACTGAAATGGCCGCGTTTGCAACATTGAGGCATTTGCGCAACGCCGTATGTTCTCCGGGAACTCAGCCTGGTCTTACATCGGCGTGGGCGGCGCGCCTATACCACGCTGTGGCTGACTGGAAGATGATGGGCTGCCGGCGATGCCGGCCTTCAATAACTTTGACAGGAGACGATCATGACCCAGCGCCAGAAGCCAGATGAGGCAAAGCAGTCGGGCACGCCAGGCTCGCAGCAGAGCGGTACGCGTGGCGGCAGCCAGCAGCAAAGCGTGGACACCAGCCGCGATACGAAGAACAAGGAAAACAGCGATCCGGCCCAGCGCCAGTCGGGCAGCCGTGATGAACGCGGCAACCGCGACGAGCGCTAGGCCGTTGATTTATTGAGGGGCTTCCGGGTAGAGGCCGTGGACGCGGCCGAACAGCCGGGTCAGGCCCAGCAGGGCGTCGATGTGCGGGGTGGCCAGTTGCAGGCGCTGGCCGATCTCGCGCACGGACGCCACCAGCGCATCCAGCTCCAGCGTGCGGCCGGCTTCGGCATCCTGCAGCATGGAGCTTTTGAACGCGCCCAGCTTGCGCGTGACCAGGTGACGCTGCTCGGGTGTTTCGGCGATATGGCAGCCGATGCGCTCGCCGATGACGGCCGCCTCGCGCATCGCCGCGCGGCAGAACTCGGCCACCAGCTGGTCGTCCAGGATGCGGTCCGCCGTCGCGCCGGTGATGGCCGAGACCGGATTCAGGGTCATGTTTCCCCATAATTTATACCAGATGTCGTGGCGGATGTCGGCCGATACCTCGACGTCGAAGCCGCCCAGCCGCAGTAGCGCACCGAGTTGCTGCGCGCGCTCGGACTCGCCGCCGGCCGGCTCGCCGATGATCAGGCGATTGCCCATCTTGTGGCTGACCAGGCCGGGCGAGGGGGCCGAGGTGGCGGCGTGGACCACGCAGCCCAGCACTTGCCGGTAGGGCAAAGCCGACGCGATCAGGCCGCCGGGGTCGACGCTGGTCAAGGGTTCGCTGCCGATGGCCGGCACGCCGTGGCCGAACCACCAGGGGACGCCGTTCATGGCGGGCAGGATGAGGGTGTGTGGGCCGATCAGCGGGGCGATCTGCCGCGCCACGGCGGCCAATGCCTGGCCTTTGACGGCGATGATGACCACGTCTTGCGGGCCCAGTTCCGCCGCGTTGTCGCTGGCGCGGGCGGGGGCTTGGGTCAGGACGTCGCCTTGTTGCAGGCGCCAGCCATGTTGGCGCAGCGCGGCGAGCGTGTCGCCGCGCGCGTACGCGCTCAGGTCGCAGGCCTGGGCCGCGGCCAGGCGCGCGCCGATGAAACCGCCTATGGCGCCGGCGCCGACGATGCATACCTTCATTTGATACTCCGTGTGGGAAAGTTTGCTTATTTTGCCACAGGAGAGGGCGTCCGGCTGGCGGTGCAGCCGGGCGTCCGGGTGGATTAGTTGCGGATATCCAGCGCGCGGTTCAGGCTCAGCGCCGCCAGCGAGCAGACCGCTCCCGACAGCAGGTACAAGCCCACATACGCCAGCCCGAACTGCGACGACACGCCCAGCGCCACCAGCGGCGCGAAGCCCGCGCCCACCAGCCATGCCAGGTCGGACGTGAAGGCCGCGCCGGTGTAGCGGTACTGTGCCGGGAAGTTGGCCGTCACGGCGCCGGCGGCCTGGCCGTACGACAGGCCCAGCAGCGCGAAGCCCAGCATGATGAAGGTGTCCTGCGCGCCTTCGCCGCCGTTGAGCAGCGTCGGCACGAAGCCGCTGAACACCGCGATCAGGATGGCCAGCGAACCGAGCGTGCGGCGGCGGCCGATGCGGTCGGCGATCACGCCGGAGGCCACCACGCCCACCGCCATCAGCGCCACGCCCACCATCTGCGTGCCGAGGAAGCCGGTGACCGAGCGCGGCGAGTAGATCGTGATCCACGACAGCGGGAACACCGTCACCAGGTGGAACAGCGCGTAGCTGGCCAGGGCGGCGAGGGCGCCGATGATCAGGTTGCGGCCCTGCGAGCTGGCCATTTCGATCACGCTGGTCGGCTGCAGCTCACGCTCTTCCAGCAGCTTGGCGTACTCGCTGGTCGAGGTCAGGCGCAGGCGGGCGAACAGCGCCACCACGTTGATGGCGAAGGCCACGTAGAACGGATAGCGCCAGCCCCAGTCCATGAAGTCCAGGTCGCTCAGGTTGCCGATCAGGTACCAGAACAGCCCGGCGGCGATGAAGAAGCCGACCGGCGCGCCGAGCTGGCCCAGCATCGCGTACCAGCCGCGCTTGTTTTCGGGGGCGTTGAGCGCCAGCAGCGACGGCAAGCCGTCCCACGAGCCGCCCAGCGCCAGGCCCTGGCCGATGCGCAGCACCGACAGGATCAGGATGGAATAGAAGCCGTTGTCGGCGTACGAGGGCAGGAAGGCGATGCCGGCGGTGGTGGAGCCGAGCAGCAGCAGCGCCCCGGTCAGCTTGGCCTCGCGCCCGTAGCGGCGCTGGATGGCCATCGAGATCACGGTGCCGATCGGTCTTGCAATAAAGGCAAAAGAGAAGATGGTGAAGGCGTACAAGGTGCCTTCCAGCCGCCCGTCGAACGGGAACAGCAGCGAAGGGAACACCAGCACGGAGGCGATCGCGTAGACAAAGAAATCGAAATACTCGGATGCGCGGCCGATCACCACGCCGACCGCTATTTCGCCCGGTGAGATGTGGTCGTCGTCCCGTGCATTGATGTTGCGTGCATCATTACCGGCCTGAGATGGTTCTTGGGCGCCAACATGCACGCCATTTGGTGTAGTCGTAGTGGCCATGGTCTCTGTCTCCTGCGTTGATATTTTTATCACGATCATGCCCCGGCCCCTGGGACAAAGTGTCCAATGGCAGGAACATTCCGTGATTGGTACAGTAACACATCATCCACATACTGTAACGTAGATTACCTATGATTCCTCCTCTCGCGCGTCGTGGACTGTTCCTCGCGCCGCTGTTGTGGCTAGCAGGCTGCAACACGGTCGTGTTGAACCCGTCCGGTGATATCGCAGCCCAGCAGGCACATCTTGTTGTTGTGTCAACCCTGCTGATGCTGTTGATTATCGTCCCCGTCATGTTCCTGATTTGCCTGTTCGCCTGGCGCTACCGGAAGTCCAACACTTCCGCCGAGTACAAGCCGGACTGGGACCACTCGACCAAGCTCGAACTGCTGATCTGGGGCGCTCCGCTGCTGATCATCATCGTGCTGGGCCTGATCACCTGGATCTATACCCACTTGCTGGACCCATACCGTCCGCTGAGCCGCATCGACGAAAACCGTCCGGTGGCGGTCGGCGTCAAGCCGCTGGAAGTGCAGGTCGTGGCGATGGACTGGAAGTGGATGTTCATCTACCCTGAACAAGGCATCGCCACCGTCAACGAGCTGGTGACCCCGATCGACGTGCCGGTGCGTTTCCACATGACGTCGTCGAGCGTGATGAACGCGTTCTACATCCCCGCGCTGGCCGGCATGGTCTACACCATGCCCAGCATGGACACGC
Organism: Duganella sp. BJB1802; assembly: GCF_013369445.1. Taxonomy (NCBI): domain Bacteria; kingdom Pseudomonadati; phylum Pseudomonadota; class Betaproteobacteria; order Burkholderiales; family Oxalobacteraceae; genus Duganella; species Duganella sp. BJB1802. The sequence continues at coordinate 113,372 of NZ_JABWEF010000008.1, read as the reverse complement.
AACTGAACGCGGTGATGAACAAGGTGGGCGTGTACGACGGCTTCTCGTCGAACTACAGCGGCGCCGGTTTCTCGGACATGAAGTTCAAGTACCACGGCGTCAGCCAGGCCGACTTCGACGCATGGGTCGCCAAGACCCGCGCCGGCGGCGGCACGCTGACCCGCGCCGGCTACCTGGACCTGGACAAGCCGACCATCAAGCATCCGATCATGCACTTCGGCAGCGTCGACAAAGGCTTGTACGACCTGGTGCTGAACCGCTGCGTGGCCGAAGGCTCGACCTGCATGAACGCGCAGATGGAGCAGGACGCCATGCGCATGCAGGCCGCCGCCACCGCGAAAGAACTGCCGAAAGATGTGTGCGAGCCTAAAGTCGCCACCGCCACGGCCCAACCACTCCGTAAAGAATGACCATGTCTGATCTCAACCTGACCAAACTGATCTTTGGGCGGCTGTCGCTGGAAGCAATTCCATACCACGAGCCCATCCTGATCGGCACCTTCGCCATGGTGGCGATCGGCGGCCTGGCCTTCCTGGCCGCGATGTTCAAATTCCGCCTGTGGGGCCCGCTGTGGCGCGACTGGATCACCTCCATCGACCACAAGAAAATCGGCATCATGTACATGGTGTTGGCGATCATCATGCTGCTGCGCGGCTTCGCCGACGCGCTGATGATGCGCGCCCAACAAGCGATCGCCTTCGGCGACAACGCCGGCATGCTGCCGCCGCACCACTACGACCAGATCTTCACGGCCCACGGCACGATCATGATCTTCTTCGTGGCGATGCCGCTGGTGACCGGCCTGATGAACTACGTGGTGCCGCTGCAGATCGGCGCGCGCGACGTCTCGTTCCCGTTCCTGAACAACTTCTCGTTCTGGATGACCACCTTCGGCGCCATGCTGACCATGGTCTCGCTGTTCGTCGGCGAATTCGGCCGCACCGGCTGGCTGGCCTTCCCGCCGCTGTCGGGCATCGCCGCCTCGCCGGACGTCGGGGTCGACTACTACATCTGGTCGCTGCAGGTGGCCGGGGTGGGGACCACGCTATCGGGCGTCAACCTGATCGCCACCATCGTCAAGATGCGCGCGCCGGGCATGAACATGATGAAAATGCCGGTCTTCACCTGGACCGCGCTGTGCACCAACGCGCTGATCGTCGCCACCTTCCCGATCCTGACCGTCACCCTGGCGATGCTGTCGCTGGACCGCATGGTCGGCACCAACTTCTTCACCAACGACCTCGGCGGCAACCCGATGTTGTACGTCAACCTGATCTGGATCTGGGGCCACCCTGAGGTGTACATCCTGGTGCTGCCGGTGTTCGGCGTGTTCTCGGAAATCGTCTCGACCTTCAGCGCCAAGAAGCTGTTCGGCTACACCTCGATGGTGTACGCCACCGTCGTGATCACCATCCTGTCCTACCTGGTCTGGCTGCACCACTTCTTCACGATGGGCTCGGGCGCGTCGGTGAACTCGTTCTTCGGCATCACGACGATGATCATCTCGATCCCGACCGGCGCCAAGATCTTCAACTGGCTGTTCACCATGTACAAGGGCCGCGTGCGCTTCGACGTGCCGATGATGTGGACCGTGGGCTTCATGCTGACCTTCGTCATCGGCGGCATGACCGGCGTGATGCTGGCCGTGCCTCCAGCCGACTTCGTGCTGCACAACTCGCTGTTCCTGATCGCCCACTTCCACAACGTCATCATCGGCGGCGTGGTGTTCGGCTGCTTCGCCGCGATCAACTACTGGTTCCCTAAAGCGTTCGGCTTCAAACTGGACGAGTTCTGGGGCAAGGTCTCGTTCTGGTGCTGGCTGGTCGGCTTCTGGGTCGCCTTCACGCCGCTGTACGTGATGGGCTTCATGGGCGTGACCCGCCGCATGAACCACTTCGAAGATCCGTCGCTGCAAAAATGGTTCGTGATCGCCGCCATCGGCGCGCTGATCATCGCCGCGGGTATCGGCGCGATGCTGGTGCAGTTCTACGTCAGCTGGAAAAACCGCGAAGCGCTGCGCGACGTGACCGGCGACCCATGGGGCGGCCGCACGCTGGAGTGGGCCACCTCGTCGCCACCGCCGGACTACAACTTCGCCTTCACGCCAGTCGTGCACGAGAGCGACAGCTGGGCCGACATGAAGGCCAACCACTACCAGCGTCCGACCAAGGGCTTCGTGGCCATCCACATGCCGAAGAACACCGCCGCCGGCTTCATCATCTCGGCGCTGGCTGCCGCGCTGGGCTTCGCCATGGTCTGGCAGATGTGGATCCCGGCCGGCCTGGCGTTCGTCGCCATGATGGTTGCCATCATCACGCACACCTTTAACTACAAGCGCGATTTCTACATCCCTGCGGAAGAAGTCATCCGCACCGAAGAAGCGCATACTCGTCTGCTGGAAAGCCATGTCTGAAACTATCGCTAACGGCGCCGTGAGCGCCGACCCAAGCGCACGCTACTACGTGCGCGAACACCACCCGGAGAACGGCACGCTGCTGGGCTTCTGGCTCTACCTGATGAGCGACTGCCTGCTGTTCGCGGGCCTGTTCGCCGCCTACGCCGTGCTCGGCCGCAACTACGCGGGCGGCCCGACCGGCGCCGAGCTGTTCGACCTACCGACCGTGGCGCTCAACACCGGCTTCCTGCTGATGTCGTCGATCACCTACGGCTTCGCCATGATCGCCGCGCAGCGCAAGAGCGTGAAGGGCACCATCGTCTGGCTGGCCATCACCGGCCTGTTCGGCCTGGCCTTCCTGTACCTGGAGCTGGATGAATTCGTTCACCTGATCCACGAAGGAGCCGGTCCGCAACGCAGCGCGTTCCTGACCTCGTTCTTCGCGCTGGTCGGCACCCACGGCCTGCACGTGACGTTCGGTTCGATCTGGCTGGTCACGCTGATCTTCCAGCTGGCCAAGCACGGCCTGACGCCGGAAAACAACCGTCGCCTGATGTGCCTGTCGATGTTCTGGCACTTCCTGGACGTGATCTGGATCGGTGTGTTTACCTTTGTTTATCTGATGGGAGTCCTGCCATGAGCGCACACAATCACGACCACCACGGCCATGATGACCACGGCCATGGCCACGGCCACGACGCCGTGCCGCACGGCAGCCTGAAGGACTACGCGATCGGCTTCGTGCTGTCGGTGATCCTGACCGCGATTCCGTTCTGGCTGGTGATGCACAAGGCCTTCGACAAGTCCAGCACCACCGCCGCGGTGATCCTGGCCTTCGCCGCCGTCCAGGTGGTGGTGCACATGGTGTACTTCCTGCACATGAACGGCAAGATCGAAGGCGGCTGGTCGCTGCTGGCGACCTTGTTCACGCTGGTGTTGCTGGTCATCGTGCTGGCCGGATCGATCTGGGTCATGTACCACATGAACGTCAACATGATGCCGTCCATGGGCACGGACGTGCACAACATGCGCGACATGCAATGATGGACGGGCCATCGCGCCCACGTTCCAGCGCCCTGCGCATCATCCTGGCCATTGCGGCCGGGGTGATGTTTGCAGGGTTTTTTGCTTTGGGGACGTGGCAGTTATATCGCCTGCAATGGAAGCTGGCGCTGATCGAACGCGTCGGGCAGCGCGTGCACGCCGCGCCGGTCGATGCGCCGAGCGTGGCACAGTGGCCGCAGCTGAACGCCGAGGCCGACGACTACCGCCGCGTGCGGCTGAGCGGCCACTACCTGAAGGGTTCGGACACGCAGGTGCTGGCCTCGCTGGACCGCGGCATCGGCTACTGGGTGCTGACGCCGCTGTGCACGCCGGACGGCGCCATCGTCATGGTCAACCGTGGCTTCATCCGCGCCGGTTCCGGCGGCTGGGCGCCGCCGCCCGCGCCCCCGCCGCGCCGGCCGACGCCTGCGCGCGCGGCGGCGACACGGTCACCGTCACCGGCCTGCTGCGGCTGGGCGAGGCGAGGGGACGCCTGCGCGCCAACGAGCCGGCCCGCAACTACTGGTACACGCGCGACGTGCAAGCCATCGCCCGCGCGCGCGGATTGGCGGCCGTGGCGCCGTATTTCGTCGACGCCGACGCCAGCCGCGGCGCTCCGGCGGAGGGCGAACCGCTCGGCGGACTGACGGTAGTTTCCTTCGTCAACAACCATTTGGTTTATGCTGTCACCTGGTACGCGCTGGCGCTGATGATTGTCGGCGGCGCCGCATGGGTCGTCCGCGAGGGGCGCAAATCAAAAAAACAAGCATAAATGGCAAGGAAAAACGACAATCCGTATGACAGGGGCCGGCCGAACGCGCCGGTCATCGAGCCGCTGGCGGCGGTGAAGGCCTCGGCCAACACCATCACCCACGCGGCCGGACACAAGAACATGCAGCAGCTGATCCAGCTGCGCTGGATCGCCGTGATCGGCCAGATCACCACCATCTTCGCCGCCACCATGGTGTTCGACGTGCGGCTGCCGCTGCCGGCCATGCTCAACGTGCTGGCGTGCCTGATCGCCTTCAACATCGCCAGCACCTTGCGCTGGCAGGAAAACCAGGTGGTGTCCAACAGCGAGCTGCTGCTGGCGCTGACGGTGGACATCGCCAGCCTGACGGCCCAGCTCTACCTGAGCGGCGGCGCCACCAATCCCTTTGTGTTCCTGTACCTGCTGCACGTGATTTTGGGCGCGGTGCTGCTGGAGGCGTGGTCGACCTGGACCATCGTCGGCGTGACCGGCACCTGCATCGCCGGGCTGGCGTTGTTCTCCGAGCCGCTGTCGCTGCCGCTGGACCATGGTCGCGGCATCCTCAGCCTGTACGTGCAGGGCATGCTGATCTGCTTCGTGCTGGACGCGGCGCTGCTGGTCATCTTCATCACGCGCATCATGCGCAACATGCGGGTGACGGCCACCAAGCTGGCCGACCTGCGCCAGCGCGCCGCCGAGGAAGACCACATCATCCGCATGGGCCTGCTGGCCTCGGGCGCCGCGCACGAGCTGGGCACGCCGCTGGCCACGCTGGCGGTGATCCTGGGCGACTGGAAGCACATGCCCGAGTTCAAGGCCAACGGCGAGCTGCTGGAAGAGATCGGCGAGATGCAGACCCAGCTCATGCGCTGCAAGTCCATCGTCAGCGGCATCCTGCTGTCGGCGGGGGAGACGCGCGGCGAATCGTCGGCGGCCACCACGGTCAACACCTTCCTGGCGGATCTGGTGGCGGAATGGCGGGTGGGGCGGCCGGTGGTGGATTTCGAATACGACAACCGCATCGTGCCCGACCATCCGGTGGTGTCGGACTCGACGCTCAAGCAAATGATCTGCAACGTGCTGGACAATGCGCTGGAGGCCTCGCCGCAATGGCTGCGCATGGAGGCCGGCGTGAAGGACGGGCAGCTGGTGCTGCAGGTGACCGATGCCGGGCCGGGCTTCGCGCCGGCGATCCTGGCGCAGCTGGGCAAACCCTACAATTCAAGCAAGGGAAGGCCGGGCGGAGGCCTGGGGCTGTTCCTGGTGGTGAACGTCGCGCGCACGCTGGGCGGCGCGGTGACGGCGTCGAACCTGCAGCACGGCGGCGCGCTGGTGCGGCTGACGCTGCCGCTGTCGGAGATCGAAATCAAACCGGAAACGAATCAATATGACTACTGAAGAAGAACGCGTGCTGTTGCTGGTCGAGGACGACGCCGCCTTCGCCCGCACGCTGGGGCGCTCGTTCGAGCGGCGCGGGTACAAGGTGCTGCTGGCCGAAAACGTGGATGAAGCGAGCGGGCTGCTGGTCGATCACTCGCCGGGCTACGCCGTGGTGGATCTCAAGCTCAAGGGGAACTCATCGGGTTTGGCCTGCGTGCAGATGCTGCATCAGCACGACGCCGAGATGTTGATCGTCGTGCTGACCGGCTTCGCCAGCATCAACACGGCGGTGGAAGCGATCAAGCTGGGCGCTTGTCAATATTTGGCCAAGCCCTCCAACACGGACGACATCGAAGCCGCGTTCGAGCACGTCGCGGGCGCCGCTGAGCTGGAGCTGACCAACCGCGCCACCTCGGTCAAGACGCTGGAGTGGGAGCACATCCACACGGTACTCGCGGAGACCGACTTCAACATATCGGAAGCCGCGCGCCGGCTAGGCATGCACCGCCGCACGTTGGCACGCAAGCTGGAGAAGCAGCGCGTCAAATAAAATTTGGCTTAGCCTGACATTCGAACAAAAAAATTGGGGTCAAGTCTGACATTCGGACACGGCCTCTGCCGTAGCAGGCCTGCTACGGCAGAGGCCGTGTCCGAATGTCAGACTTGACCCCAAAGTTGATTAGCGGCAGGAGGCGTTTTTAAACGTGCCCAGCTGCGGTTGCGGTTCCCAGCCGCTGCCCATGTAGGCGTTCGAGCATGCCAGCGAGCCGTTCAGCTTGCTCTTGTACCACATGTAGGGCGCCGGCGCGGCGAACGCGCTCGCTGCGCAGACTGCGGCTACCAAACCCGCAATGATCATTTTCGATTTCATGGTTTCTCCTTGGGAATATGGCCTGCGGCCAGGAAATAATAGCCTATCGCAAACATTGTGGAAAAGCTATTGCTGTTATCGTATAGCTGGCATGTTGCCGGTATTGCATTGTTAAATTTGCACTCTTTCATGGTAAGCTTGCGTTTCGGGTGGATCGCCACATTTGAACAGGAGCTTATTTTGAAGAAATCGATTTTGTTGGCCGGTGTCGTCTCGGCCGCATTGGGTGGGACTTGGATGAACACTGCTTCGGCGGAAACCTTGTCCCTCACCGGCGCATCGGTGTACGACATCAACGCCGCAGGCAATTACATCGGCAACGGCTGGGATACCACCGGCGGCAATGGCGCCGCCAACCTCTATCTGCTTACCGCACGGAACGACGCCGGTTCCCTCGTCAACAGCGGCAACGGCGCGGCGACGTCGATCCACCAGGATCTGTCCATTCCGGGCACCTACACCTTCTACTTGCGCGCCGACGGCGGCGGCTTCAACTGGCCCACGCCCTGGGCAGGCCTGAACCTGTTCTTCAACGGCGTCAGCGTGCCAGGCGTCTCCGCGTTTGTCCCGTTCAATATCGCCGCCCCGGCGCCCACGGCGTATGGACATGGCAGCCTGGGCATCATCAATGGGGATGAAGTGTCGGCCGCCAATTCGCTGTCCTTCATCTCGGGCCAGCACACTGTCACGCTGAGCAACTTCACCTGGTTCGATTACGCCAATCCGGCGCTGCCGAACGCCAACCCCGATCTGGTCGGCGTGTTCGGCAGCGCGCCGAACGGCCTCGCCGATTACTCCGGCAAGTTCACCGTGCGCGTCACCGCCGTGCCGGAGCCCGAACAATGGGCGATGATGCTCGGCGGCGTGGCCTTGCTCGGCGCCATCGCCAAGCGCCGGCGCAAGCAGTCGGCCCAGTAAGGCGCCAGGCCTATTTCGGGAGCTGCGTGACCGTCAGCTCCATCTCCATGTGCGATTTGTCATCGGTGTCGATCTTGACCGTGGCAGGTTCGCCCAGCGCCACCAGCAGGCCCGGCTTGCCGACCGGTTTGCCGGCGTGCTTCACAACGGCGCTGATGAACATCTTGCCGTTGTCCGCCGGCGTGAGCGTGAGCTGCGCCTGCCATTGCCGGGCGCCTTTGCCGCTGCGGAAGCCTGCCGCTTCGCCGCTCCGCGTATGCAGGTGCGGCGCGCTGGTGGCGCCGTCCACGCTCAGTCTCACCGCGACATCGTAAAGCTGGCCCTTGGGTGCTTCCTGCGCCGCCCAGGCGGCCCAGCTGCCAGCGGCAAGGGCCGTGGCCACCAGGAAGCGGCCGGTCATACGCAAGGCATACGGTGTGGTGTGGGTCAGGCTCATGATTCTCTCTTTCAGCGGGTGGGTGGATTGCCATTGACATGTGAGTGGTGCTTCTTGCGCCGACAACTGGGTTTTCAGCATCGCCTTGGCGTAGCTGCGGCGCGCGCCGGGATGGCGGCGGATGACGCCAGCGTCGCAAGCGAGCTCCTGGTCCGCGCGCATCAGGCGTTCGGCGATATGGACCAGGGGATTGAACCAGTTCAGGCAGCGCAAGGCTGCGCCGGCGGCGTTCGCCCACGGGTCGCGGTGGCTGGCATGGGTGCGTTCGTGCGCCAGTATCAGTTCGCGTTCCTCAGGCGTGTAGCGGTGGTCGAAGTCCGCCGGGACCACGACCACGGGCCGCCACAGACCGACCAGCGCGGGCCCGCCCGGCAGCGAGTCCGCATACGTGATGTCGCCGCGCCGCGTAAGCTTGCCGAGGCCGCGCAGGTAAGCCCTTTGCCGGCCGATCTGCAGCGCGGCCGCGCCCAGCGCGCCAACCAACCAAACCAGCACGATACAGCCGCTCACACCCATCGATGAGGACACCGGCGCCAACTCGCGCATCGCCGCAGTGAACGATTGGGCGGAGGGCGCGGCGCGCAGCGCCAGCACGCTGCCTTCCGGCGCGGCGGGCATCAGCGCGGACAGCGCGCACAGGGGCACGGCCAGCCACGCGGCATAGGCAACGCCCGGACCGAAGCAGCGGCGCAGCGGCACCCTCAGCACGCACACCGCGATCACCGCCACGCTCAGTACGACGGTGGCGCGCAGCACTGCGGGCAGCAGGGCGGCGATGTCATTTGCCGTCATCGAGCTCTCCGATCAGGCGCTTGAGTTCCTGCAGGTCGGTCGCGCTCAATTTGCGGTGGCGAGTGAAGTGCGCCACCAGCGGCGCCACGCGGCCGTCGAACAGCCGGTCCAGGAAGCCCTTGCTCTCGCTGTGCAGCCACTGCTCGCGCGTGATCGCCGCCGAGTAGAGATAGCGCCGCCCATCCTTCTGCACCTTGACGGCGTTCTTGCGCAGCAGCCGGTTCAACAAGGTCTTGACGGTGGATTCCTGCCAGGCGCGCTCGTCGCCGATGGCGGCGGCGACGTCCTCCGCGCTGCGCGGGCTATGCGTCCACAACGCCTCCATGACGACCGATTCGGCTTCGCTGATCTGCGGGATGGCTTTCATACGCTCTTTCATTTACAGGTGTAATCGCTGCAAATGATTACAGTTGTAATCGACGCTGTCAAGCGTTAAACTGAGGCCCATGACACAACAGACCTTACTGCCGGGCTTCGAACCCGAGCCACAGCCGACGGACCGCATCTTCTTTGCGGTCCTGCCCGACGCCGGGGCCATCGCCCGCATCCACCACCTCACCGCCGAGCTGAAGACCGCACACGCCATGCGCGGCCGCCCCATCGCCGACGCGCGCCTGCACGCCACGCTGTGCAACCTGGGCGACTTTCCCGGCATGCCGGACAGCCTGGTCGCGCGGGCAGGGCAGACCGCCGCTTCGGTGGCGGCGGCAACGGCGCCTTTCGCCGTCTGCTTCGACATGGTCCAGACCTTCGTCAACCGTGCCCGCAACCGCCCGTTCGTGCTGGCCGGCGGCGATGGCGTGAGCGGCCTTGGCTCCCTGTATAAAAGTCTCGCGACGGCCCTGCTCAAGGCCGGACTGCCCGGCAACCCGCCCAGCTATACGCCGCACGTCACACTGCTGTACGATGATGTGACGGTCCCGCCGCAAGCCGTCGCTCCGGTTGAGTGGACGGTGCGCGAACTGGTGCTGGTCCACAGTCACATCGGCCAGAACCTGCCCTACACCGCATTAGGCCGCTGGAGTTTGCAAGGCTAACTTTCAAGGTGAGTCCATCATGCTGATCAGACGTTGCGCCGTGTTGTTCCTGGAACCCCGCGAGGATTTGGATATCGACTGGACAGCACTGTTCGCCGGCGACGGCCCGCTCGGCGCGTCCATGCGCTGGATGGCGCTGGCGCCGCATCTGGGCGAGGAGGTCGAAGTCACGCCGGACGAGGTGGCGGCATTGGGCGGGATCGGCCTGACGCTGTGGCAGGAAAGCGCCGACTGCGCGCAGCAGTACGGCGCCGCCGTGATCGCCCGCCTGCTCGAATGCGGCCTGCTGATCGGCGACGACGCCCGCTTCCGCGAACGCGACGAAACGCTGCGCTCCCAGAACTGGCGGCCCTTGTCGGCCGCCGCGCACATGTTCAGCCGTTGGGGCGACATGCGGGTCGACAAGGGCATGCAGTTCCCCAGCTTCGAGGAGCTGGTGGTCTCATACGGCACGCCGCCAGGCCCGGTCATCGAACGCTGCGCCGAGGGCGACGCCATCGCGCTGCCGTACCCCGATCGTGCGCGCCTCGACGACACGCTGTTCCAGCGCTACACCGGCCGCAATTTCGATCCCGCCGCCGCGCTGCCCATCGCCACCGTCGCGCGGCTGCTGCAGCGCGCCTTCGGTTCGCAGGGCGAGCGCGAAATGGCGCCCGACGCCTTCGTGCTCAAAAAGCTCAGCCCCTCGGCCGGCGGCCTGCATCCGGTGGAGGCCTATGTGCTGGCGCAGCGCGTCGAGGGCGTCGCGCCCGGCCTGTATCACTACCATCCGGTGCGTCACGCCTTGGAGCCTTTGACGGCGATGGACACCGCGCAAACCGCAGAACTGGCGCTGCGCATGGTGGCCGACCAGGATTGGTTTGTCGATGCGCCGATGATGGTGGTGCTGGCGGCGCGGGTAGAGCGCAACTTCTGGAAGTACCGCAATCACGCCAAGGCCTACCGCGCGTTGCTGCTCGACGCCGGCCATCTGTCGCAGACTTTCTATCTGCTGGCCACCGAGGCGGGGATGCCGGCCTTTGTGACGGCGGCGGTGAACGAGATCGATATCGAGCGGGTGTTCGGGCTCGATCCCTTGAAGGATATGGTGATCGCCGTATGCGGCTGCGGACCGGCTTCCGGCGCGCGGGATACGGTGGAATTGCGCTACGAACCGTAGGCCCCACCGTAACCCACGGGGCTAGCGCCGGCCCGACAGGAAGAACGGAACCGCGCCGGCGGCGTTTTCCAGCTTGCCCTTGATGGCGCGGCGGCTGGCGATGAAGACTTCCTTGGCGGGCAGGCTGCGCAGGGCGGGAATCTGGTCGGCATCGAGCTCGATGCCCAGGGTGCCCAACGCCAGTTGCGGATCCTTCAGAAAACTGGTGCGGAACTCGTCGTCGCCGGACAGCTTGGACAGCAGCAGATCGAGATCTTGCGGGGAGTGCATGGCCATGTCTGAACCTTTCGTGTGGGTATATGGAAATGTCGCGTGTCGAAACGCAAGACCATCGTAGGCCAAAGCCGGCGCCATCTCAAGCGGATTCGCAACTATCAAGACGCTAGCCGGTCCGGGCCAGTTCCGTGGCGCGGTCGGGCGGCCCGTCAGCGTTCCCGCGCGCGCTTTCCATTACGACATCGAACGCCTGCGCGAAAGCCATCAGCAAATCGGTCAGCGCAGGGGGATCGTCGCGCAGACGGTCTTCCAGCGCGGTGGCCGTCTCGAACAAATCCGTTGCCGAGATGTTACCGGCCGCGCCGCGTATCTTGTGCACCTGGTCGGCCGCCTTCAGGAAGTCGCCGTGGTCGATTGCATCTTGAATCTGTTGCAAACTCGCACCGAAGTCCTTGGCGAACAGGCCCAGCAAGCGCTCCAGCAGGCGGCCCTGGCCGCCCAGCCGTTCCATCGCCGCCTCCATGTCGATGCCGCGCACCGCGATGGACGGGGCCCGGTCCGGCGCGCCCCGCGCCGGCGCGGGATCGGCCGCCTCGGCGCGCGCGGGGCCTGGTTCGACCCAGGTCGCCAGCACCGCGTACAGGGTGTCGGGATCGATCGGCTTGGTGACGTAGTCGTTCATGCCCATCTCCAGGCAGCGCTCGCGGTAGCCGGCCACCGCGTGCGCGGTCATGGCGATGATGGGCAGCTTGCCGTGGGCCTGGTCGGCGCGGATCAGGGCCGTGGCCTGGTAGCCGTCCATGTCCGGCATCTGGATGTCCATCAGCACCGCGTCGTAGGCGCCGGCGGCGGTCATGCGGGCGGCTTCTTCGCCGCTGCTGGCCAGGTCCGCCTTGACGCCGGCGCGCTGCAGGATTTCGCTGGCCACCTGCTGGTTGATGCTGTTGTCGTCCACCACCAGCACGTGCGCGCCACGGATGCGCTGCACCGCCAGCGACGGCGGCGCAGCCAGCTTGACGGCCGGCTGGCCGCTCTCGATACCCAGCGCCGCCAGCACCGCGCCGCGCAGCAGGTAGGGACTGGCCGGCTTGTCGATGAAGGGCATCAGGCGGCTTTGTTCGGCGGTGGCGCGATCGTGTTCGCGCGCGTAGGCGGTCACCATCAGCACCGCCGGCACCGCCGACAGTTGCGGATCGTCGGCGATGCGGTGCAGGGTTTCGATGCCGTCCAGGTCCGGCATGGCGGCGTCCATCATCAGGATGTCGTAGGGTTCCAGCTGCATGGCCGCCACCGCCGCCGTGCCCGAGGCCACCGCGCGCGGCTTCAGGCCCATGCTGGCCAGCTGGATCTTGAGCATGTGGCGCACCGCCTCGCTGTCGTCCACCACCAGCACGCGCTTGCCCAGCACCGACGGCGGCAGCGGCGCCTGGCGCGGCGTCTGGTCGGCGGCCGGCTGCAGCGCCACGGTGAAACTGAAGCTGCTGCCGACGCCAGGTTCGCTGTCGACCTGGATCACGCCGCCCATCTTGCGCACCAGCTGCTGCGAGATCGCCAGCCCCAGGCCGGTGCCGCCGTACAGGCGCGTGGTGCTGGCGTCGGCCTGGGCGAAGGCCTGGAACAGGCGCGCCTGCTGCTCGCTGCTGATACCCAGACCGCTGTCCTCGACCACGAAGCGCAGCGCCACGGGCGCCTGGCCAAAGGCGTCGGCCGGCGCCGGCGCGCCGTGGTCGCGCTCCACGCGCAGTTCGATGTGGCCGCGCGCCGTGAACTTGAGCGCGTTGCCGACCAGGTTGACCAGGATCTGGCTTAGCCGCAGCGGGTCGCCCAGCAGGTTGGACGGCACGTCCGGCGCGGCCCAGATCACCAGTTCCAGCCCGCGCTCGGCGGCGCGCCACGCGAACAGGTCGGCCAGCTGGCTCAGGGTGTCGGGCAGGTCGAAGGGCAGGGCCTCCAGTTCCAGCTTGCCCGATTCGATCTTGGAGAAGTCCAGCACGTCGTTGATGATCTCCAGCAGGCTCTGGCCCGCGCGGCCGATCTTGCGGAAGTAGTCCAGCGGCTGCGGCGGCAGGTCCAGGTGCGTGCCCAGGCCGGCGAAGCCGAGGATGGCGTTCATCGGCGTGCGGATCTCGTGGCTGATGTTGGCCAGGAAGTCGCTCTTGGCGCGGGTGGCCGCTTCGGCGTTGGCGCGCGCCTGTTCCAGCAGCCGCAGCGCGCGCGCCTTCTGGTAGGCCGACACGAACGGCTCCTTCAGGGCCTTGAGCAGATCGAGGTCGCTGGCGGCGAAGGTGGCGCGGTACTGGTAGTTCTCGAACACCAGATAGCCTTCGACCTGGCCGTCGATCACCACGCGCACCGACAGCAGGGCGCACACGTCGCCGGGCAGCGTGTGCCGGCGGTGGACTTCGAAGATGTCCGGCGCGATCATGCAGTCGGCCGGCGCGTAGCGCAGCTCGGCCTGGCGCAGGTCGATGTTGTAGGCGTCCGCCGCCGCGTCGATGCGGCCCCACGCCGCGCGCAGCGACAAGGTCTCGGTGCCGGCCTCGCGCACCAGCGCGATCGCCGAATCGACGCCTTCGATGACGGTCGATTCGTGCAGGATGGTGTGCAGCAGCGCGTCGAAATCGAGCTGCTCGTTGATCGACTTGACGATGGCGTTGAGCTTTTCCAGGTGCCGGGTGCGCGAGTAGACCAGCGCCTGCAGCCGCTCGCCCTTGTGGTGCAGCTGGCGCACACGCCAGCGCACCAGCCCCCACGTCAGCAGGCAGGCGGCGACCAGGTAGCAGAGCCGGGCCCACCAGGTCTGGTGCCAGGCCGGCAGCACCACCACGCGCAGTTGCAGCTCCTCGGTGTTCCACATGCCTTCGCGGTTGCTGCCCCGCATGCGCAGGCGGTAGGCGCCGGGCGGCAGGTGCTTGTAGGCGGCGATGCGCCGGCTGGCGTCGGCCTCCACCCAGTGCTGGTCGAAGCCTTCGAGCAGGTAGGCGTAGCGGTTGCGCTGCGGGGCGGAAAAGTCCAGCGCCGCCAGTTCCACTTCGAAGCCCTGGTTCTCCGGCTTGAGGGTCAGCGTCGGGCCCTGGTCGCTGGCCATCTGCCCGGGCGTGATCGTCTGCTGGTCGCGCCGCACCGCGCTGATCACCAGCGGCGGGCGGAAGCTCCAGTCGCTCAGCCTTCCCGGATAGACCACCGCCATGCCGGCGGTGGCGCCGAACACCAGGTCGCGTTCCGGCGTGACCGTGCTGGCGCCGATGAAGAAGGTGCGGAACGCCAGGCCGTCGGCGCGGGTCAGCGCGCGCGCCTTGAACGAGGCCGCGTCGATCACGGCGATGCTGTCGGCGGTGGCGGCCCAGATGCGGCCGACGGGATCGGCCTGCAGCGACATGATGCTGCCGGCCGCCAGCCCGCCCAGCGTGGCGATACGGTGGAACACCGGCGCGCCATGCGCATCGCGTCCGGTCATCACGCAGATGCCGCCGCCGTAGGTGCCCACCCACAGGCGGCCGCGCGTGTCCAGCGCCAGCGAGAGGAGGACCGCCTCCGACAGCGCGGACGGCAGCTCGGGGTGGGCGTGGATCTGTTCCACCTTGCCGCTGTCGGGATCCAGCCGGTTCAAGCCGTTGCGGGTGGCGATCCACAAGCCGCCGGCGGCGTCGGGCACCACCGCGTGGACGCGGTTGTCGGTCAGGCCTCCGGCGTCGGCCGCGCCCTGCACGTAGCGGCGCACCGTGCCGGCGACCGGATCGTAGCGCAGCAGGCCGTCGAAGGTGCCCAGCCACAGTTCGCCCTTGCGGTTCAGGATGGTGCCGATGCGCGGCGAGGGATACGCCTCGGGCAGCGGGACGCGGCGTACCCCGCGCGCTCCGTCTCGGGTGCGGTAGAGGCCAAGCTGGGTGCCGATCCACGCCTCGCCGCCGCCGGCTTCGGCCAGCGACAGCACCATCCGGTTGGGCAGCGCGCTGTCGGGATGGGCGGGATCGGGACGCAGCGCGGCGCGGCGCGAACCGTCGGCCCGCACGATGTCGATGCCCTGGTCGGCCAGCGCGATCCACACCTGGCCCTGACGGTCGGTCATCAGCGCGGTGACCGCCGCTTCCGGCGCGCCCTGGGCGCCGAACACCGAGTCGACGCTCTCGTTGTGGGGATCGAACAGGTCGACGCCACGCTCGGTGGTCACCCACATCATGCCGCTGCGGTCGCGCAGCAGGGCGGCGGTGCGGTCGTTGCTCAGGCTTGGCGGCACCGCCGGTTGGTGCAGGATGCGGCGCCCCTGGCCGTTGCGGAACTCCACCACGCCGCCGCCGTAGGTGCTGGCCCACCAGGTGCCGGGCGTGGATTCGACCACCGCCAGCACCATGTTGGCCTGGAGTTCCTTGACGCCGGCGATGGTGAGCAGGCGCCCCCGGTCGGAGGCCGGATCGACCACGCCGACGCCGCTCTTGAGCGTGCCGAAGGCGATCTGGCCGAAGCTGTTCTCGCCCAGGGACATGACGGTGTCGCTCCAGCCGCCGTGGGCGTCGCCGCCGACGGCGACCCGGGTGATGGCGCCGCCGTCGCGCAGGCGCGACAGGCCGGTGGCGGAGCCTATCCACAGCGTGCCGGCGCGGTCCACCAGCAGGGCGCGGATCTGGTTGTCGGGCAGGCCGGGATGTTCCTCGTGGCTGTAGAGGCGCACCGTGCCCTGGACGGTGTCGTAGTATTTCAGGCCCTGCGGTGTGCCCAGCCACAGGTTGCCCTTGGCGTCGCTGGCGATGGCGCTGATCTGGCCCTTACCCAATTCGTCGCTGGGGCGGCTGAATTGTTCGGTGCGGCGGTCGAACATGCCCAGTCCCGCCGCCGCCGTGCCCACCCAGAGCCGGCCGCGCACATCCACGTGCAGCACCTGGACGAAATCGCCGGGCAGCGAGGCAGGGTTGCCGGCGTCGTGGTGGAAGCTGCGCATGTGATAGCCGTCCCAGCGCGCCAGGCCGCTCTGGGTGCCGACCCAGATGTAGCCGTCGCCGTCCTGCGCCAGCGTCAGGCCGATTGGATGCGGCAGCCCTTGTTCCAGGCCTAGATGCTCGAACAGGGGCGTGGCCAGCAGGTCCCAGCGCCCTGGGGCGGCCATGGCGGTCCCGCACAACATCGTGCAGGCCGCCAGCGCCGCCAGCAGCCAGCGGCGCGCGGCGGGACGGTGCGGTGTGGCGGCGTGGACGTTCAAATCGGGGCGCGCTCCAGGAAGGTGCTTCCAGCATACGGAAATGCCGGCGGAAAGTCCATGCAAAGCCACGTTGTGCGCCGTCCCTTGTACAATCGCCACATGAACGAGGATAGCGATATGAAACCAGAGATATTGGTGCTGGCGGCGAGTCCGTCGGCGGCGGTGATGGCGCGGCTGGAGCAGGCGTTCCAATGCCATCATCTGTGGCGCCAGCCCTGCGAGGCGCAGCCGGAATGGCTGGCCGGTGTGGCGCCGGGCATACGCGGCGTGCTGACGACCGGCGCGATCGGCATCGGCCCGGCGCTGCTGGAGCAGTTGCCTCGCTTGGAGATCGTCGCCGTCAACGGCATCGGCGTGGACGCGGTGGCGCTGGACGCGACCCGCGCGCGTGGCATTTTTGTCACCAACACGCCGGGCGTGCTGACCGACGACGTGGCGGATCTGGCATTGACGCTGTTGCTGTCGGCGGCGCGCCGGCTGCCGGCGCTGGACCGGCATGTGCGCAGCGGCGCGTGGGAGCGCGGCGTGCCGCTGGCGCCCACGCGCGCCCTGCGCGGCAAGGTGTGCGGCGTGTTCGGTTTCGGGCGCATCGGCCAGGCGGTGGCGGCGCGGGCGGCGGCCTTCGGCATGCGTACGCGCTACTTCCAGCCGCGCGCGGTCGACGGCGTGGCCGTGGTGCGCTGCGCCTCGCTGCTGGAACTGGCGCGCGCCAGCGATTACCTGGTGGTGTGCGCGCCCGGCGGCGCGGCCACGCGGCACGCCATCGACGCGGAGGTGATGGCGGCGCTGGGAGCCGAGGGGACCTTGGTCAACGTCTCGCGCGGATCGCTGGTGGACCAGGAGGCGCTGGTCGCCGCGTTGCGCGACGGTGCGCTGGGCATGGCGGCGCTGGACGTGTTCGACAACGAGCCGCACGTGCCGCCCGCGCTGCGCGAACTGGAAAACGTGGTGCTGACGCCGCACGTGGGCAGCCTGACCGTGGAAACCCGCCACGCCATGGGCCAGCTGGTGGTCGACAACCTGGTCGCCCACTTCGGCGGCCAGCCGCTGTTGACGCCGGTGCCGTGATGACTGGTGCGGACGGTTAAATCAATGGCAAGGAGCTGATACGTCTTCGGGCGCTGGCGGGGTGGCGGTGGGTTGCGGCGGTGGCAGTGGCGCGTGGACCTTGACGCAGTTGCGGCCGGCCCGCTTGGCGGCGTACAGCGCCTCGTCGGCGTGGCTGTAGGCGGTTTCGAAGCTGGTGCCGGCGCGGTTCCAGCTCAGGCCCACGCTGGCCGTGATCTGGCGGTCGATCGGCGCCGCGAACACCTGGTCGGCGATGGCGTCGCAGATGCTGGCCGCCACCTGCTGCGCCTCGTCGACGGAACTGGTCGGCCACACCACCGAAAACTCTTCGCCGCCCACGCGGCCTATCGCCACGTCGGGCCCCAGCAGCGCCTGCAGGCAGCTCACCACGGTCTGGATCACGGCGTCGCCGGCCGGGTGGCCGAAATCGTCGTTGACCCATTTGAAGTGGTCGATGTCCAGCACGATCAGCGCCATGTCGCCGCGCGCCAGGCAGCCGCCGGCCTGCTCGATGACTGCCGCCCGGTTGAGCGCCCCGGTCAGCGGATCGTGCGTGGCGCGGTATTCCAGCTGCTGCGCCAGTTCGTGCAGCTGGCGGTTCATCTGGTTCATATCGAGCTCCGCGCGGTCGCTGCGGCGGATCAGGCGGCGGCTCTCGCGCATCAGGCGCTCGTAGTGGACGATCATCTCTGCCAGCGCCGCGCGGGCGTCGGCGCGCGGATCGGCGTGGGCGGCCCTGGCGTTGGCCAGCGCCGCGCTTTCCAGCGCAAACAGGTCGGCTTCGTCGCGGCCGGGAATGGTCATCATCAGTTGCTCACCGGGTGGTCGTGGAAGTCCAGCGCGCCGAAATCGTCCTGCAGCTCCTGGCCGAATTCGAGGATGGTGTCGTCGTCCTCGTCGTGGTACCAGTTCAGGCGCACCTGGTTGCCGTCCATCGCGGCCTTGTTCAGCGCGTCGAAGAAGGAGAACAGCATCTTGGTGCTGGAGCTGTTGAAGTAGGCCAGCGAGACGTTGACCGTGATGCTGGCGTCATCGCAGGCGTCCAGGTAGGCCTGCACGCGCGCGATCACCGGGCCGTAGAAGGCTGCGGCGTTTTCCGGGTAGGACTCGCCCTTGATCGACAGGGTGTCCTGGTCGAAGCGGAAGTCGATTTCCGGCGAGGTGGGCGAGGCGCTGATGTAGAGTGGTTCCATGACTGTTCCAGTACTTTTTAAATTATCGCTTTGATGCAGAACACCGTGGTGTCCGGGTTGTGCGCTTCCTGCACGAACTCGAACTCCAGCGGTTCGCTGGCGTCGCGCGCCATGGTCAGGAAGCCCAGGCCCGCGCCCTTGCTGTCGGCCGGCGTCTCGTCGCGCAGCGCCTTCTTGTAGGCGGACTTGATCTCCTCCATCGTCATCGTGTGCAGCGGCTCCAGGCGGCTGCGGATGCGCTCCACATTGGCGCTGTCGACCGGATTGGCGCACAGCAGGAAGAAGCTGTCGTCCTTCATGCCGATGCAGAAGGAGCCGCGCCGCATCTGGTTGTCGCTTTGTTCGTGCGGCGTGAGCGTGTCCGACGAGTAGTGCATGATGTTCTGCGACATTTCGACGAAGGACGAGAAGATGCGCCGCCGCGTCGGCCCCGCCGCGCCGGCCGTGTCCAGCCGCGCCTTGATGGTCTCGGAGATGGCGGCCACCACGTGCTGCGAGAAATAGCCCACGTAGAAGAAGATGATGTGGCGCTTGCGGGCCACGTCCCAGAAATCGTTGAATTCTTCGTACAGCAAAATCGGCGCTCCTATGGGCGGAAACAGAAAAAGGTCAGGTCGTCGCGGCGCGGCTGTTCGCGTTGCCACGCTTGGTAGTCGGCCAGCATGGCGTCGCTGACGTCGCGCGCGCCGGCGCCGCGCTGGGCCAGCAGTACGTCGCGCATGCGACGCTTGCCGTAGGCGATGTCCTTGGCGCCGCCGATCTGGTCGATCAAGCCGTCGGTGGTCAGGAACAGCAGGCTGCGTTCCGGGATGGCGATGGTCTTGTTGGTCCACGCGTAGTCGAGCGGCGTGTCGACGTAGCCCACGCCCATGCGGTCGCCGTCCACCGTCTGCACCGCCTGCTGGTCGGGATCGAGCTGGAACAGCGGCAGCTTGGCGCCGGCGAAGTGCAGCTGGCGGCTGGCGTTGTCGAACCACAGGAAGGCGGCGTCCATGCCGTCGTTGGAGGCGGGCGCGCCGTGCAGGCCGTGGCGCTCGTCGACCTGTCCCAGCATGCTCTTGACGCCGCGATTGACCTCGGCGATCAGCGCGGCCGGATCGCGCGGACCCAGTTGCTGCAAGGCCTGCGCCAGGGTCGACGAGGAGATCAGCGTCATGAACGCGCCCGGCACACCGTGGCCGGTGCAGTCGGCGATGGCGGCGAACCAGCCGTCCGGGTAGCGCGCGAAGTGATAGAAGTCGCCGCCGACGACGTCGCGCGGCTGCCATTCCAGGTGGGCGTCCTTCAGGGCCTCGCGCAGCGCCAGGTCGGAGGGGCGCAGCAGCGAGCGCTGGATCACGCTGGCGTAGTCGATGCTGTGCATGATCTGGCGGTTCTTCTCGGCCTGCATATTGGCCACCACGTTCATCAGCTGCAGGCCGAAGCCGACGCCGGCCAAGCCGCCGTCGCGGGTGACGATGAAGCCGTCCGCCAGCGCCTTCTCGCCCGATTCGACCGCGCGGAAGGTCAGCGCCTCGATGCTCATGGCGGCGTCGACGATCAGCGGTTCCTTGTCCATGAAGGCGATGCAGCTCTTTTTGCCGTACAGCTCGTGGTAGAAGGGCTTGGACATCTGCGACATGAAGATGTTGCGGCTGATGAGGCCGATAGGGCGGTCGCCCTCGATCACGGGCAAGCTCATCAGGTCGCGGCGTTCGGTGAACAGCTCCAGCACGCCGAAATTGCTGGTGTCGGACGGCACCGAGACGGTCTCGACGCACAGGTCGGCGGCGACGGACAGGCGGAAACGGGGCAGGTGCAAACGAGAGGCGTTGAACTCCACGGGCTGTAACCTTTGGTTGACTTCAGTGCCCGTAATGCTAGTGGGAAATTGTTACCGGGCTATTACATCTTAACCAAAAGAAAAGAGTGTTATCAGTCTGCGCACAAGGACAGCATGAAGCCCAGGTGCTGGCTGATGGCGCCGCGTTCGGCGTCGAGGCGCTGCAGCTCGCCCTCGGCGGCGAATTCCTCGCGGATGGCGTGGCACTGCGCCAGCGTGGCGTCGAGCGAGCGCAGCATGCCGTGCAATCCGGCCTCGTTGTACCAGATGTGCAACAGCTTGCTCAGCGCGAGCACGGCGTCTTGTTCGGATTTCAGCAATTCGGCTTCGGCGATAGGGTGTGTGCTCACGGTTTTCATGGGAGGCGTGTATGAGGAACCAGTATATACGAGTCGTTCGAAAAGTTGCTCTCGAAAAATACCTTTTGTTTCGTAATAAACATATGCGAAAAGATTGCTGTACGGTAATAACGGCGTCATATTTGCCGGGCATACTGGCGCCATCTTGATCGAAACGCACTTCTTTTATTGAAAAGTCATGAAAATTCCTAAGCTGAATACCGGTGTACGCGTGATGGCCTCGTTCGCCGCGCTATTGTTTTTGATGGCGTGCATGTCGGCGGTGGCCCTGTGGCGCTTGCAGACGGCCAACGACACTACCTCCAACCTGGTCGACGAAAAGCTGGCCAAGCAGCAGCTCACCTCCGAGCTGCTGGGCATCGTCGAGCTGAACGGGCTGCGCGCCACCTCCATCGCGCGCAGCGACAGCCTGGAAGTGGGCGACATCTTCCAGGCCCAGCTGACCGCCGGCGAAAAGCTAGCCGCCGCGATGGAGGCCAGGCTGGCGGCGATGCCGGCGCAGGGGGCGGAAGCGGAACTGTTGCGCGCCGTCGCCGCCCGCAAGAGCGCCTATCTGGCGCTGCGCGCGGAACTGTTCAAGTTGAAGGATGGCGGCCGCACGCAGGAAGTCGGCGATCTGCTGGACAACAAGATGGCGGTGGTGTTCGGGGGCTACACCGGCGCGCTGGACAAGCTTCTGGCCCACCAGACGCAGCAGGCCAAGGCGCTGGCGGCGCAGTCGGCCGGCCAGTTCCAGGGCAGCCGCTTGCTGTTGGCGGGCCTGGGGCTGGCGACCCTGGCGCTGGGCGCGGTGCTGGCGCTGGCGCTGACCCGCAGCATCGTGCTGCCGCTGCGGCGCGCGGTGGCGCTGGCCGGACAGGTTGCGGCGGGCGAACTGCACGTGGCCATCGAGCACGGCCGCAGCGACGAGATGGGCCAGCTGTTCGACGCGCTGAGCCACATGACCGGGCGCCTGGCCGAAACCGTGGGCCGCGTGCGCGACGGCGCGGTGGCCATCGACGCCGCCTCGCGCGAGATCGCCAACGGCAATATGGATTTGTCGCGCCGCACCGAGCACCAGGCCGGCGCGCTGGAGGAAACGGCGTCGGCGATGGTGGAGTTGACCGAGGCCGTCAGGCAGAACAGCGGCAACGCGCGCCAGGCCAACCGTCTGGCGGAGTCGGCGTCGGACGTGGCGGGCAAGGGCGGGGCGGTGGTGTCGGAGGTGGTGCGGACCATGGCCAGCATCAACGAGTACGCGCACAAGATCGTCGACATCACCAGCGTGATCGACGGCATCGCCTTCCAGACCAATATCCTGGCGCTGAACGCGGCGGTGGAGGCGGCGCGCGCCGGCGAGCAGGGACGTGGATTCGCCGTGGTGGCGTCGGAGGTGCGCAGCCTGGCGCAGCGCTCGGCCAGCGCGGCCAAGGAGATCAAGCAGTTGATCAACGAGTCGGCCGAGCGCATCGCCAGCGGCAGCGAGCTGGCGCAGACGGCCGGCGCGACGATGGCGGAGATTGTGCTGAGCGTGGAGAAGGTGACCGGCATCATGGCGGCCATCAGCGCCGCCAGCGCCGAGCAGGAACACGGCATCGAGCAGGTCAACGCCGCCATCGGCGACATGGACGGCGTCACGCAGCAGAACGCGGCGCTGGTCGAGGAGGCCGCAGCGGCGGCCGATGCGATGCAGGACCAGGCGCGCGAACTGGCGCAGCTGGTGGGTTCCTTCAAGATCGATGGCGGTGGTTGGAGCAAGCAGCGCGTACACCAGCTGCCTGCCGTCGCGCCGCGCAGCGCCTTGCCCGCTCCGGCAGCGGCCCCGTTGCGCCGCGCGGCCTGACAGGTCGAACCGGCGCCGTGATGGCTGTAGAATGTACGCGTGCCGACCACGCGTTCATGCCATGACCAACTCCCGCCGCATCCTCATTCCGGTTCCACTGCGCGACTTCGACCCGACCGAAGTCGCGTTGAGCTGGCGCATCCTGCGCGATGCCGGCCACCGCATCGAGTTCGCCACAGTCGATGGCACCCGCGGCCACGCCGATCCGATGATGCTCAGCGGCGAGGGACTCGACCCGTGGGGCTGGCTGCCCGGCCTGCGCAAGCTGCGGCTGTTCGGCTTGATGCTGAGGGCCGATCATCATGGCCGCCAGGCTTACGCCGCGCTGGAGTACGATCCAGCCTTCCTGCAGCCCAAGCGCTTTCAAGACCTGAACGCGGCGCAGTACGACGCCTTGCTGCTGCCGGGCGGCCACGCCAAGGGCATGCGCCCGTATCTGGAGGACAAGGTCTTGCAGGCAGTGGTGGCGGACTTCTTTGATCGCGACAAGCCGGTGGCCGCGATCTGCCACGGCGTGCTGCTGGCTGCGCGTTCGGTGTCGCCGCGCACGCAGCGCTCGGTGCTGTACGGCCGCAAGACCACGGCGCTGACCTGGAAGCTGGAGCGCAGCGCCTGGGATCTGACGCGCTTCGTCGCGCGCTTCTGGGATCCAGGCTATTACCGCACCTACGGCGAAAGCAAGGGCGAACCTGCGGGCTACTGGAGCGTGGAGCAGGAAGTGAAGCGCGCGCTAGCATCGCCCGCCGACTTCATCGACGTGCCGTCCGGCGCGCCGGACTACTTCCGCAAGACGGGCGGCCTGGTGCGCGACCGTGCCGGCGACGACCGCGCCGCCTGGGTGGTGCGCGATGGGAACTACCTGTCGGCCCGCTGGCCGGGCGACGTACACACTTTCGCGCGCCGTTATGCCGACCTGCTGGCCGAATCTTAAGCCATCTACATCTTGTAGCTAGCCTGCAGCGAGATGGTGCGCGGCGCCATCGGCAGGTCGTGCGGCAGCGTCAGACCCGGCGCCGGGCTCGGCTCGCGCACGTCGGCGTTGAAGGCGTTGCGCAGCGCCAGCGCGAAGTTCCACTGGTTGCGGCCGTTGCGGGTCGCCAGCGTCAGGTCCACCGTGGTGTAGTCGGCGATGGCCGGACGGGCGTCGCCGAAGGCGCGTTCGCGGCCCGCCACCCAGTTCAGCTGCGCGCCGGCCTGGTAGCCGTTGGCGTAGCTCCAGTCGGCGCGGCCGTAGGCGTGCTGGCGCGGCGCGTAGCCGGCGTCGGTGTGGGTGGTCTGGTCGGTCGAGCGCTGCCACGCGTAGTTGCCCGACAGGTGCAGGTCGCGTGTCACGTTCCAGCTCGATTCCAGCTCGACGCCGTGGCCGCGCTGGTCGCCCGCGTTGGCGTAGGTGGCGCCCGTGCCCGGCACCGGGTTGACCACGGTGCGGATGATGTCCTTCATGTCGTAGCGGTAGAAGGTCAGGTTGACGGTGGCGTCGGTGCGGGCCTGCCAGTTGAACGACATCTCGGTGGTGGCGTTGCGCTCCGGCTTGAGGTTTGGATTGCCGAGCGCGACCGGATTGCTGATGCCGTAGCTTTCCAGGAAGGCCGGCGCGCGGAAGGCGCGCCCGTACAGCAGCTTGGCCGTCAGGTCGAAGCTGGCGTCCCACACCAGCGCCAGGCGCGGATTGGTGGTGCCGCCGAAGTCCGAGTAATGGTCGTGGCGGATGCCTGCGGTCAGGTTCCAGTCGGTGGCGAAGTTCCATTCGTCCTGCAGGTACAGGTAGTCCACCTTGCGCCGCTGCGGCCGCATGAACGGCGTGGTGTTGGTCACATCGATCACGGCCGGCAGGGGGATCGGCGTGCCGTTCGGCGCGTAGTTGAAGTTGCGGAATTCCTGCGCGCGGTACAGTTCGAGGTCGTCGTGGCCGGCGCCGATGCGCGCGTGATGGTCGCGCCAGCCGCTGTAGTCGGCGTAGCCGGCCAGGCGGTAGTTGCGCTCGTACGTTTCCGGCGCGCCCAGCATGCCGTTGGGGAAGGTGCCGGTCGGGAAGGTCAGGCCGGGCGGCAGCAGCTGGTAGATGGCGCTGACTTCCTGCGAGTATTGCTGGCTGCTGAGGCTGGCGCCCAGGCCCCAGTCGCGCGTCAGCTGCGGCTCGGCCCAGGCCAGCGTGCCGGTGATGCGTTCGCTCTGCTGGCGGCCCAGCGGATCCAGCGCCGAGGCGATGCCGGCGCCGGTGCCCATGTCGTAGCGCTTCTTGTAGCCGAGGCGGGCGCGCCACTGGCCGTAGATCAGGTCCAGGTTGCCGTCGATGGCCTTGTACTGGTTGTTGAGCCGGCCCGGCGCGAGGCTGGCGTGGGTCTTGAACAGCGCGTCGTTGCGGCTTTGCGCGTCGGCCTCGACGATGCGGTCGCTGCCGTCGGTCTGGCCCACGCGCAGGTAGGCCGCGACCTCGACCGGGCCGAGCTTGCCGCCGTGCTGCACCCAGCCGTCGTAGCTGCGGAAGGTGCCGGCGCGGGCGCCGACCTCCGTGCCCAGCACTTCGCCCGGTCCCTTGGTGATGATGTTGATGACGCCGGAGTAGGCGTCCGAGCCGTACAGCGCCGAGCCTGGGCCGCGGATGATCTCGATGCGGGCGATGTGCTCGACCGGGTAGCCGGCCCAGATGTTGCCCTTGTTGCCGACATAGGAGGTGGTGATGGGCACGCCGTTTTGCAGCATCAGGATCTGCGGCGTGTAGGCGCTGACGATGCCGCGCACCACGTACAGCGGCGAGTTGCTGTTCGGCGTGCGGTTGACGTGCACGCCGGGCACGCTTTCGAGCACCTGGTCGAGATCGGTGGCGCCCATGGCGGCGATGTCGGCCGCCGTGATGACGGTGGCCACGGCCGGCGCGCGGCGCAGCGTTTGCAGGTTGCCGGTGGCGATGCTGACGCTGTCGCTGGCGCCGTAGACCAGCGCCAGTTCGTCCTCTTCACTGACCGGATCGGCGTGCACCGTGCCGTGGATCGCCAGCAGCGGCAGGGTGAGTGCCGCGGTCCTGTACAGCCGGTGGGCGCTCAACGCTTTCAACATGCTATCTCCTGTGACGTTTTTTTGATTCTAGCGCGCCCGCTGTTGTCGATGTGTAAAAATTAGCAGATCTTCGCCGCAACTGTTGTAGCCGTGTCCACATGTCGGCGCACCAGTTCGGCGAACTGTTCGGCCGGCACCGCCGGGCTGAGGTGGAAGCCCTGCATCAGGTCGCATTCGCGCCCCTTGAGGAACTGCAGCTGGGCCGCCGTCTCCACGCCCTCGGCCACCACTTCCAGGCGCAGGCTGTGGGCCAGCGCGATGATGGCGCTGATGATGGCGGCGTCGTCGGCGTCCTGCGGCACGTCGCGCACGAAGGAGCGGTCGATCTTGATGATGTCGACCGGGAAGCGCTTGAGGTAGGACAGCGACGAGTAGCCGGTGCCGAAGTCGTCGATCGACAGCCGCACGCCCAGCGAGTGCAGGCGGTGCAGCGCGGCCAGCGTGTCCTGGGCGTTCTCCATCAGCGTGCTCTCGGTGATCTCCAGCTCCAGCAGCTGCGGCGGCAGGCCGGTGTCGGCCAGCACCGCCTCGACCGAGGCGGCGAAGTCCTTCTGCAGCAGCTGGCGCACCGACAGGTTGACCGCCACCCGCATCGGCGGCAGGCCTGCGGCCAGGAACTGCTGCAACTGCGCGCAGGCGGTGCGCAGCACCCAGTCGCCCAGCGGATTGATCAGGCCGGTTTCCTCGGCCAGCGGGATGAAGTCCACCGGCGGTATCATGCCGCGGGTCGGATGGCGCCAGCGCACCAGCGCCTCCATGCCGATGATCTTGCCGCTGCACAGGCTGGCCTGCGGCTGGTAGTACACCTCCAGCTGGTGCTGCTGCTCCATGGCGCGGCGCAGGTCGCTCTCGAGCCGCACGTGCTCGGAGATCGAATGCTCCATCGACGCCTCGTAGAACTGGAAGCCGGTGTTGGTGCGCTTGGCGCGGTACATGGCGCTGTCGGCGTGCTTGACCAGCGTGGCGACGTCGCCGCCGTCGTGCGGATACATGGCGATGCCGACGCTGGCGGTGACGAAGATGTCGTGGCCGTCGATCGGGAACGGCGCCGACAGCACGCGGACGATGTTGTGGGCGGCGGTGGCGGCCGCGGCCGGGCTGTCGAGCTCGTTGAGCACGACGGTGAACTCGTCGCCGCCCAGGCGCGCCACGGCGTCGTCGGCGCGCACGGTCTGGCGCACGCGCTGGGCCACGGCCTGCAGCAGGCGGTCGCCGACGTCGTGGCCGAGGTTGTCGTTGACGTACTTGAAGCGGTCCAGGTCCATGAACAGCACCGCCACCTGGCTGCCGTCGGCGGCCACGCGCGCCTGGTCGATGCTGGCGGCCAGCAGCTCGAAGAACAGGGTGCGGTTGGGCAGGTTGGTCAGCACGTCGTTGTAGGCCAGGTGGCGGATGCGCTTCTCGGCGCGGTTGGCCTCGATGATGCGGCGCACCCGCTGCGACAGCACGGCGTAGTGGATGGGCTTGGGGATGTAGTCGCTGGCGCCGGCGGCGAACGCGCGCTCGACCGACGAGTTGTCCTGCAGCGCCGTGATCATCAGCACCGGCACGGCGCCGGCGTTGGGCAGCTCCTGCATGCGGGCGCAGGCGGTGAAGCCGTCCATCACCGGCATCATCGCGTCCATCAGGATCACGTCGGGCTGGAAGCGCGCCAGCATCGCCAGCGCGGCTGCGCCGTCGGCCGCCTCCTCGACGTGGAAGCCGTCGCGCTGCAAGGTGTGGCGCAGCGTGCTGCGGGTGCTGCGGTCGTCGTCCACCACCAGCACTTGCGGACGGTCGTCGGCCGCCTGCGCCTGTTGTGGGGCGGCGTCGCTGATCTCGGCGTGCAGGAAGGCGGCCAGCGCCTCGTAGTGCGCGCGCAGCGGCGCCAGCAGCGGTTCGATCTGTTCCGGCTGCTGCTCGGCCGCGAAGTGCTCGGCCTGCTGCGCCAGCTGGGCCAGCGTCTCGGCGCCGAAGTTGCCCGACGAGCCCTTGAGCGCGTGCGCGCGGGCGCGGGCGGTGGCCATGTCGCCGGCCAGCACGGCCTGCTCCAGCTCGTCCAGGCAGGCCGGCGTGTCCTCCAGGTAGGGCGTGACGGCGTGCGGCAGGGTGTCGCCAGCGCTTCGCGCAGCTTGTCGAACACGGGCCGGGTCGACCGGGCAGGGGGCCGCAACCGTAGCTGCGGCCGGCGCCGGCGTTGGCGTACGCGGCCGGCGGCGCTTTGCAGCGGCGCGGCCAGTGGGCCGCCGTGCGGCAGCCATTTCTCCAGCTTGTGGCGCAGCTCGACCAGCGTGATCGGCTTGGCCAGGTAGTCGTCCATGCCGGCGGCCAGGCATTTCTCGGCGTCGCCGGCCTGGGTGTTGGCGGTCATCGCCACCAGCGGCGTGCGCCGGCCCATGGCCAGCTCGGCCAGGCGGATGTGGGCCGTGGCCTCGTAGCCGTCCATCTCCGGCATGCTGCAATCCATCAGGATCAGGTCGAAGCGCTCGCGCTGGGCGGCGCGCACCGCCTCGACGCCGTCGGCCGCGAATTCGCAGACGCAGCCGTTCATCGCCAGCATGCCGGCGGCCACCATCTGGTTGGTGCGGTTGTCCTCGGCCACCAGCACGCGGAACTGGCGCTCCGGCATCGGGACCGGGCTGAGCGTCGGCGACGGCAGCGGCGCGGCGGCGATGGCGACCGGCGGGCGCATCGGCAGCGGCGGCGCCGCCACCTGCTGCTGCGCGGCGCGGCAGGCGATGGTGAAGCGGAAGGTGGTGCCGGCGCCGGTCACGCTGTCGACACCGATCTGGCCGCCCAGCAGCTCGACCAGCTGCTTGCAGATGGCCAGGCCGAGGCCGGTGCCGCCGTAGCGGCGCGTGGTGCTCGGGTCGGGCTGGACGTAGGCTTCGAACAGGTGGCGGCGCACCTCCTCGCTCATGCCGATGCCGGTGTCGCGCACCTCGAAGCGCAGGCCGAACGCGGCGCCGGGCGCCAGCGCGACGTCCACCGCCACCTCGCCGTGGTCGGTGAACTTGACGGCGTTGCCGACCAGGTTGATGAGGATCTGGCGCAGCCGCAGCGAATCGCCGGCGATGCGGGCCGGCACGTCGGCCGCGACGGTCCAGTTCAGGGCCACGCCTTTCTGCTGCGCCGGACGGGCCACCAGTTCCAGCACCTCGGACAGCAGGGTGCCGAGGCAGAACTCGGTCTCCTCCAGCTTGAGCTTGCCAGCCTCCATCTTGGAGAAGTCGAGGATGTTGTTGATCAGCGCGATCAGCGTGCGCGACGAGTTCCACGCCACGTCGACGAACTCCTGCTGGCGCGGCGTCAGGCGGGTTTCTTTGAGCATGTCGAGCATGCCGACCACGCCGTTGAGCGGGGTGCGGACCTCGTGGCTGACGGTGGCGGCGAACTGCGCCTTCATCTGCGCCATGTTGACGGCGGCGTCGCGCGAGTCCTTCAGTTCGGCCTCGCGCTGCTCCAGCACGTTCATCATCTGGTTGAAGGCGTGCGCCATCTCGATCAGGTCGCGCGGGCCGGCCGGCGCGGCGCGCATGCCGGACTCGCCCGCCTCGGCGCGGCGCATCAAGGTCGACAGCGCGTTGAGCGGATTGATCATGTGGCGCGTCAGCAGGCGGCCCAGCACCAGCAGCACCACGGCGAACGACAGGGTCAGCGCCAGGTTGCCCAGCAGGAGCGACCAGGTCAGCCGCTTGAGCGTGCTCTTGGCGATCTGCACGTGGACATAGCCCAGCAGCTGCTGCTGGTGTTCCTGCAGCTCGAACGGCGAGGCCTCGCTCTGGCCGCCGTACACCGGCGCGGTGAACAGCCAGCCGTCGGAGGTCTCGCCGACCAGGCCGGCGTGCGCGGAGACCGGCTGGCTCAGGTTGGCCACGTCGAGCTTGGCGCCCGCCACCACCCGCGACAGCAGCACCTTGCCCTTGGCGTCCATGATCTGCAGCGCCGCCACGTCCGGGAAGGACAGCGTGGAGTTGACCACCTCGCGGGCGTTCTCGGCCGAGTGGAACAGCAGCGCCAGCGTGCTCTGGCGCGCAAGGTTGTCGGCGATGCGCTGGCCCTGGCCGATGAAGTAGTCGCGCATGCGGGCGTTGGCTTCCCACGAGTTCATCAGCGCCGAGAACACGGCCAGGCCCAGGATGGCGCCGGAGACGATGACGGTCAACTGGCGCTGGAAACCGGTATTACGTAAGAAATTACGGACTATGGAGATCATCAGGGCTGAGGATAGACAAAGTCAAAACTGCGCTGTTGCACGGCGCCCAGGTGCAGGCCGATGTGGCTGGCGGTACGAAGGTTGATGGCGGTCTGCAGCTCGCGCAGCGGCACCAGCGGGCGGCGCCGCACGTCGCCGGCGATCACGCCCAGCGCCGAGGCGGCCAGGGTGCGGCCCAGCTCGACGTTGTCGGGCACCATGGCGAACAGCGCGCCCTTCTTCACGTGCAGCACGTTGCTGGAGAACAGCGGCACGCCGCTGTTCCACGATTCGCGCAGCACCAGCGGCAGGATGGTGCTTTCCTCGACGGTGGTGCTGTCGTGCGGCAGCCAGACGGCGTCGTGGCGCGGGTCGGCGGCGGCGATCAGCTGCGGATACAGCTGGGCCGCGCGGGCCAGGTCGCCGGCAACGTGGGCCTGCAGTTCGAGTCCCTGGGCCTTGGCCGCGTCGCGCGCCAGCTTGACCAGCCATTCGGACTTCTGCGGGTTGTAGACCACGATCACGCGCTTGAGTTCCGGCAGCAGCGCGCGCAGGCGCGAGAACAACATGGCCGGATCGGGCGTCATGCTGATGCCCATCACGTTCTCGGCGTCGGACAGCAGCAGCACGCCGCCGGCCAGCACGGCGATCTCGCGGTCCAGCCCGGCGGTGGCGTTCAAGCCCTGGCGGCCCAGCGCGATCACCACCTTGGTGCCGTTGCGCTTGAGCGTGGCGTTCAGTTCGGCCGTGTCGACCTTGGGATCGACCGGGTAGCTGCGCACCTTGAGCTTGGTGCGCTCCTCGATGCCCTGGATCATGGCGATGAAGGCCGAGCGGAACGGCTCCTCGACGTTGGGATAGACGACGGCGATGCTGCCCTTGCCGATCGAGGCCTGCAATTCGGGACGGCGCAGCTGGTCTTCCAGCTGGGCCAGGGTGACGGGGCGCACGTCGTCGCGCAACGGGTTTTGCAACGGAGTTTGCAACGGCGGCGCGACCGGATCCAGCGGCGCCAGCAGCATGCCGCCGTGGGCGGTGCTGGCGCTCACCAGCGCTATGCCCGACGGCATCACGCCGCCGCCCGCCTGGGTCGCGCCGGTCACGCCGACCAGCAGCAGGGCGCCGGCGCGTCTCAGCCGCCGTAGTTTAAATAGTGTTTTTTTCATCATACTTTGCCGCATGGCTACCACGGCGCCAGGACGGGCCCGCTTAAGATGCTTTCATAGTATAAGCCGAGACTTTGCAATCTGGAAATTAAATTGCCGCAAGCGGCCGGGGCGCTAGGGCTCGGGGAAGACCGCGTCGAAGCTCCGTTGTTGGCTGGAGACAAGATTCAGGCCGATGTGGCTGGCGGTGCGGGAATTGAGCGCGCTGCGCACCGCGCGCAACGGGGTCACGCCGCGTTTCGACGTGTCGCCGTTTTGCAGCGACAGGGCCAGCGCGGCCAGGTCGCGGCCCAGTTGCACATTGTTCGGATACAGGCCGAACAACACGCCTTTCTTGACGTGCAGCACGCTGCTGGAAAACACCGGCAGGTTGCGGCTCCACGATTCCTTCAGCACCAGCGGCAGGATGGTGGTCTCCTCGACGGTGGTGGCGTCCTGCGGCAGCCAGAGCGCGTCGCGGCGGCCGTCGGCGGCGGCGAACTGGGCCTCGTAGGCGCGCGCGGCGCCGGCCAGGTCGCGCGCCTCCAGCGCGACCAGCTCCAGCCCCAGGTTGCGGGCCGCCTCGCGGGCCAGCCGGATCTGCCCCTCGTTGGCGGCCGGGTTGTAGACCACCAGCACCCGGCGCATGCCCGGCAGCAGGCTCTTGAGCATGGCGAACAGCAGGGCGGGATCGGGCGTCAGGCTGATGCCGCTCAGGCGGTCGGCGTCCGGCACCGTGCCGACGCCGCCGATCACCACGGCCTGCGCCGGATCGAGCAGGGAGGCGGCCTTCAAGCCCTGGCGGCCGAGGGCGATCACCACCTTGCCGTTCTTGAGGGCGTTGCGCAGTTCCGCCGGATCGCCGCCGGCCGACAGGGCGATGGTGCGCGGCCTGGTCCGGGATTGCTCCTCGATGCCCTGGATGATTTCCATGAACACGGTGCGGTAGGGTTCGCCGATGTCGGGATACAACACCGTCAACGCCTGGGCGTTGGCCCACCCGCCGAGTAAGCCCAGCAGCAAGGCGCACAAACGGACGACGGTGGAGGGGGTAAATCGCACTATGATAGTTATGTCTGGTTGATTCAGCGAAAGTGTATCCTTTGCTAACGATTCTACAGCCATAGATTGTTTCAATGGATACCCTGACAGCGCTTCCAGTTGATGTAAACTAAGACTTGTTAGCAACATTCATCCTCCGGAACCACATGCCCGCCGCCAAAACCCCGATCCGCACGCCGCCCATGTTCAACCTGGCCTGGCCGCTGCTGGTCGAGCTGGGGCTGGCGATCGCCTCCAGCGTCATCGGCACCGCGCTGGCGTCGCGCATCTCGGACGAGGCCGGCGGCGCCTTCGCCATCGCCAGCCAGGTGTCGGCCACCTTGTTCATTTTATTCCGCATCATTGGCGCCGGCGTCAGCGTGGTGGTCACGCAAAACCTCGGCGGCGGCCAGCGCGAGGCCGCCAACCGGGTGGCCTGCGCGGTGGTCGGCGCCAGCACCTGGCTGGGCGCGGTCACCGGCCTGATGGCGCTGCTGGGCGCGAACGGCCTGCTGCGCCTGCTCAACGCGCCGGCCGAGGTGCTGCCGCTGGCGGCGCCGTTCCTGCAGGCGCTGGCGCCGGCCATGCTGCTCGACGCCTGGAACGCCTCGATGGCCAGCGTGATGCGGGCCCACCTGCGCACGCGCGACACGCTGGCGGTGCTGGTGATCATGCACGTCAGCCACCTGGCGCTGGCGATCCCGATGATGCACGGCTGGGGACCGCTGCCGGCCATGGGCTTGCCGGGCTACGCGGTGGCGCTGGCGGTCAGCCGCGCCATCGGCCTGGCGCTGCACCTGCTGATGTGGCGCGTGCACCTGCACATCCGCGTGGCGCGCGACGACTGGTGGCGCCTGCCGCGCCGCGAACTGGGCGCGGTGCTGCACATCGGCCTGCCCGGCGCGGCCGAGAACATCGCCTGGCGGCTGGCCTTCATGGTCAGCGTGGCCACGGCGGCCGAGCTGGGCGCCAAGTCGCTGGCCACGCAGGCCTACGTGCTGCAACTGATGGGCGGGGTGATGATGTTCAGCATCGCCACCGGGCTGGCGGTGGAGATCGTGGTGGGCTACCTGATCGGCGCCGGACGGCTGCGCGAGGCGCACGGCGTGGTGCGGCGCGCGCTGGCGCGCGGGCTGGTGGTGTGCGTGCTGATCGCGGCCTGCGCCGCGCTGCTGGGCCGCTGGCTGCTGGGCTGGTTCACCCAGGACCAGGAGATCATCGCGGCCGGCGCCACGCTGCTGTGGCTGACCGTGGCGCTGGAACCGGGCCGCACCTTCAACCTGGTGGTGATCAACGCGCTGCGCGCCGCCGGCGACGCGCGCTTTCCCGTGATGGCGGGCGCCTTGTCGATGCTGCTGGTGCTGGCCGGCGGTAGCTGGCTGCTGGGCGTGGTGCTGGGCTGGGGCTTGCCGGGCGTGTGGATCGCCTACGCGGCCGACGAATGGATACGCGGCCTGATCATGTGGCGCCGCTGGCAGACCCACGCCTGGGTGCCGCACGCGAAGGCGTCGCGCAAGCGGCTGCGGCCGGCCATCGTGGTCGAAGGCTGACAAAAAAAAGGCGCCTCGCGGCGCCTTGTGTCGTGCTGCGCGGGCCTACTGCACCGTGAGGATGACCTTGACGGTGTCGTCGACCTGCGACTTCTCGATGTAGCCGATGGCCTGCGGATCGGCCGCCACGGCCTTCTTCACCTCGGCGCTGGAGCCGAGCTCCTTCGGCGCGCTGGCCTTGCCGGTGAACACCAGCTTGGACCAGATGGCCTTGACCTGGGTGGCGTCCTTGTCCAGCACTTTTTTATAGAACTCGTTGCGCAGCGGGCCGTCGGTGTGCTCGATCGGCGTGAACAGCGTCGACTTCCCGAGGAAGAACTGGGCCGCCTGTTCGCTGAACATGCGGGTGGCCGGATTCTTCGGGCTGACGATGACCACGATCTCGGTCGCGAACACAGGCGCCACGGCCAGCCATGCGCCGGCCGCCAGCAATACTTTTGCGATTGTCGTTTTCATGTGGCGGCTCCTCAGAAGACGAAATCGATGGCGGCGGCGTACACGTTGACGGTGCTGCCCGCAAAGCCTGGCTTGGCGTTGAGGAAGTAGCCGTCGCCGTCGCGCGTCTTGATGCGGTCCATCTGCACCTTGAACGCGGCCGACTTGTAGAAGTCCCAGCGCAGGCCGATGCCGGTGGTCGATTGCAGGCCGGCCTTGATGGCGGCGTTGGTGCCGGCGGTCAGCGGGGCCAGCGGGCCGGTGGTGGGCATCGCGGCGAAGTCGCGGATGCTGTCCTGCTTGACGTCGCCGTGCACGATGAACGGCACGAACTTGCCGTAGCGGTAGCCGGCCATGATGTACCAGGAGCTGGTGTCCGGCACCAGGCGCGTTTCGGTCTTGCGCTTGGCGTATTCGGCCTGGCCGATGATGTTGTTGTAGTCCATGGCGATGCCGGCCGAGGTGAAGGTGCCCTTGATGTCGGTGAGCTTGACCTCGTTCGCCACCGAGCTCAGGCCGACCTTGTTGAGCGTGGCCACCAGCCCGGTCAGGCTGGAATTGTCGTAGACGCCGAAGCTGGCCTGCGAACGGCCGAGGCGATAGGTGAACGGACCGTTCTCGACCACCAGCTGGGTCGAGATCACCGGCTTGAACTCCACGTTGCTGTCGGCCGAGCGCACCTTGGCGCGGCCGATCGCCGCCTGCGCGGTGACGGTGGTGTCGCCGAAGCTGTGCTGGTAGACCACGTCGCCGCCGTCGGCGTTGTCGACGTTGACCTGGCGGTACACCTCGTTGGGCGGACGCAGCATGGTGTTGGCGTAGCCGACGTTGCGCACGTCGGAGATCATGTAGACCGGCAGGCCGACGCGGCCGAGTCGCAGCGAGAAGTCGTCGTTGAGTTTGATCTTGGCGAAGGCCCATGCCAGCTCGGCGCCGAATTGGTCATGGATGGGGGACTTGCGCACCAGGCCCTGGGCGGTGAAGGAGACGGTGTCGCTCCACTTCGCCGTGACCTGGACGCCGAAGTTGGAATCGACGCCGGGACGGGCGTCCTTGCCGACGCCGCCGGCCTGGTTGACGCGGTTGAATTCGGCCTGGTCGGAGTTGGTCATGGTCATGGCGCCGGTGCCGAAGCCGCTGACGGTGATGGGCATGCCGTCCTGCGCATGCGCGGACGCGGCCAGGGCACTAAGGACTGCTAAGGTGGTGATCGCAAGCTTGGGTTGTTTCATCGTGTACCCCTCCGTAAGTTGATGGCGACGTTATAGGTGGTGTTGTGCGCCTTATTTAGTGTGGCCCGGGGAGGAGGGGGCGTGGGTGTTTTTCTGACAAATTGTCACATTCCCGTTGTTCATCGGCAACAAATTGCATGTTGGGAGCGTTATCACGTGATGCAAACGGCAAGCTTGCCTAAGGGCCGTCCTTGATATGGACGGGGTTTTCGGCGGCTTGCCGGTCTGGCTGGTCCCGGACGTTTACGACACAATTGGCGGCGGCATTTTGCGGAAGCCGACGGCCAGGCGGTTCCACCCGTTGATGGTATTGATCGCCAGCGTCAGGTCCACTTGCTCCTTCGGCGAGAACTGCGCCCGCAGCAGTTCGTAGTCGGCGTCCGGCGCGTGGGTGGCGGCCAGCAGGGTCAGGGCCTCGGTCCACGCCAGCGCGGCGCGTTCGCGTTCGGTGAAGAAGGGCGTCTCGCGCCAGACCGCCACGCCGTGCAGGCGCCGTTCGGTCTCGCCGGCCTTGCGGGCGTCGGTGGTGTGCATGTCGACGCAGTAGGCGCAGCCGTTGATCTGCGACGAGCGCAGCTTCACCAGTTCCAGCAGCGGCGCCTCCAGTCCCAGCTTGTTGACCGCGACTTCCAGCGCGATCATGGCCTTCATCGCGTCCGGCGAGGCGTTGTAGAAATCGATACGTGCGTTCATGGTGTGCTCCCTCGAAGTGGTTGATGCGTCCATTCTAGGAGACCGATCGCGGCCTGCGGGAGGCCAATCCGGCCGAAAAACGCTAGTCCATGATGCGCGCGATCCGATGGCGGATCAGCGGTGGAAGTCGACCTGGAAGCGCACCGGCCCGACCACCTGCACCTCGTGCTCCACGCGCGGTTCGACCACGCCGTGGCGCTCGGGTGTCAGCAGCACTTCCTCGGCCGGCTGCGAGGGATCGGTGATGCGGTACAGCAGGCTGCCTTCCAGCACGGTGATGCGGCCCCACACGTCGTCGGCGGTGGTGTGGGCGCGGCGCAGGGCGGCCGGCACGGTGTCCTGCGTGAAGACCGGGCTGCTGCGGTAGTGGGCGACGTTGGCGGGGATGGTTTTCATGACGGCTCCTGGGGTGAGGCGATTTTCACTTCGCCGAAAAATCCGTATTGCAGGCTGGCCGCGATGCGGCGGGCGACGGTCTTGAATTCGGCGGCGTCGGCGGGGTTGAACAGGCGGGTGGCGGCGGCTTCGAACAGCGTCAGCCAGCGCAGGAAGTGCTCCGGCGTGACGCCGTCCAGCAGCATGTGCTTGCCGAAGACGTTGCCCTGGAAGTTGCGGCTGCCCAGCATGACGGTGCACCAGAAGTCGACCATGCGGGCCAGGTGCGGCGTCCAGTTGTCGCCGATGGCGCCGTCGAACACCGGCTGCAGCACGGGGTCGGCGCGCACCTCGTCGTAGAACTCGTGGACCAGCGTGGCGATCGATTCGGGAGTCAGGGGCAGTGGGTTCATGATGGACTGGATGGCGCGTGAAATTAAACTAGCATCTAAAATACTACATTAATTTCTCCGGGCACGCAACCGGCGCGTCAGCGGCCGGCGGCGGCGCGCTGGGCGGCGGGCAGGTTGCGGGTGATCGCGCGCAGCATCTGCTCGACGTCGATCGGCTTGGCGATGAAGTCGTTCATGCCCGAGGCGATGCATTGCTCACGCTCGGACAGCATCACGCCGGCCGTCATGGCCAGCACCGGCAGCTCCAGTTTGAGCTCGTTGCGGATGCGGGTGGTCGCCTCGAAGCCGTCCATCTCCGGCATCTGCACGTCCATCAGCACCAGGTCGTAGCGGTGGGCTTCGGTGCGCAGCAGCTCGAGCGCGGCGCGGCCGTTGTCCACCGCCTCGATGTGGGCGCCGGCGTAGGACAGCATGCTCTTGGCCACCAGCTGGTTGATCGGATTGTCCTCCACCAGCAGGATCCGCACGCCGTCGATGCGCTGGCCGGCCGGCGCGCCGGCGTCGGCGCTGGCCGCCACCGGCGTGCCCGCCAGCGCCTGCTGCAAGGTCTCGTTCAGGCGCGCCATCGTGACGGGTTTGAGCAGCACCGCGTTGGCCGCGTCGGCGCCGTCGGTGTGCAGCAGCTTGCCCTGGCCGAAGGCGCTGACCATCAGGATGATGGCGGGGCAGTCCCCCGGCATGGCGGCGCGGATCGCCTGCATGGTCTCCAGGCCGTTCATGCCGCGCATGTCCCAGTCGACCAGGATGGCGTCGTAGCGGCTTGCGGCGGCGCGCAGCAGGGCCAGCGCCTGTTCGCCCGAGCCGGCGCGCTCGCTGCTCCAGCCACGCGCGCCGATGGTGCGGCACAGGTAGTCGGCGCTGACCGCGTCGTCGTCCACCACCAGCAGGTGCGGGGCCGGCAGCGGCGTGCCGGCCTGCGGCAGGTCGGCGCCGCGCTGCAGCGGCACCGTCAGCATGAAGGCGCTGCCGATGCCGGCGCCGCTTTGCACGGCGATCTCGCCGCCCATCAGCGCGGCGATGCGGCGCGAGATGGCCAGTCCCAGTCCGGTGCCGCCGAAGCGGCGCGTCATCGAGGCGTCGGCCTGCGAGAACGGCGCGAACAACTGCGCCAGCTGGTCGGGCGGGATGCCGATGCCGCTGTCGCGCACCGTGAAGCGCAGCGTGACCGAACCTTCGTCGCCGCCGGCGCGCTCGACCAGCACCGTCACGTAGCCCTTTTCGGTGAACTTGATGGCGTTGCCGACCAGGTTGATCAGGATCTGCTGCAGGCGGTGGCCGTCGCCCACCAGCGATTGCGGCACGTCGGCCTCGACACCGATCGCCAGCTCCAGGTCCTTCTCGCCGGAGTTGACCGTCATGATGGTGGCGATGGCCTCCAGCACGGCGCTCAGCTGGAACGGCGCCGGCGCCAGCTCCATGCGCCCGGCCTCGATCTTGGAGAAGTCCAGCACGTCGTTCAGGATGCTGAGCAGCGAGTTGCCGGACGACCGTATCATCTCCAGGTATTTCTGCTGGTCGGGCGAGAGCGCGGTGTTGTTGAGCAGGTGGGTCATGCCCAGCACGGCGTTGAGCGGCGTGCGGATCTCGTGGCTCATGTTGGCGACGAACTCGGACTTGGCGCGGCTGGCCGCCTCCGCCAGGTCGCGCGCGGCGATCAGCGAGCTTTCCGATTCGCGCAGCGCCGCGGTCTTTTCCTCGGCCAGCGCGGCGGCGTAGGCCTGGCGCGCGGTCAGGGCCCGCACCACGCCGAAGAACAACAGGCTGATGATGGCGCCGGCCAGCAGCACGATGTGGGACTTCTGGCGGTCGATGGAGTTCTCGAACGCCGGCAGGGAAGTGAAACGCAGCGTCCAGCGATGGTGCAGCAGCACCAGCGGCGCGGTGCGCAGGTAGGGGTTCGGATACTGCAGCTTGTCGCTGTCGCTGCGGTTGCCGCTGGCGTACAGGCGGCCGGCGGGCGCGGTATCCGGGCCGTCGAAGATCTCCAGCAGCACCACCTTGTCGGATGGGCCGAGCAGGCCGGCCATCATGTCGTCGGCGCGGATCGGGCTGGTGGTGTAGCCGCGCAGCGTCTCGATGCGCGGCGTCGGCCCATCCTGCCGGCGATGGATCGGGAAGTACATCAGGAAGCCCGGGCGGCCCTCGCCGGTATCGTTCTGCACCAGCGTCACCTTGGCCGACAGCACCGGCTCGCCGGTGCGCGCCGCCTCCAGCAGGGCCGCGCGGCGGATCGGTTCGGACATCATGTCGTAGCCGAAGGCGCGCAGGTTCTGGCCCTGGAACGGCTCCAGGTACAGCACCGGGACCGACGCCGCGCCCAGGCTGGCGCCCGGACGGACCCAGATGCGGAAGTCCGGGTAGCCCTGCGCGCGCACCTGCCGTTCCAGCGCGTCGCGCTGCCCGGCCTGCACCAGCGGGCTGTAGCCCAGTCCCATCACGCCGGGGAAGCTGTGCTGCAGGTTGAGCGCCTCGACGTAGCCGCGCCATTGCGCGCGGCTGGGTTCCGGCTCCGCGTTGAACAGCGCGCGGGCGCCGCGCAGGCCCGACTCGTACAGGGCCATGCGGGCGCTGATGCGTTCGGTGATGTCGCCGCATTCGGTGTCGAACTGCTGGCGCGCGCGGCGCTCGGTGTTGAGCGCGACCAGATGCCAGACCACCACCGTCAGGCCCAGGCCGACCAGCAGCGTGGCCCACTGCGCGGCGCTGCGGCCGCGCACCGCGCCGCTCATGCGCCGGCGTTCGCTGGCGTCGGCGCACAGCACCATGCCGATCACGCTGCA
Organism: Duganella sp. BJB1802; assembly: GCF_013369445.1. Lineage (NCBI taxonomy): Bacteria > Pseudomonadati > Pseudomonadota > Betaproteobacteria > Burkholderiales > Oxalobacteraceae > Duganella > Duganella sp. BJB1802. The sequence goes on along the minus strand of NZ_JABWEF010000008.1, from coordinate 74,020 downwards.
CAGCACGACGAAGCTGTCGAGCGCGATCAGCGCGTCGTTCAGCGTGCCCACCGCGAACGGCCCCAGGCCGCGCACGGTGCACAACACGGCGCCGCCGGCGGTCGCCACGCACGACAGGGTGGCGCCGCGCAGGCCGTAGCGGTAGGAGGCCCAGGCCACGCACACCATGAACAGGTAGGGCAGCCAGCCGGGATCGTCGTCCGAGGTGTAGCGGCGGCCGAAGATCCAGGCGATCAGCGCCGCGAGCAGCAGCAGCGACAGCGCGCCCTCCAGCGCCGCCGGCCAACGCCAGCGCCGCCGGCGCCAGGCCAGGATGGCCGGCGCCACCAGCAGGATGCCGGCGACGTCGCCCACCCACCAGGTCAGCGCCACGGTGTTGAAGGCGCCGGCCGGCACCAGGCCGCCCAGCACCAGCGTGGTGCTGCCGACGCCGGCGCTGATCAGGCACACCAGCAGCGCGACGATGGCGAACTTGTAGACGTCCTGCAGCTGGCTCAGGGGGCGCGCGGTGTCGGTGTGGCGGCGCATCAGCCAGGCGCCGGCCAGCGCCTCCAGCGTATTGCCGACGGCGATCAGCAGCGAGGCCGTCACCAGCCCGGTGGTGAACGGCAGGCCGTTGGTGGTGAAGGTGGACAGGTTGGCGGCCAGCGCGCCCAGCAGGATGGCCGGCCAGGCCTGCTGCCCCATCAGCAGGACGGCGGCGAAGGCGATGCCGGACGGCGGCCACACCGGGGTGGCGTTGGTGTGGGCGAAGGCCAGCATCAGGCTGGCGTTGGCGATCAGGTAGTAGCAGGCGGTCAGCAGCACCAGCGCGAGCGGCGAGGGGCTGGACGGGGCGTTGGACGGCGTGGCCGGAGCGGAGCCTGCGCGCATGGCGATCGATTGGGTTGTCTCGGTGGCAATCACTATACCCCGAAACCGGGCGGCGCTGGTGGTCGCGGCGGCCGCCGTCCGCGCAAATTTGTTGGGTTTATGCAGTACAGCCATAGCCAAACGGGGGGCAGCATGTAATACTTTGATATCATCTTTCTAGTGAGTGGCGCTGCTCATGGCGTTGAAACAGTATCTGCCGTCCACCCTCAGGTCGCGCCTCAGCGGCTTGGTCATGCTGCTGGTGCTGGGCGCCACCGTCACGGTGACGGTGGTGGCGCTGATGCTGGCCGAGCGCGACATGAAGGAAGTGATCGGCAGCCAGCAGTATGCCTTGCTGTCCGGCGCCGCCGCCCACATCGACGAGCACCTGGCGGGCAAGAAGGCGATGCTGGCGGCGCTGGCGGAATCGCTGCCGCCGTCGACGCTGCGCGACCCGGCGGCGCTGCGCGCCTATCTGAAGGCGCGGCCCACCGCGCGCGGCCAGTTCTCGTTCCTGGAAATCTACGATGGCGACGGCCTGTTGACCGGCGCGCTGGAGGAGGCCATGCCGCAGCAGGCCTTCCACGCGGCCGGCCAGGAGTGGTTCGACCTGACGCTGGCGCGCAGGCGCGGCGTGGTGTCGGTGCCGTTCGCCAGCAAGCTGGCCGGCGCGCCGACGGTGCTGATCACCGCGCCGGTGTTCGACGGCGAAGGCCGCGTGGCGCTGGTGCTGGCCGGCGGCATCAACTTGCTGCACTACGAGCCGTTCGAGTCGCTCAGCGCGCTCAAGCCGGGCAGCACCGGCTTCACCTTCATCATGACGGCCGAAGGCATCCTGCTCAGCCATCCGAACAAGAAGCGGCTGCTGCACAGCATCAACGAGCGGCCCGGCACCAACCGCGCGACCGAAATGGCGCTCAGCGGCTTCCAGGGTTGGACCGAGTCGGAGAACAAGGACCGGGTCATGGGCATCTATTCCTACCGCCGCCTGCAGCACGCGCGCTGGATCGTGGCGGCGCGCTTCCCCAGCGACGAGGCGCTGGCGCCGTTGCGGGCCTTGCGCTACGAGGCGGCCGCCGCCGCGACGGCGTTCGCCGGCCTGGCGGGCCTGCTGTCGTGGCTGGGCATCGCGCGCCTGCTGCGGCCCCTGCAGCGGCTGCGGCGCAACGTCGTCGAGATCAAGAACAGCCGCGCCGGCATCCAGGTGCTGCAGCTGGACCGCAAGGACGAAATCGGCGAATTGAGCGGCGCCTTCTACCGCCTGATGGCCGAGCGCGAGGCGGCCCAGCGGCGCACCTTCGAAAGCGAGAAGCGGGCGCGCATCCTGGCCGACAATCTGCCGCTGCTGATCGCCTACCTGGACCGCGACAAGCGCTACCTGTTCACCAACGAATACTATCGCGTGCAGTTCGGCATCGATCCGCACACGATGCTGGGCAAGACCGTGTCCGAGGTGTTCGGCGCCGCCGCCGACAACTGGCTGGGCGACCTGGACCAGGCCTTGCACGGCGGCCGGCTGCATTACGAGCGCGCGTTCGAGCGCCGCGGCCAGCTGGTGCACTTCCTGGTCGACCTGGTGCCGGACGTCGCCGCCGGCGGCGAGGTGGTGGGCACCTACCTGATGGCGATGGATATCACCGACCGCAAGAACGCGGAGCTGATGCAGGCCGCCGGCGAGCAGCGCGCCGCCGCCGCCAGCCGCGCCAAGAGCGAGTTCGTGGCCAACATGAGCCACGAGATCCGCACGCCGATGAACGCGGTGTTGGGCGTGGCGTATTTGCTGGGGAACACGGAGCTGAGCGCGCAGCAGGCCGAGTACGTGGACATGATACGGTCGTCCGGCAACGTCCTGCTGGGCATCCTGAACGATGTGCTGGACTTCTCCAAGATCGAGGCCGGGCGCATGGAACTGGCGCCGTCCACCTTCCAGCTGGACGAGGTGCTGGAGGCGGTGAACACGGTGATGATGACCAACGTGGCGGCCAGCGGCCTGCAGCTGACCATCGCCACCGACGCCGCCGTGCCGCGCGCGCTGGTGGGCGACGCCATGCGGCTGCAGCAGATCCTGATCAATTTGGTCGGCAACGCCATCAAGTTCACCGAGCGCGGGCAGGTGCTGCTGCGGGTGGAGCGTTCGGCCAACAGCATGGCCGGCCACGCCGGCGACGCGGTGGGCCTGCGCTTCGTGGTGCGCGACACCGGCATCGGCATGGACCTGGAGCAGCAGAGCCGTTTGTTCGAGGCCTTCAACCAGGCCGACGCCTCCACCACGCGCCGCTTCGGCGGCACCGGACTGGGATTGGCGATCTGCCGCCGCCTGGCCGAGTTGATGGGCGGCGATATCGCCGTCACCAGCAAGCCGGGCGAGGGCAGCGAGTTTGTCGTCACGCTGCCGTTCCTGCTGCCGCAGGCCGAGGCACACGCCGTGCCGGCGGACGACGACGACCCGGCGACGCACCGGCTCAAGGGCCTGCGCCTGCTGCTGGTGGAGGACCATCCGCTGAATCAGGTGGTGGCGCGCGGCATGCTGGAATACGCCGGCGCCAGCGTGGACGTGGCGGAGAACGGCCAGTTGGCGGTGGACCGCCTGCGCGAGCATTCCGGCGACTACGACATCGTGCTGATGGACGTGCAGATGCCGGTGATGGACGGTTTCGCCGCGACCGGCGCGATACGGCGGGAGCTCAAGCTGGACCTGCCGATCCTGGCGATGACGGCGGGCGTGATGCAATCGGAGCAGGAGCGCTGCATCGCCGCCGGCATGAACGATTTCATCGCCAAGCCGATCGACGTCGAGCAGATGCTGGACATCATTTCGCGCCATATCCCGGCCGGGCGCCAGCGCTGAGCCTCCGCAATTGGCGACGCCCGGCTGCATTTCGCGCCGGGCGCGCGCATTTCGTCGCATCGTCCTCCGGGCCGGCGGGGCGCTGGCTAGAGTGGAGCCTCATTCACTCACCGGAGCTCACATGCGATCCAACACCCTAGCCGCCTTCGTCCTGTCCACCCTGTCCGCCCTGATGCTGGCCGCCGCGCCGGCCGGCGCCGCCGACCTGAAAATCGCCGTGACCGGCGTCTCCAGCTCCAATGGCACCATCATGGTCGCGCTGTACAACTCCGCCGAAACCTACCAGCGGACGCCTTTCCGCGAGGCGGCGGTGCAGGCCGTGGCGGGCACCACGCAGATCGAGTTCAAGGACCTGCCGGCCGGCGACTATGCCTTCTCGCTGTACCACGACGCCAACGGCAACGGCAAGATGGATTCCAACCTGGTTGGCATCCCGACCGAGGACTACGGCTTCAGCAACAACGCCATGGGCAAGTTCGGCCCGCCGAAGTACGCGGCCGCGCGCTTCGCGCTGCCCGCCGACGGCGCCTTGCAAAGCGTCAGCCTGCACTGACCGGGAGCCGATCATGAGCGACACGATGAACGGCCGCCGCAAGTTCCTGTCCCGTGGCGTCGGCCTGGCCGCGCTGGGCCTGGGCTCCGGCGCGGCATGGGCGGACAGCGAGACCTACCGCCGCTTCCACCAGGCGCTGGACCACGATCCAAGGCTGCTGGCGTATGCCGGCATCGAGGGCGAGCTGTCCGGCGACGCGGCGATCCACGGCCGCATGCCGGACGACCTGCGGGGCGTTTTCTACCGCAACGGGCCCGGACGCTTCGAGCTGGGCGGCGAACGCTATCACCACTGGTTCGACGGCGACGGCTACGTGCAGCGCTGGCAGATCGGCGGCGGCAAGGTCGCGCATCGTGGCCGCTTCGTCGCCACCCAAAAGTTCACCGAGGAGACGGCGGCCGGTCAGTTCCTGTATCCCGCCTTCGGCACCTACATCGACCGCAGGCCGGTCAAGAGCAACGACACCATCAACGTCGCCAACACCAATCTGGTGCCGTTTGGCGGCCACGTGTACGCCTTGTGGGAAGGCGGCTCGGCCATCGAAGTCGATCCGCAGACGCTGGAGACGCGCGGCATCAAGACCTGGCGGCCGGACCTGAGGGCGATGCCGTTCTCCGCCCATCCGAAATCCGATCCCGACGGCGGCCTGTGGAACTTCGGGAACATGCCCGGTTCGGACAAGCTGGCGATCTACCGCCTTGACGCGGCCGGGCAGGTGGCGCGCACCGCCTTGGTCGACGTGCCGCAACTGAACATGGTGCACGACTTCGCCGTCAGCGCGCGCCACCTGATCTTCCTGGTGCCGCCGTACGACATGAAATCCGGTCCGGAGATCAGCTACGGCGAAAGCCTGCGCTGGGCCGGCGATACGCGGCCGTTGCGCGTGGTCGTCATCGCCAAGGACACGCTGCGGCTGCGGCAGGTGTTCGAGCTGCCGGCGCGCTCGGTCTTCCACTTCGGGAACGCGTTCGAAGACGGCGCCTGCACGCGGCTGGACGTAGTGCTGCACCAGGGCGACACGCTGTCCGAGCTAAGCACCATGATGCGTGGCGAGATACTGCCGTTCCGCGACGGCTCCAGCACCGTGCAGCTCACGCTGGACTATGCGGCCGGCCAGGCGCGCGAGGCGCGGCTGTTCGGCGCCAGCGAGTTCCCCAGGGTGGCGCCGCAGGTGGTGTCGGTGCGGCACCGCAGGCTGGCGGTGCTGGGCGTGGCGCCCGGCACGCCGGACGACATCTTCAACACCGTGAACCTGATCGACACCGACAGCGGCAAGGCGGACAGCTACCGCTTCGACGCCGGCTGGGTGGCGGAGGAGCATGTGCTGGTGCCACGGCGCGGCGCGCGGTCCGAGACCGACGGCTACCTGGTCGGCGTGGCGCAGGACACGCGGCGGCGGCAAACGGTGTTGACGGTGTTTGATGCACACAACGTCAAGGCGGGCCCGCGGGCGATGGCGCGGCTTTCTTATGCCTCGCCGCCCTGCATTCATGGTAACTTTCTGGCGGCCTGAATATTTTGGAAAACACGATGAACCACCGCAGCAAACCAGCCACGGCGCCCTCGGATTGCGAAGCGCCGCCGTCGGCGCATCCGCTGGACCTGATACGCTTCTTCCGGCGCCGGCCGCCGTCGCTGCGCCGCGACCTGCTGTACACCCTGATCTGGAACTGCGGCCTGGGGACGGTGCTGACGGTGGTCGAGATGTACTGGTCCAACTTCGATCAGCCGGTGCTCAAGCATTGGGTGCCGATGCTGGTGATCGCGAACCTGATCGGCTTCCTCATCCACCTGGGCAGCCTGCTGGCCAACGCCGTCGGCAACGGCTGGCCGCGCCGCGCGACCGGCTTGCCACGGCTGCTGTTCAACACCGCGCTGGTGGCGGTCAGCGTGCTGCTGGGCCTCAGCATGGGGAACGCGCTGTTGAGCGGGAAGAGCATCATGCAGCTGATGGCCAACCGCAGCGCGCTGACGCAGTCGATGGCGGTGGCGGCGGCCGTCGCGCTGCTGATGTACCTGGTGAACCGCGGCGCCGAACAAAGGGTGGCGCAGGCGCTGGAGAAGGCCAGGCAGCAGGAGCTGATGGCATCCAGCGCGCGCATGCTGGCGGAGGCGCGGCTGCGGGCCTTGCAGGCGCAGATCGAACCTCACTTCTTGTACAACACGCTGGCCAACGTGGTGAGCCTGATCGGCCCGCAGCCGGCCAAGGCCCAGCACATGCTGGAGCGCTTCATCGACTATCTGCGCGCCAGCCTGGCGGTCAGCCGCAGCGAGGAGGCCACGCTGGGTTCGGAGGCCAGGCTGATCGCCGCCTATCTGGACGTGCTGGCGGTGCGGATGGGCGAACGGCTGCGCTACCGCATCGAGGTGCCGGACCGGCTGCGCCAATTCGCCATCGCGCCGATGCTGCTGCAGCCGGTGGTGGAGAACGCCATTTCGCACGGCCTGGAGCCGAAGGTGGAGGGCGGCGAGATCGTCGTCAGCGCGGTGGAGATGGGCGGGCACCTGTGCGTGCAGATCAGCGACACCGGCGTTGGCCTGGACAGCACCATGTCGGCCAAGCCGGGCGGCGGGGTGGGCCTGAGCAATCTGCGTGAACGCCTGCGCAGTTTGTATGGCGGCGCGGCTCGGGTAGAATTATTGGAAAACCAACCCTGCGGCATGATGGTGCGCCTGATGCTGCCTTTGAATGCGAGTCCGACATCGATACACTCCGAGCACTGATCGCCGATGACGAAGAACATCTGCGCGACTATCTGGAAGGCCAGCTGAAGACCGCGTGGCCGGAATTGAAGGTGGTGGCCAAGGCCGCCAATGGCCTGGAGGCGCTGCGCCTGATCGACGAGGAGGCGCCGGATGTGGTGTTCCTCGACATCCGCATGCCCGGCATGACCGGGCTGGATGTGGCGGCCCGGCTGGTGGCGGGCGCCAAGCCGCCGCATATCGTCTTCGTCACCGCCTTCGACCAGTACGCGGTGGAGGCGTTCGAGCATTCCGCGGTCGATTATCTGCTGAAGCCGGCGAGCCTGGAGCGGCTGGAGAAGACGGTGGGCAAGCTGAAGGCGGCGCTGCGTCCCAGCGAGCCAGCGGCTGCGGCGGGCATCACGGCGGCGACGCTGCAGGCGCTGTTGCAGCAGCTGGGCGGCGCGGCGCCTGCGGCCCCGGCGCCGGCGCCGTCGCTGCAATGGATACGCGCCTCGCAAGGCGAGCAGACGCGCCTGATCGCCATCGACGAGGTGATCTACTTCCAGAGCAACGACAAATACACCAGCGTGTTCCTGGCCGACGGCGAGAGCCTGATACGCACGCCGATCAGCAAGCTGCGCGAACAGCTCGACGAGCAGCAGTTCTGGCAGATCCACCGCAGCGTGATCGTCGCCGCGCGCCACGTGGCCGGCACCCGCCACGATTTCCGGGGCCGCCTGATGGTGCAGCTCAAGGGCCGCGACGAGCAGCTGGTCGTCAGCCGCAACTACGTTGACCTGTTCCGGCAGATGTAGGGCGGACTGCGGAAAGGTTGCGATAATTGCACTGTCGTGATACGTTCGTTTCTCTCACATCTATCGAGGAAGCAGACATGAAAAAAGTAAATCCAACATCGTTGTTGCAACAGCGCCGCCGCTTTCTGGTGCGGGGCGCAGCGTTGACTTTGGCAACCGTAGCCTGCGCGTTGCCCGTGAGCCGGAAAGGCAAGCTGCCGCTGGCTCCCGCTCCGGCGATGCCCGGCGGCGCTCCCGTAGATGCTGTTGCATCCACGGATCCGAGCGCATTGGTGCGAAGCGGCCAGCCGGTGCCAATTGAACTCTTCTTTTCTTCGCCAGAAAACTTCTCACATTTCCTGGCGCTGACCGGCACCGCCTAATGGCCGTTACAGGGCTGGGGTCCACGCAATTTGGTTGCCGTTCGAATCGTACGTTCCGTGATTGTTGGAAATCGCGTCCTTGAAATCGCCGTCCAACTTCCAGCGTCCGACGGCATTGACAACCTGATTCGACACACCGTAGTCGAAGACTTCCTGCGGTGTCAACACACGGTCATACAGGATGATGTCCGAGAATTTCCAATTGAGATTGACCCCGGCCGCGGCCCAGTAATTACGCCCAACCTGAATGGCCGCCAGAGCATCGACATTGGTCCAAGGCTCCATCGCTTGCGCGTATGCCATCAGGAAGTCATTCACATAGAGGGCAATACGCGAACTGGCATCGACAGTGAATGTGATCCGGGTCCAGGTATCGGCCACATCCGTCCGGCCCTTGTGCCCAGAGTCGTTGCCTATCTTTGTACCGGCAAATAGCTGCATATAGGTGTTGATGTTTTGCGGCAGGGTAGTGTCGGGGAGCCCGTTTTTGTAAATGACCCAGCCGCTGGCATCGACGTTGGCGTTGCCCGCGCTACGCCGAATGAACGCTCCTGCGTTTGCCACCGACGCGGCATCCTGGTTGATCGTGTAAGAGATGGAGAAAGTCGATGAGGGGCAGAGTGGCGCGGCTGGTTTGATGGTGAAGAAGCACGCTTTGGTCGGCGCACTGCTGAACTTCGCACATTGTTTGAAGAACGTGGTATTCAATTTCCGCTCGATCAGGCTGTCGGGCGGCGGCATGCGCGAGCGGTCCAGCACGGAGGTAATGGCCTCGAACACATCTGCGCGGACGTTGGTATCGCCTCCCTGTTTGGTCACCAGCACTTTCCACGGCGCCACCTCCGCCACGCCGCCGCTATTCCACACCCAATGGCAGGCGAGCTGAACGCCAGTGCGATAGAAATTCTGAAGCAGGGTCGACAGATTGTGCTGGGTGTCGTCCTGGAGCGCCTTTTCTTCGGTGTACCGCAAGCCGAAGCTGCCGACATAATATGGCTTGCCCAAGTCATGGGCTAGTTTCTGCATCATCTTCAGGTAGGGCAAAGAGCACGAAATGAAATCCGCCCGCAAGGCGGTTGGCTGACCCGCCACCGGCGCTACGCAACTGCTGAAATACTCGCTATTGGGGAACAGGTTTTCGCAAATGGTGTCGATCGGGCTGGGATTCATTGCGCGGACAATTTCGAGATGTTCATCGATCGTATATTTCCGCGGGTCGTAATGCGCGAGCGCCGCATTCCCCGAAGAGATCATGCGCTGCAGCGTATCCTGTCCTCGTATGGCTTCGGCTATCTCTTTCAGGACGGCTGGCGCCGTGGTGTAGTCCAGGCCTGTATTCAGCGTGATTTCCTGGCCCGCCATCCAGGCGGCAATACCGGTGTGGTCTTTGTACTTGGCCGTGAACGCCGCTGCAAATGCCCGCAGGTAGTTTCTGGATTTGGAGCTACTTGTCAAAAGCGCGCTCTTGTCTTCTCCAACCAGCTCGGGAATGGCCAGGATGTTCCAGAATGGGCAAGCGATAATGCCGATGTTGTGCGCCTTGGCTGCATCGAGGAAAACCTTGACTGCTCGCCAGTAGGAATCATAGATTTTCAGATCTTTGACGGAATTATCGGCATTGAAGTCGGGAACGCCTATGACGTGATCCCAGCCGAACGCGTTCTTGGCGGCAAACGGCGTAATCATCACCTGCAGGTATTTGACCCCTTTAGATTGAAGAAAATCGAAGTCTTCCGGATAGTCAGGATTGGACGGCCCGGTATCGCCCGTGCCGGTGTCCGACCAGTGTCGGCGCTCAAGGTAGTTGTATGCGTTTAAGCCGATGGTGGCGACTGGCCCCGTATTGAGCCCGTCGGTATTGTATTCCTGCATGACGCCGTCTTGCACCCTGATATATGCCATAACGCCCCCGATGTGTTAAATAATTAATTTTATCAATATTTAAATTTTTACGGGGTAAATTTTCCGATGGCGATGATCAAAAAAAAAGCCGCCATCGCTGGCGGCTCTCTACTGCTATCCGGCCCGGCTTAGTCGTGGGCGTAGATGTCGTTGTCCTTGGTCTCGCGGACGAACAGCGCACCGATCACCGCAGTGATCAGCGCGATGACGATCGGATACCACAGGCCGTAGTAGATGTCGCCCTTGAACGCCACCAGCGCGAACGAAATGGTCGGCAGCAGGCCGCCGAACCAGCCGTTGCCGATATGGTAGGGCAGCGACATCGAGGTGTAGCGGATGCGGGTCGGGAACATCTCCACCAGCATCGCGGCGATCGGGCCGTACACCATGGTCACATACAGCACCAGGATGAACAGGATCACCACCATCATCGGCTTGTTGATCTGCGTGTCGTCAGCCTTGGCGGGATAGCCGGCGCCCTTGATGGCGGCGGCGACTTCCTTCTTCAGCGCGGCCTCGGCGTCCTTGCTGGCCTTGTCGAAGTTCAGGCCATCAGGCGTCATGGTGGCGTTGAAGGAGGTGATTTCCTTGTCGCCGACCTTGATCTTGGCGACGCTGCCGGCCGGCGCTTCCTGGGTGGTGTAGTTGACCGAGGCCTGCGTCAGCATGGAGGTGGCGATATCGCACGACGACGGGAACTTCTTCTGGCCCGTCAGGTTGAACTGGAAGTGGCACGACGTCTGGTCGGCCACCACCACCACCGGCGAATTTTTCAGCGCGGTTTCCAGCGCCGGATTGCCGTAGTGGGTCAGCGCGCCGAACAGCGGGAAGTAGGTCGCCGCGGCGATCACGCAGCCGCCGAGGATGATCCACTTGCGGCCGATGCTGTCGGACAGCTTGCCGAAGAAGATGAAGAACGGGGTCGCCAGCGCCAGCGAAATGGCGGTCAGGATGTTGGAGGTGGCGCCGTCGATCTTCAGCACTTGCGTCATGAAGAACAGCGCGTAGAACTGGCCGGTGTACCACACCACCGCCTGCCCCATGGTCAGGCCGATCAGCGCGAGCACCACCACTTTCAGGTTGCGCCACTGGCCGAACGCTTCGCTCAGCGGAGCTTTCGAGGTCTTGCCCTCGGCCTTCATCTTGGCGAAGGCGGGCGACTCGTTCATCGACAGGCGGATCCACACCGATACGCCCAGCAGCAGCACCGACACCAGGAACGGCACGCGCCAGCCCCACGCGGCGAATTCCTTCTCGCCGATGGCGGTGCGGGTGCCCAGGATCACCAGCAGCGACAGGAACAGGCCCAGCGTCGCGGTGGTCTGGATCCACGAAGTGAAGGAGCCGCGCTTGCCGTGCGGCGCGTGCTCGGCCACGTAGGTGGCCGCGCCGCCGTACTCGCCGCCCAGCGCCAGGCCTTGCAGGATGCGCAGCGAGACCAGGATGATGGGAGCGGCGATGCCGATCTGCTCGTGGCCCGGCAGCAGCCCGACAATGAAGGTGGACGCGCCCATGATCAGGATGGTGATCAGGAAGGTGTACTTACGGCCGATCATGTCGCCGAGGCGGCCGAACACCAGCGCGCCGAATGGGCGCACAATGAAGCCGGCGGCAAAGGCCAGCAGCGCGAAAATGAAGGTGGTGGTCGGATCGCCGATGAAGAACTGCTTGGCGATGATCGGTGCGAGCGAACCGTACAGATAGAAATCGTACCATTCGAAAATCGTGCCCAGCGAGGACGCGAAGATCACCTTGCGTTCTTCCGGCGTGATGCCTCCGCCGGCGGGCAGGTTTGCGGTACCTGGTGATGTTGCCATTTTTGTCTCCTGTAATTTTTGAATTTCCCCAGCTGAGACAGTTACAACTTTGTCAGCTTGCGCCCAGTGTGTCCTGTCAACCTTACGTCAAGCTTGCTTGAAACTTACACGAAACTGACAGAAATATTTGCGAACGACCGTACTAAAATATGCTATTCTCGATCCACTAAAAACACCCACTCATAGGAGACTTTCATGATCGACGCCGTCATTGTTTCAACCGCCCGCACAGGTTTGGCCAAGTCGTGGAAAGGCGCGTTCAACATGACGCACGGCGCCACCTTGGGCGGCCACGCGCTGCAGGCGGCGATCGGCCGCGCCGGCATCGAGGCGGGCGAGGTGGAGGACGTGCTGATCGGCTGCGCCAACCCCGAGGGCGCCACCGGCGGCAACATCGCCCGCCAGATCGCGCTGCGCGCCGGCTGCCCGGTGACCACCGGCGGCATGACCGTCAACCGTTTCTGCTCGTCGGGCCTGCAGACCATCGCCAGCGCGGCCCAGCGCATCATCGCCGGCGAGGGCGACATCTACGCGGCCGGCGGCGTGGAGTCGATCTCGTGCGTGCAGCAGGAAATGAACCTGCACATGTACAAGGACGTCTGGCTGGACCAGCACAAGCCGGAAATCTACTGGACCATGCTGCAGACGGCGGAAACCGTGGCCAAGCGCTACAACATCAGCCGCGAGCGCCAGGACGAGTACGGCGTGCAGAGCCAGCAGCGTGCGGCGGCGGCCCAGGCGGCCGGCCTGTTCGACGCCGAGATCGTGCCGATGACCACCGTCATGGGCGTGGCCGACAAGGCCAGCGGCATGCTGCTGACCAGGGAAGTGACCATCTCGGCCGACGAGGGCATCCGCGCCGACACCACCTACGAAGCGGTCTCCAAGATCCGCACCGCCATGCCGGGCGGCGTGATCAGCGCCGGCAACGCCAGCCAGTTCTCGGACGGCGCCTCGGTCGCCATCGTGATGAGCGCGCAGGCCGCCGCCGCCAAGGGCTTGCAGCCGCTGGGCATCTTCCGCGGCTTCGCGGTGGCCGGCTGCGAGCCGGACGAGATGGGCATCGGCCCCGTGTTCGCCATACCCAAGCTGCTGAAGAAGGCCGGCCTGAAGGTCGAGGACATCGGCCTGTGGGAACTGAACGAAGCCTTCGCCGTGCAGGTGCTGTACTGCGCCGACAAGCTGGGCATCCCGATGGACCGCCTCAACGTCAACGGCGGCGCGATCGCGGTCGGCCATCCGTACGGCGTGTCGGGCGCGCGCCTGACCGGCCACGCGCTGCTGGAGGGCAAGCGCCGTGGCGTCAAATATGTGGTGGTCACCATGTGCATTGGTGGCGGCCAGGGAGCGGCAGGCCTGTTCGAAGTGGTGTAAGCCATGCGGTCCCTACTGTTGTCGCGCCGCGACCTTGGCTTCATGCTGTACGAGTGGCTGGACGCGGAGGCGCTGACCCGGCGCGCCCGCTTCAGCGATCACAACCGCGAAACCTTCGATGCCGCCATCGACACGGCCGAGCAGCTCGCCACCGAGCTGTTCGCGCCGCACAACAAGAAGGGCGACAGCGAGGAGGCGCACGCCGTGCCGGGCGATGGCTGCCTGCGCGTCGAGCACATTCCGGAGGTGAAGACTGCGCTCGACGCCTATTCGGCCGCCGGCCTGATGGCGGCCGGACAGGACTACGAGCACGGCGGCATGCAACTGCCGGTGGTGGTGCAGAAGGCCTTGTCCGCGTACTTCACGGCGGCCAACGTCGCCACCAGCGCCTACACCTTCCTGACCATGAGCGGCGCCAACACCCTGCTCAAGAGCGGCACGCCGGAACAGGTGCGCCGCTACGCCGAGCCGATGTTCGCCGGCCGCTACTTCGGCACCATGTGTTTGTCGGAGCCGCAGGCCGGCTCCAGCCTGTCCGACATCACCAGCCGCGCCGTGCCCGATCCGCAGCCCGGCCCGGAAGGCGAGCGCCAGTTCCGCCTGAGCGGCAACAAGATGTGGATCTCGGCCGGCGAGCACGAGCTGTCGGACAACATCGTCCACCTGGTGCTGGCCAAGATCCCCGGCCCGGACGGCAAGCTGATCCCCGGCGTCAAAGGCATTTCGCTGTTCATCGTGCCCAAGTACCTGGTCAACGACGACGGCAGCCGTGGCGAGCGCAACGACGTCGTGCTGGCCGGCCTGAACCACAAGATGGGCAACCGGGGCACCAGCAACTGCCTGCTCAACTTCGGCGAGGGCAAGTTCCAGCCGCAGGGCAAGGGCGGCGCCATCGGCTACCTGGTCGGCCAGCCGCACCAGGGCCTGGCCAATATGTTCCACATGATGAACGAAGCGCGCATCGCGGTCGGCCTGGGCGCGGCCGTGCTGGGCTACACCGGCTACCTGCACGCGCTGGACTACGCCCGCAACCGCCCGCAGGGCCGCCATCCGGCGCAGAAAGACCCGGCCCAGCCGCAGTTGCCTATTATTGAACACACCGACGTGCGGCGCATGCTGCTGGCGCAGAAGGCCTACGTGGAGGGCGGCCTGGGCCTGGTGCTGTACAGCGCCCGCCTGGTCGACGAGCAGAACAGCGCCGAAACGCCGGAGGCGCGCGAGCACGCCGGCCGCCTGCTGGACTTCCTGACGCCGATCACCAAGTCCTGGCCGTCGCAGTGGTGCGTGGAGGCCAACAGCCTGGCGATCCAGGTGCATGGCGGCTACGGCTACACGCGCGAGTACAACGTCGAGCAGTTCTATCGCGACAACCGGCTCAACGCCATCCATGAAGGCACGCATGGCATCCACGGCTTGGACCTGCTGGGCCGCAAGGCCAGCATGCAGGACGGCGCCTTGTTCAAGGCCTTCGGCGCCGAGCTGCGCAAGACGGTGCGCAAGGTGCGCGGCAGCGTCGGCGCGCCGGATGGGGTGCCGGCCGGGATGGCGGAGATCGGCCAGGAGCTGCTGGCGCACGCCGATGCGCTGGACGCGGCCTGGCAAGCAGTGGAAGTCGTCACGCAAAAGCTGTATGCTGCCGGCGACATGAACAAAACCCTGGCCAACGCCAGCCTGTACCTGGAAGCGGTCGGCCACGTGGTGGTCGCCTGGATCTGGTTGCAGCAGGCCTTGCTGGCGGCCGCCGCGCTGGATGGCGGCGACGCCGACTTCTATCGCGGCAAGCTGCAGGCCTGCCGCTATTTCTTCCGCTGGGAATTGCCGAAGGTCGAACAGCAGCTGGAACTGCTGGCCAGCATAGACACCACCACGCTCGACATGCGCGACGCGTGGTTCTAAACAAGCGAGACAAGATGATCAAGCACATCGTAATGTGGAAATTGAAGGACCATGCCGAGGGCGCCGACCGCGCCGCCAACGCGGCCAGGATGAAGACGCTGCTGGAAGGCTGCATCGGCCTGGTGCCCGGCCTGCTGAAGCTGGAGGCCGTGGTGGCCCAGCCCGGCCTGGAGGCGACCTATGACGTGATGCTGTACTCCGAGTTCACCGACAAGGCCGCGCTGGACGAATACCAGAACCATCCCGACCATGTGGCGATCAAGCCGTTCTTCGCCGCCGTGCGCGAGGCGCGCCAGTGCATGGACTACGAAATCTAAGGACACCAATATGCGTACAACCCAAGAACTATTTTCCCTGGCCGGCAAGACCGCGCTGATCACCGGCGGCTCGCGCGGACTGGGCCTGCAGATGGCGCTGGCGCTGGGCGAGCAGGGCGCCAAGGTCGTCATCTCGTCGCGCAAGCAGGCGGACCTGGACGAGGCGGTGGCCTTCCTGAGCGGCCACGGCATCGACGCCCATGCGGTCGCCGCCGACCTCTCGCAGGATGCCCACGCGGACGCGCTGGTCACGGCCGCGCTGGCCCACCTCGGCCACATCGACATCCTGATCAACAACGCCGGCGCCAGCTGGGGCGCGCCGGCCGAGGACCATCCGGTCGAAGCCTGGGACAAGGTGATGAACCTGAACATCCGCAGCATCTTCGTGGTGTCGCAGCTGGTGGGCAAGCGCTCGATGATCCCGCGCGGCTACGGCCGCATCATCAACATCGCCTCGATCGCCGGCCTGGCCGGCAATCCGCCGGGCACCATGCAGACCATCGCCTACAACACCTCGAAGGGCGCGCTGGTCAACTTCACGCGCACCTTGGCGGGCGAGTGGGGCCGCCACGGCATCACCGTCAACGCGCTGGCGCCGGGCTTCTTCCCTTCGAAGATGACCAACGGCCTACTGGAGAAACTGGGACCGGACGAACTGTCCAAGGACGCGCCGTTGGGCCGCCTGGGCGATGACGAGGACCTGAAAGGCGCGGCGGTGCTGTTCGCCTCCGACGCGGGCAAGCACATCACCGGCCAGATCCTGGCGGTGGACGGCGGCGTGTCGGCGGTGTGACGATGACGTTGGAGATCCCCAAGACATTCCGCCGCATCGTCATGGCCTCGCGTCCGCGCGGGCCGGTGGCGGCGGAGAATTTCAGGATGGAGTCGGTCGAGGTGCGTCCGCTGGAGGACGGCGAAGTCCTGGTGCGCAACCACTACCTGTCGCTGGACCCGTACATGCGCGGGCGCATGAGCTCGGCCAAGAGCTACGCCGTCTCGCAGCAGCTGGACCATACGATGATAGGCGGCACGGTCGGCCAGGTGGTGGCCTCGCGCAACGACTACTTCAAGGTCGGCGAATTCGTCGGCGGCATGCTGGGCTGGGCCGAGATGGGCGTGTCCGATGGCGTGTTGCTGCGCAAGCTGGACACCACGCGGATTCCCTTGCCGGCCTACCTCGGCGTGGTCGGCATGCCGGGCATGGCGGCGTGGTACGGCTTCAACCAGATCCTGGAGGCGGCGGCCGGCGACACGGTGGTGGTGTCGGCGGCCAGCGGCGCGGTCGGCGGCGTGGCCGGGCAGCTGGCCAGGCTGCGCGGCTGCCGCGTGGTCGGCATCGCCGGCGGGCCCGAGAAGTGCGAGTATGTGGTCAAGCAGCTGGGCTTCGACGCCTGTGTCGACCACAAGGCCGGCAACCTGGAGGCCGATCTGGCTGCGGCCACGCCGGAAGGTGTCGACGCCATCTTTGAAAACGTCGGCGGCGCCTGCCTCGACGCCGCGCTGGCGCGCACCAACGCCTACGCCCGCGTGGCGCTGTGCGGGCTGATCGCCGGCTTCGACGGCAAGGAACTGCCGATCAAGCATTCGCGCCTGCTGCTGCTCAACCGCTTGACGCTGCGCGGCTTCATCGTCACCGAGCACATGGAATTCTGGCAGCAGGGCTTGCAGGAGCTGGCCGCGCTGGTCGCCAATCATCAGATCAAATACCGAGAAACGGTAGCGGACGGCCTCGCGGCCGCGCCGCAAGCGTTCATGGGCCTGCTGCAAGGGCATAACTTCGGCAAACAACTGGTCAAGCTCATCCAATGAAAACATTCAGGGACAAGGTCGTCGTCATCACCGGCGGCGCAAGCGGTTTGGGGCGCGAATTCGCCAACGTGGCGGCGCGCGAAGGCATGAAGCTGGTGCTGGCCGATGTCCAGGCCGATGCGCTGGAACGCGCGGCCGACGCGCTCAGGTCGCAGGGCGCCGCCGTCGTCGCGCGCCTGTGCGACGTCCGCAAGGGCGAGCAGGTGCAGGCGCTGGCCGACGCGGCCATCGCCGAATTCGGCGCCGTGCACCTGGTGTTCAACAACGCCGGCGTCGGTTCCGGCGGGCTGGTCTGGGAAAACACCGAGGCCGATTGGGAATGGGTGATGGGCGTGAACGTGTGGGGCGTGATCCACGGCGTACGCATCTTCACCAAGCTGATGCTGGAGTCGGCCAAGGGCGACCCTTCGTTCGAGGGACACATCGTCAACACGGCGTCGATGGCGGGCCTGCTGAACGCGCCGGCGATGGGTGTGTACAACGTCTCCAAGCACGCGGTGGTGGCGCTGTCCGAGACCTTGTACCAGGATCTGCAACTGGTCGGCGCGCCGATCGGGGCGTCGGTGCTGTGTCCGTATTTCGTGCCGACCGGGATCAGCCAGTCGCACCGCAACCGTCCCGAGGACGTACGCATGACGCAGGGCCCGACCGCCAGCCAGCTGGCGGCCCAGGCCATGACGGACAAGGCGGTTTCGTCGGGCAAGGTGTCGGCGCAGGATGTGGCCGAGATGACGTTCAAGGCCATCGCCTGCGGCGACTTCTACATCTACTCGCATCCGGGCGCATTGGCCGGCGTGCAGGAACGCATGGAGCACATCGTCGCCGGCGCGAATCCCGGCGATCCGTACGCCGCCACGCCGCATGTGCGCGAGGCGTTGCGGGCAAAGATGAAGCTGGGCTGATCTTGCGGAAGTTCCGCGTCGCGGCCTTCCAGCGCAAGCCGGTCTTTGACGACGTTGCGCAGGTTGCCGCCCGCGTCAGCGAAGACATCGCGTGGTGTGAAGGGGAGGGTGTCGACCTGGCGCTCTTTCCGGAAGGCTATGTGCAAGGCTACGCGACCGACCTCCCGGGGATCGCCCGCAGGGCGATGGCGGTCGACGGGCCGCCGTTTGCCGAGCTTCTGTCGGCGTTGCCAAAGTCCGGGGTGGAGATGGTCCTGGGCTTTATCGAGCGGCGCGCGGACGGCTACTACAATTCGGCGGCGGTGATCGGCGATGGCCTGATCAAGGGCGTCTACTCCAAAAACCATCCGAACGAACGCGATTTCCTGCCTGGCCGCGATGCGCCGGTGTTCCGGAAATCCGGCGTGGTTTTCGGCATCAACATCTGCTACGACGCGAATTTCCCCGAGAGCGCGCAACGCCTGAGCGGGCAGGGCGCGCGGCTGATTTGCTACCCTCTCAACAATATGCTGGCGGCGGCGACCGCCGAAAAGTGGCGCTCCAAAAGTGTGGAGAACTTGCGGCGGCGGGCGGCAGAAACGGGCTGCTGGGTCGCCTCATCGGATGTCGTGGGAACGGCCGGTGAGCAGATCAGTTTCGGTTGCACCTGCATCGTCAACCCGCAAGGGACCGTGGTTGCGCGGGTTGCCGAGGGAGCCGAAGGCGTTGCCGTATTCGATATGGATTGTTTCGACGTCCGGTAATTAAGTGTGTATTTTGCGGCGGCTGCGTTATGTTAATGTCATGCTTGGTCAATTCTCCCGCCTCTCATGATATCCGCCAGAAGACTGTATTTTTTGCTGTCATTGATTGTTGCGTCCGCACTCGTCTGGAAGGGCGTCGATTTGTTGACCCGGCCTCCCGTCCAGGCCGCCCCGTCTTCCAGCTTGCCATCCACCGCCCAGCAGCGTGGCGCAGCATTGCGGGAGACCAAGGCGCCGACGGGCCATGCCGCGCCCGACGCGCCAGTCGAAGCGTCGGTCGAGGAAATGGTGCGCGACGCCGCGGGCGATCCCGAGAAGTCCCTTGCCGCCTTCAACAAGATCGACGAGTGCCTGACCCTGGAGAACGACAAGGAACTTGTCGACAGCACGGACCTGAAGATCACCCGGGAGAATGGCGGTATGCAAGTCCAGCTCCTTGCGCACAAGGCCGACGAGAAAGCGTTGCAAGCGCTGCGCCGGGAATGCGCCGGCTTGACCGGCAGGACCAGGCTGGATCGTTTTCAGCTGCTGGAGTACGCCGTCAATCAGCACGAGGCCGGGGCTTTGGCGCGCTACATCTACGCCGGCCCGCAAGGCGACCGCCACGCGCTGAAGGAGCGTCCGGACGATCCCGCCGTGATCGAGTGGCGCCGCGTTGCGCTGAAGCGACTGGACGACAGCATCGCCCAGGGCTATCTCGACGCCTTGACGCTGAATACCTCCGGCCACCTCGAGTTGGGCGTGGCGGTGGGCGCGCCCGAGCTCTACATGGAACAGCTTGCGTTCAACAAAATAGTTGGCGCCATCAATTCCACAGAAGGGCCCTACCCGAAAGAGGTGTTCGAAGGCTGGATCAAGAGCATCAGCGCCCAGCAGCGGGCCGATGCGGAGGCGCAGGCGGAGCGCATCTTCCAGGCGTGGAAGCGCCGCACGACGGCGCCGCATGCGACAATCACGCCTTCCGCAACTAGCCAAGCAAGCCGATGACCCTCACCGCCAAACACGACATCCGCACCGGAGACTGGACCACCCTCAACGCCGACGCAAAGCTGATACGCTTTGAAGTCTTCGTCGAAGAACAGAAAGTCCCCGCCGAGCTGGAGATGGACCACATGGACGCGGTCTGCCTGCACGCGGTGGCCTACGACGCGGACGGCACGCCGGTCGGCACCGGGCGCCTGCTGCCGGACGGCCACATCGGCCGCATGGCGGTGCGCCGGTCCGCGCGCGGCAGCGGCGTCGGCGGCGCCTTGCTGCAAGTGCTGATGGCGCAGGCCCGTGCCCGGGGCGACACGCAAGTGGTGCTGAGCGCGCAATCGCACGCCGCGCCGTTCTATGAGCGCCACGGCTTCGCCATCGACGGCGACGAATTTTTCGAGGCCGGCATCGCGCACATCAATATGCGGTACACCTTTTGAGGAGCACAAGCATGACGCACATCGTCGAGAATTTCGATCCCAAGCTGGACCTGGTGTTTGAACGCGATATCGATATCGCGCCGGAACTGGTGTGGGCCGCGTGGACCAAGCCGGAACATCTGGTGCATTGGTTCACGCCGTCGCCGTGGAAGACGCTGGAAGCGCATTGCGACCTGTGGCCCGGCGGCCTGTTTAGCTCCGTGATGGCGGGTCCGAACGGCGAGCGCCACGACAATCGCGGCTGCTACCTGGAGGTGGTGGAAAATCGCCGCCTGACCTGGACCGACGCGCTGGGGCCCGGCTATCGCCCGACCGGCAACGCCTTCATCACCGCCGTGGTGTCGATGGAGCCGCTGCCCAACGGCGGCACCCGCTACATCGCCTGCGCCCGCCACAAGGACGAGGCCACCGTCGAGGCGCACAAGCAGATGGGTTTCAAGGAGGGTTGGGGCAAGGCGCTCGACCAGCTGATCGCCCACATGAAGCAACTGTAAGGTCGCCAGCGGCCGGCCGCCGGCCTAGTGGATCAGCATCTCCTGCAGCGTGGCCGGAGCCTCCGCGTACAGCTTGACCACGGTCGAGGTGCGCGTGCCGTAGCCCGGGCTTTCGATGCGTACCGCCGACAGCATGCGCTCCAGGTCCAGCGGCACGCCGGTGTCGGGCAGGCGCTGGTCCGGCGCGGGCGTGGTGTCGGCCAGCATTTCGAAGTAGGCGTCGTCCGGCGCGCCCAGGCACAGCAGGCTTGCGAACTGGGCCTTGGTCTTGAGCACCTTGGGCCACGGCGCATCGAGCAGCGCGTTCGACAGGCCGTACACGCCCGGTTCCAGCGGCTTGCCGTTGCGCGGATCGGCGTCGCCACGGTTGGAGAACCAGATCAACGTGTCGCCGTCGCTCAGCACCAGGTTGAAGCCGTTGTAGGCGCCCGCGTCGGCGCGGATGGCGTCGACGTATTCCTGCGGCGTCATGCAGCCGGCCAGGAAGTCGGCCACCAGGCGGCCGCGGGAGGGCGCGTCGTCGCGGTGCTCGGACGGCGCGCGGATGTTGGTGATGGCGGCGAAGCGCGAAGCCTTGCAACCCTCGGCCGGCTGGGCGATGCCCATCCAGCTGCCGCCGGCCTGCAGGTCGCGGCCGGCGAAGATCTGCGGATGCTCGGGCCACGGCGCCGCCGGCGCGGTGGCGCGCTGGTAGTACTCATCGCGGTTGGCGGCGGCCACCAGCGGCACGGCCGGGATCACCCGCCAGGCAAAAACGATCAGGCACATGGGATTAGATCCGTAAAGACTTCGGTGTGGCGCGGGCCGGCGGTCCAGGCGGCCAGGCCGGCCTGGTCGACGGCGGCGTTCAGCGCGGCGGAGAATCCGGCCGGCGTGGCGGCGTAGACTTCCATCCATGTCTGCATGCCGTCCTTGACTTCGGGGCGGCGCTTGAGCTGGCATGCGACGGCGTGCCGTTCGCCCAGCGCGGCCTGCATCGGGACGACCGCCGCCAGCAAGGACGCCGCGTCGGCATCCTTGACCTGATAGTAAATGTAGAAGTCCATGCTAGAGGTCGAGTGGGTCCAGCACGTAGGGCATGTCGAGGAAGGTGAGCGGCACGCCGTCGGCCGAGCCGAGGCGGACCGAGGCCGCCTCGATGGCGGCCAGTTTCATTTCCACCAGCGCGTCGATGCCGCCCTTGCCGTTGGGCGCGGCGTTGACGATCATGCCGCACGGCTGTTCGGGATCGGCCGTGGCGAACACTTCCACGCCGGCCGCGGCGGCCGCGTCGGCGATGCTGACCAGGGTGGTGCGCCGCTTGAGCTTGCCCAGGTACTGGCTGCGGGCGACGATTTCTTGCCCGGGGTAGCAGCCCTTCTTGAAGTTGACACCGCCCAGCAGCTCGAAGTTGATCATCTGCGGCACGAACTGTTCCTGCGTGGCCTTGGTGATCTGCGGGATGCCGGCATGGATTTCGGACAGGTGCCAGGCGTCGGTGCGGCCCACCGACAGCTTGGCGGCCAGTTCCGGCACCACCGTCTGGGCCACCTCGGCCGACATCAGCCACTGGTAGCGCGGCGCGCCGAACACGTCGGCCACGCGGATCAGCGTGCCCAGTGGATGGTCGACCTTGGTGAACGGTTTGGCCGGCAGCGGGTCGAACCAGTTTTGCAGCGCCTCTTCGGCCATGCCGCCGCCCAGGCCGAGCGCGACCTGGCTGGCCGGCAGTTCGGTGGCGTCGCTGAGCTTGGTCTTGGCGCGCAGCACGAACATGCCCAGGCGCTTCTGGACCGGCGCCTGGATCTCACGCGGCAGTTGCAGGAAGATGGTGGTTTCGTTACGCCACATCAGGAACGAGGCCAGCAGGCGGCCCTTCGGCGAACAATACCCGGCCAGCCGGACTTCGCCCAGGCCCAGGTGCTCGACGTCGTTGGTCAGCTGATTGTGCAGGAAACTGGCGGATTCCTCGCCGTCCAGCGCGATCAGGCCCTGGTCGCCAAGCGGGGCGACAAAGCCCACGGCCAGCTGCGTGGTGGTCAGCGCCTGGGCTTGCTGTGCTAAAAGTTCATTCCAAGAAGACATAATTTCCAATAATTTGACGATTAAAGCATTATCATTACGGGCTCATTATAGTGATGTCGGACGGATCGCGTCGGATGCCGCGTAAAACGTGGCACTGGCGGACTGTGCCAAGAAGTGGCAAGCTGTGCGACTTGTTCCAACCCTACGGCTTTAACAATGGCTTTTATTAAAAAAATCATCACCCTGTGCATCTTGCTGGCGATCGCCGGCGGCGCTTATTTCATGTACTGGTCGCAGCATCCGATCATCGGCGATGAGATCGAAGCCATCGAATTCAACATCGCGCCCGGCAGCGGCGCCCATGCCGCCGGCCAGCAGATCGCCGAGGCCGGCGTGCCCATCGAGCCGGTGCTGTTCAACCTGCTCGCGCGCGTGACCGGCAAGAGCGCCAGGCTCAAGGCCGGCACCTACGAGCTCAAGCCGGGCACCACGCCGCTGCGCCTGATCGAACAGCTGGTGCGCGGCGAGTTCGCGCAGGAACAGCTGACCATCATCGAAGGCTGGACCTTCCGCCAGATGCGGGCGGCCATCGCCGCGCACAAGGGCCTGAAGCACGATACGGTCGCCATGTCGGACAAGGAAGTGATGAACGCCATCGCCTCCGAGTACAAGCAGCCCGAGGGCCTGTTCTTCCCGGATACCTATCTGTTCGCCAAGGGCGCCAGCGATTTGCAGATCTACAAGCAGGCGCACGCCATGCTGCTGAGCCGCCTGAACGAGGCCTGGGACAAGCGCGACCCCGCGCTGCCGTACAAGACGCCGTACGAGGCGCTGACCATGGCCTCCATCGTGGAGAAGGAAACCGGGCAGAAGTCCGAGCGCGGCATGATCGCGGGCGTGTTCGTCAACCGCCTGAAGCTGGGCATGTTGCTGCAGACCGACCCGACCGTGATCTACGGCATGGGCAGCAAATACGACGGCAAGATCCACAAATCGGATCTGGAGACCGACACCCCGTACAATACCTACACGCGCACCGGCCTGCCGCCGACCCCGATCGCCTTGCCGGGCGTGCAATCGCTGACGGCCGCGCTGGCCCCGGCCAAGACGCCGGCGCTGTATTTTGTCTCCAAGGGCAACGGCACCAGCCAGTTTTCAGACAATTTGACCGACCATAACCGGGCGGTGAACAAGTTTCAAAGATAAGTTTTAGGCAATTCATGACTCAACACCGCGGTAAATTCATCACCTTCGAAGGCATAGACGGCGCCGGAAAATCGACCCACATCGCCTTTGTCGGCGACTATCTCAAGGCGCGCGGCGTCGACCTGGTGAGCTCGCGTGAGCCGGGCGGCACGCCGCTGGGCGAAAAGCTGCGCGAGCTGGTGCTGCACGAGAAAATGCACCTGGAAACCGAGGCCCTGCTGATGTTCGCCAGCCGCCGCGAGCACATCGCGCAGGTGATCGAGCCGGCGCTGCATCGCGGCGCCTGGGCCATTTCCGACCGTTTCACCGACGCCAGCTTCGCCTACCAGGGCGGCGGGCGCGGCATGGACCTGGCCAAGCTGGAGGCGCTGGAGCACTGGGTGCATCCGCATTTGCAACCGGACCTGACGCTGCTGTTCGACGTGCCGCTGGAAGTGGCGCGCGCGCGGCTGGACGCCACCCGTTCGCTGGACAAGTTCGAGCAGGAGAAGGCCGATTTCTTCGCCTCCACCCGCAACGAGTACCTGCGCCGCGCGACGCAATTCCCGGCCCGTTTCCGTGTGATCGACTCGACCCAGCCCATCGCCGACATCCAGGTCGAGATCGCGGCCATCCTCGACCAATTGCTGGCATGACAACAATGAGCAATTCGATATACCCATGGCAGGAGTCGTCCTGGCAGCAGCTGCAACTGCTGCGCCAGCGCATGCCGCACGCTATCCTGTTCCATGGCGCCGCCGGGATAGGTAAGTCCGACTTCATCGAACGCTTCGCCCAGGGCCTGCTGTGCGAGGCCGTGCTGCCGGACGGCCACGCTTGCGGCCAGTGCGCGTCCTGCGGCTGGTTCTCCCAGCAAAACCACCCGGACTACCGCCGCGTGCGGCCGGAGGCGCTGGAGGACGAGCCCGTCGAAGGCGAGGAGGGCGACGGCGAAGCCAAGAAGACCGCCAAGTCGGCCAAGGCGCCGTCCAAAGAGATCAAGATCGAGCAGATCCGCAACCTGGCGGACTTCATGAACATTTCCACCCACCGCCAGGGGCTGCGGGTGGTGGTGCTGTATCCGGCAGAGGCGCTGAACATGCCGGCCTCCAACGCCTTGCTGAAGACGTTGGAGGAACCGCCTCCGGGCACGGTGTTCCTGCTGGCCTCCAACAGCCTGGACCGGCTGCTGCCGACCATCCTGTCGCGCTGCCGCAAGTTCGCGCTGCCGATGCCGAGCCACGCCGAGGCGCTGGCCTGGTTGAAGACGCAGGGCGTGCCGGACGCCGACAGTTGGTTGCGCGAGCAGGGCGGCGCGCCGCTGGCGGCCATGGCCCAGGCCGAAGTGGGCAACCGCGACGATCTGGAAGTGCTGTTGCAGCTGCTGGCCCATCCGAGCGTCGAAGGCGCGTTGAAAGTTGCCGACAAACTGCAAAAAGTGCCGTTGAGTGCACAAGTTTCTTGGTTGCAGCGCTGGCTTTATGATGTGTTTTCCTACAAACTGGCAGGTAACATCCGTTACTATCCACGCTACCAGAAGGAACTGGCCAGCCTGGCCGGCAAGATTCACGTCAGCCGCCTGCTGTCGGCCATCAAGGGCGCCAACGAGCGGCGGGCGACGGCCGACCATCCCTTGTCGCCCAAGCTGTTTCTGGAGGATATGTTGCTCGAATACGCCGCCTGCTGCGCCTGAAGGGAATTAGATGTCCGCTGCCAGTCCACTCGATCCGAACACCGTGCCCGTTGCGCGGCCGACGGTCTTGTCGCTGGCGATCAAGGAGAAGGCTGCGTTGTACGCGGCCTACATGCCTTTCCTGAAGAACGGCGGCATGTTCGTGCCGACCCAGAAGCCCTACAAAATCGGTGACGAGATCTACCTGATCCTGGCGCTGATGGACGACACCAATAAATACCCGATCGCCGGCAAGGTCGCCTGGATCACGCCGGCCGGCGCGCACAACAACAAGGCGCAGGGCGTGGGCGTGCACTTCCCCGAAGACGAAAGCGGCCAGCGCGCCCGTCAGCGCATCGAAGAAATCCTCGGCGCGGCACTGCGATCCTCGCGCGCCACGCATACGCTTTAATCCCTCACCGCTTCCCGATATGACCACAGCTTTCCGCCATCGCCTCGCCACGCTTGATGATTTGCCCACCATCGTCGCCATCTACAACAGCACCGTCGCCTCGCGCGAAGTCACGGCTGACACCGAGCCGGTGTCGGTGGAATCGCGCCTGGCCTGGTTCCATGAGCACACGCCGGAGAGGCGCCCGCTGTGGATCATCGAGCAGGTAGCCGATACGGTCGGCCAGCCTGAAGTGCTGGGCTGGATGTCGTACTCGAATTTCTACGGCCGTCCCGCGTATTCGGGCACGTCCGAGATTTCCATCTACATCGCCGAGGCCTGGCGCGGCAAGGGCATCGGCGGCTACTGCATCGCGCAGGCCATCGCCCATGCGCCGGCCATCCAGGTCCATACCTTGCTGGGCTTTATCTTCGGCCACAACAAGCCCAGCCTGGGCCTGTTCGCCAAATTCGGCTTCGAGACCTGGGCCAACCTGCCCAAGGTGGCCAACCTGGACGGCATCGAGCGCGACCTGATCATCCTGGGCAAGCGCGTCGGGTAAGCCTTATTTCAGCGCGCGGTCGACGGCCGCGCGGATCTGGCCGGTCGCGCAGACCACCGCCGAATGGCCGCAGTCGCCCTCCAGCACCGTGGCCGTGGCGCGGATGCGGCCCGCAAACGCCAGCGCCGGCGCCGGATTGACGATCAGGTCCTGGCGCGGATTGATGATGTGGACGCGCGCCTTGACCTTGCCGGCGGCGTCGTCGCCGATATCCTGGGTCAGGAAGGCGCGCATTTGCCAGCGCATGTCGTTGGCGTCGGCCGCGTCCGGATCGTCGGCGACGGTCTCGGCGATGAATTTGTCCACCTCGGCCGGTTTGGTCTGCGCCGCGCGGTAGGCCGGCGTGTCGAAGTTCAGCGAGAAGATCTGGTGGTACAGCGGCAGCTTCGGGTTCTGCTTGTACTCGCCGTTGGCGTAGTCGGCATCGGCCAGCATGGCGGCTTCCTCGGTGCGCCAGAACAGCAGGTCGTAGCTAGTCTGGCGCGGCGTGCCGGCGATCGGAACGGCCACGTCCATGTAGCCGGGATGGCTGACCATCCACTGGAAAGTCTGGGTCGCGCCCATCGAGTAGCCGACCATCGCATGGATGTGCTTGAGGCCCAGTTTTTCGGTCAGCAGGCGGTATTCGGATTCCACCATGTCGCGCACCGTGAAGGCCGGGAAGGCCGTGCCATGCTGCGCCGCGCTGTTGGACGGCGAGCAGGCCACGCCGTTGCCGATCGCGTCGACCACGATCACATAGTGGCCGGCGGTGTTGAACAAGCCTTTGGGGCCCAGCAGCGAGACCGCCTCGGCGCTCTTGCCGGTATGCCAGGGCAGGAACACGACCGCGTTCGAGCGGGCTGCGTTCAGGCTGCCGATGGTGCGGTAGCCGAGCTTGCAGTCCTTGATGACGGCGCCGCTTTCCAGGCGCACGTCGCCAAGGTCGGCATATTGCTGGGGAGGCGGTTCGGCGGCGGCAGCGGCCAGCGGCAGGGCAAGCGCGAGGGCAAGGCGGATGGACATCAGGCGGACTCTTGAATTGATTGGGAACGCCGATTCTAGGCCAGGCGCGCTTGGGTTACAATCACGGCATGTTTATCGACTCCCACTGCCACATCAATTTCCCCGAGCTGGCTGCTCGCATGCCCGAAATCCTGGCCAAGATGGCCGACAACAAGGTCACCCACGCGCTGTGCGTGTCGGTCGATTTGCCGGATTTTCCACAAGTGCTGGCGCTGGCCCACGAGTATCCGCACATCTACGCCTCGGTCGGCGTGCATCCGGATTACGAGGACACGCCCGAACCGACCGTCGAACAACTCGTGGCGCTGGCCGACGACCCGAAGATCATCGCCATCGGCGAGACGGGGCTGGATTATTTCCGCCTGCAGGGCGACCTGGAGTGGCAGCGCGAGCGCTTCCGCACCCACATCAAAGCATCAAGAATCACGCGCAAGCCCTTGATTATTCACACCCGCAGCGCCAGCGAAGACACCATCCGCATCATGCGCGAAGAGGGCGCCGGCACGGAGGCGGGCGGCGTGGCCGGCGTGATGCACTGCTTTACCGAATCGCTGGAAGTGGCGCGCGCGGCCATCGAGATGGGTTTCTACATTTCGTTCTCCGGCATCGTGACCTTCAAGAGCGCCAAGGATCTGCAGGCGGTGGCGCTGGAAGTGCCGCTGGAGCGCATCCTGATCGAGACGGATTCGCCCTACCTGGCGCCGATGCCGCATCGCGGCAAGATGAACGAGCCGGGCTTCGTGGCCCACGTCGGCGAGTACATCGCCAAGCTCAAAGGCATCCCGGTGGAGCAGGTCGCCGAACAGACGACCGCCAATTTCTTCAAACTATTCAATGTGGTAGCGTGATTTCCTAATGTCGATTCTCTCCAAACGCCGCTTGCTTCTGACGGCCATTGCCGCCACCCTGACGATCCCCGCGCTGGCGGTCGAGCAGACCGACGACGAGGTCGACCTCTTCCGCGCCATCCAGCTGGACAACGTCTCCGGCGTTAAAAAGCTGCTGGAACGCGGACTGAGCCCCAATCTGCGCGAGCCGGGCGGTGAGACCGCGCTGATTGTGGCGATGCGCTACGAGGCCTATCGCGTCGCCACCTTGCTGATGGATCAGCCCGGCATCGACCTGGAAGCCAAGGCGCCCAACGGCAATACCGCGTTGATGATGGCGGCTTTCCGTCAAAGCAAGGCCACCGTGCTGGACATGATCAAGCGCGGCGCGCAAGTCAACCAAAAGGGCTGGACCGCCTTGCACTACGCGGCGGCGGCCGGCAGCACCGAGATCACCGGCATCCTGCTGGAGCACCATGCCTACATCGACGCCGAAGCCCCATCCGGCATGACGCCGCTGATGATCGCCGCGCGCGAGGGCCAGGAAAAGGTCGTGGAGCTATTGCTGGAGCAGGGCGCCGACGCGACCCTGAAAGACGGCGGCTTCCACCAGACCGCCGCCGAGTTCGCGACCAAGGCCGACAAGCCCTGGATCACGAAAACCATCGAAGCCCACTTGGCCGCGAAGGCAAAGCGCTAACCCGCATGCAGAATTGACAACGCCCGAATTGGCGGGTTTTTGGCGCGTAGTTCCCCGCTTGGTCGGTCGGCATTGTTGACGATAATGGTTCCCATGCATTGCTCCCAGACGCAATGCTCATCAACCAAGGATATCCATGCTGAACGAACGCGAGATTGAAAGCTGCTATCTGGGGCAATTCATTCCAGTCCACTACCATCACAACATGCTGATGGACCAAAACCGCATGCACGGCTTCAAGTCGGCCATCGATTACGCGGTCAAGCCCGGCGCCAAGGTGCTGGAGCTGGGCGGCGGCACCGGCGTGCTGTCATGGTTCGCGGCGGCCAAGGCGGACAAGGTGTATTGCGTCGAGTTCAATCCCGACATGGTCAAGGAAGCGCGCAAGATGCTGGCGCTGAACCCCAACGGCGAAAAGGTCGAGGTGGTCCACGCCGACGCCTTCGAATACCTGCCGCCGGAGCCGGTCGATGTCGTCATCTGCGAGATGATCCACGTCGGCATGTTGCGCGAGAAGCAGGTGGAGGTGATCGAGTCGTTCAAGCGCCGCTATACCGAACGCTTCGGCGGCCCGCTGCCGGTGTTCCTGCCCGAGGCCGTGATCATGGCGGTCCAGCCGCTGCAGCAGGAATATGATTTCGAGGGCTTCTACGCGCCCATCGTGCAGTTCCAGGAAACCAATGTGATTTATCCCGGAACGGTGGAACTGGCGCAGCCGGCCGTGTACAGCATCATCGACTTCAACCAGCCCAACGACCTGACCTATGCGTGGCAGGGCAAGTTCGTGGTCGAGCGCAATGGTGAGATCAACGCCATGCGCTTCGTGACCAAGAACATTTTGGCCGTGGTGTCCGAGCGTTCGACCACCATCGACTGGCTCAACCACTACATGACGCTGCCGCTGGCCAATCCGGTCAAGGCGCGCGAGGGCGACGTGCTGCAAGTGAGCTTCCAGTACCGCGCCGGTGGCTCGATTCCATCGCTGCAGGCCTCGCTGCGCGCGGAGATCCTGTACGAAGCGGCGCTGCAACCGGCCAGCTACGTGCCGGCCTTCGCTTAAATAGCCCTTCACGCGGGTCGTTCCGAAGCGTATATTTCGTCTTTTGCAGAAAGAAATATATGGAAAAGATCGACCAGCGCTACCTCATCCAGCAGAACAAAATCTCCGACGGCGAGACCAAGCCGCCCGTGTTCGCCAAAGTCATGCGCAGCAAGGACGGCGTCTTCGAGGGCGTCTCCTTCATCAAGTCCAAAGAGAAGGCCTCGGTGTTGACCATCGACGAAGCCAATCAGGCGGTGGCGTGGGCCAACAACAAGAAGCCCAACGCCAAAGAGTACGTGACCAAGATTATCTGCGTCGGCCAGTAAGCAGGGCCGCCTAGCGCGTATCGAAGGTCGCTTGCACGGCCTTGTCCGGACTCGAGGGATTGAGGCTTTGCTGGCTGAGGAAGCTGCGCGCATCCTGCAAGCCGGCGTTGTACTCCACATCCTGCATGACCATCGAATTGGCGATGGTCCATTCGCGGAACACCGTGCCTGACGCCGGTTGCAGCCGCATCTCCGCCAGCACCTCGGCTTGGCCTACGCCCGCCGCCAATTTATCCAGCCAGGTTTTCGCCCAGGCCGCCAACTCGGGTTCGCGGATGTTATGCGCCATCAGCTTGAGGGCGTTGCGCGCCTTGGGCAGCTCGCCGGCATAGGCGTAGGCCAGCGCGGCCTGGCGCGCCAGCGTGTTGACCTCGTGCGCGTTCTTCCAGCCCGTGATGGCCGCCTGCAGCGTGGCCTCGTCCGGCGCGGCGCCGGCCTTCATTCCTGCCTGGTACAGCGCGGACGCCGCCTCGGCCGACTTCGGATCCAGCGTCAGCGCGCGGCTCAGGCTGGCGCGTGCGGCTTCCGTCCGGCTCAGGCGCAGCTGAGCCTCTCCCAGCAGATAAAACACTTCCGCGCCGGCCTCCGGCTTGCCCGCCGCCGAGGTCAGGTAGGGCATGGCGTCCTGCGGATTGCCCCAGTCGATCTGCGCGCGGCTGAGCACGCGCTGGACGTAGGCGTTGGCGGGATAGCGCGCGGCCGCCTCGGCGGTCCGGCGCAGCAGCGATTCGCCGGTCTTGCGGTCGGGGCAGGACTTGAGCGCCGCCTCCGTCAGCACGAATTCGCCGGACGACTCCGGCAGGGTGTCGAAGTTCATCACCGCCGCCGGCAGGGTGGGAATGTGCACCGTCAGCACCGCCTGCTTTTGCAGCCGGTAGCGCCACAACGTGGTGCTCAGCTCGCTCACCTTGAGACCGTAGGCCTGCTCGAAGGCTTCGGTGATCGGCACGTCGCGGTAGACCGCGCTCAGGTAGTCGACCATGTGCTTGCGGTTGTCGTCGGTGGACAGCATGTAGTGGGTCAGCAGCCAGGAGCGGGCGGCGAACTCCAGCTTGATGCCGGCGGTGGAGGCATAGTTCTGGCCGCGCGAGTCGTTCTGCTCCAGCACGTCCTTGTATTCCAGGCTGTAGCGGTGGCCGTTCCCCAGGAAGTCCAGGTAGCGGCCCAGGCTGGCCGGCGTGCGGCCGACCACCATCTCGGTGTCGGTGAAGCGCACGCTGGCGAAGTAGTGCGCCATGCCGTCGATGAAGGAGATCGGCGCGCGGATGTCGGTGTAGCGGTACAGGAAGTGGCGGGTGTAGGCCTCGTACAGCGCCGACAGGCCTTCCTCGTCGTCCGGGCTGAGGCGCACGCCGTAGCCCTGCACGCCCGAGGCGCAGCTGTTGTACAGGCCGATGGCGTTGGCCGGCTGCCTGACGCCCAGCGGATTCAGCGCCACCGCGCCGTCGTGATAGTAGAACGTCAGCCGCGGCTCGGCGCCGCTGGACTTGAGGAAGGGCTGGGTGTAAAGGCGCAGCATGTAGTCGAGCTTTTCAAGCTGGTTGAGCAGGTCCGCGACCTGGCTGTTGCTGGTGTTCGAATACACCACCAGGTGCTGGCTCTCGGCGCGGAACCACGGCGAGGCGTGGCGCTGGCCGGCCACCACCACGCTGGGGGCCGTCGCCGGCTGTTGCTGGGCTTGCGCGTTCATCAAAGCGGAGCTGCCGAGCAGGGCCGCCACATACCAGGGTTTGAGCATTATTTTTCCGTTTGTCCCATGAAAGGCGCGGTTGATCGCGGCTATGCGCAGCTGGTCGCACGGGAATTGCGCCCGGCCGGTCGCCAAACTACAGTGGCATTATAGATAATATTCATTCCGGGAGCGTCATATGCTGAGCTTTATTCTTTGGCTGGGTCTGCTTTTCCTGTGCTGGCCGCTGGCCTTGCTGGCGCTGGTGCTGTATCCCCTGTTCTGGCTGCTGACGCTGCCGTTCCGCCTGATCGGCATCGGCGTGGAGGGAGTGTTCGAGCTGTTGCGCGCCATCGTCATGCTGCCGGCGCGCATCCTGCGCGGCTCGCCGAGCCGCTGATGCCCGCCGGCGATCGCGTCAGTCGCGGTCCGGCGCGCCCAGCGGGAAGTGGGGACGGAACCAGCGCGCCTCGTCCACCGCGCGGGCAAACGATGGGCGCGCCAGCAACCGGGCACGGTAGGCGCGCAGCAGCGGGAACTGCGCGGCAATCGGCACGGTCCAGTCGGCGTAGAACAGGGCAGGCGCGGCGGCGCAATCGGCCAGCGTGAAATCCCGGCCTGCGGCCCAGGCCCTGTCGGCCAGATATCCTTCAAGCCAGGCGTAGGCGGCTTCCAGCTTGCCTGCCGCATAGGCAAGTCCTTCCGCCTTCTTCACCGCATCGCCCGTCAGCGCCTCGCCGACCGCGTGCTGCACCGGGCTCATCACATGCAGATCGAAAAAGCGATCCATGAAACGCGCCTCCAGTGCGGCGGCGGGATCCGCCGACAGCAGGCGCACCGGTCCGGGATGGGCGAGCTGCAGGTGCTCGATGATGATGCTGCTTTCGACGACGTTACGTTCGCCATCCACCAGCAGCGGAAATTTGCGCAGCGGCCAGCGCCGTAGCCATTCGGCCGTGTGCTGCGGCGTTTCCGGCCCGATGCTACGGAATTCGAATGGCGTCTCGTTTTCGTAAAGCGCGATCAGCACCTTCTGGGTGTATGCGGAAAACGGATGGCCGTACAGTGCGAGTGACATGGTGAGCGTCTCCGGTGGGTCAGGTCAGGTTTTGTTTGAGATAGGCTTCGAGTTTCGCCAGGTGCTGCTTGCCGCCTTCGACGGCGCCGAACTTTTCGATCACCTCGTCGCGCGATTCCTTGTTCGGGTATAGCTGGCGCAGGGTGAGGAGGGTGCCGCCGCCCACCTCCTGCAGTGTGATGCTGGCTTCGAACCAGATCCGCTTGCCGCAGCCCTGGTCATACACCAGCCTGGACGGTGGCGTAATTTCCTTGAATACCGCATGGTTGGGATAGCGGGTGCCGTCAGGCGCCACCATGTCGAACGTCCAGCTGCCGCCGACGCGGAAGTCCATGCTGACATCTTCGTTCCGGAAGCCGTCCGGCCCCCACCACCGGTTAACATGCTCGGGCTCGGTCATGGCCTTCCAGATCAGCTCCCGGCCAAAAGGCAGCTCGCGCTGCAATACCAGTTCACGTTCGGATTCATTCGTTGCCATCGTCGTTTCCTTTCTGTTTTTCCAGTGTGTGCAGATAATCCTCCAGGCGGTCCAGGCGCGACTCCCAGATCTTGCGCTGCTCGTCTATCCAGCCTGATGCCGTCTCCAGGCTCGCCTTTTCCAGACGACAGGGCCGCCATTGCGCATTCTTGCCGCGACTGATCAAGTTGGCCTTTTCCAGCACTTTCAGATGCTTGGTGATGGCGGGCATGGACATCTCGAACGGCTGCGCCAGTTCGCTCACCGTGGCTTCGCCCCTGCCTAGCCGCGCCAGCATGGCGCGTCGCGCCGGATGGGCCAGGGCGGTGAAGACCGCGTCGAGTTGATGTTCGTATTTAACCATATGGTTAAATTAACGCGAAAAGAACCGCCTGTCAATGGGTGACGGCGGCAGTGCGGGGATTAGAAGTCGACCAGGAAACCGGCGCCCACCGACTTTTGCTTGTAGTTGTAGTCGATCAGGCTTTGGCCGTAACCGTTGAATAATTGCAGGTAGCCCTTCAAGTTGGCGACCACCGGGTAGGCCCAGCCGGCCTGCAGCGCGCCGCGTCCGTTCTTGAAGTTGTGGCGCGCCATCAGCGAGAATTCATGACCGTCGCTGCGGTAGCTCAGGTTCAGGTCGCCATGTCCCAGGTAGTCGACGATGTCGATGTTGTCGTTGTCCGAGCGGGCATTGTCCAGCCGCTTCCAAATGCGCAACTGCGCGGCCAGCTTGCCGTGCTCGGCGCCCACTTCCGCATACACCCGGTTCCAGCTGCGCGACAGCGTCGATGTTTGCCCGTTCGACTGGTGCATCACGGCCAGGGTCAGGTAGCGGATGTCGAGGGCGCTGCCCAGGTTCAGGTTCAGCGGCGTGGTCAGCATCAGCTCGGGCTGGTAGTTGGTCTCGCGGAAGGGGCTGGAGGCGGCGCGGTTGTAGGCCTGCCAGAAGCTGTTCTGGGTGTAGCCGAACCACAGGTCGACCGGGGTTTTGAACGCCTGCTCGATCATCTTCATCTTGAAGCTGAGCTGGTAGGTCAGTTCCGTGTGCTGGGATTTGATGCCAGCCGGCGTGAAATTCTCAAAAGGCGCATCATTGGAGCTGGTGCTGTAATTGGCCAGCAGCAGATAGGTGTCGTGGTGCGGCCGGAAATTGAACACGCCGCGCTTGGACGAGCGGTCCAGCTCCCACCATTGCACCATGCGCGAGACGGCGTCCTCCGGCGGTATGGTGGTGATGGCGGCCACCTTGGGCGGCAGCAGCGGCGCGGCGGGCGGCTCGTCCGGCTGGGTGCTCGACGGCTGGGTCAAGGCGGTGGCCAGCTTGCTGACCTTGCCGGGATCCGGCACGCCGACCGCGGCGCCGCCGACGCTTTTCAGCGCGGGGCCGGTCTTGGCCAGGGCGTCGTAGCACGCCAGGCGGGCGCTGGCGTCCCCCAGCACGGAGCAGCGTTCGATGCGCAGCTCAAGGTCGGTGGCCGCCGGCGGCGCGGCGGATTGGGCTAAAGCCAGAGCCGGGACCAGGCCCAGGGAGAGAAGAAGAGCGTGTTTCGATGGAACAGTCATGGAGCACTTTCGGTTAAACTTGCTTGTTATTCTACAGCCTATATTAATTGCCGTTAGTCATGTCGCACGGCAGGCGCCACGGCGGCACTTGAAATCCGCCGTTATCGCCGCACGTGAGACTTCCTGCATTCACATTGCACCAAGGAGAGAATGATGACCCGCAAGACCCCCATCGAGCGTTACCGCAACATTGGCATCAGCGCGCACATCGACGCTGGCAAGACCACGACCACGGAGCGCATCCTGTTTTATACCGGCGTCAACCACAAAATCGGCGAGGTGCACAACGGCGCTGCGACGATGGACTGGATGGAGCAGGAACAGGAACGCGGGATCACCATCACCTCGGCCGCCACCACCGCCTTCTGGAAAGGCATGGCGGGCAATTTCCCCGAACACCGCATCAACATCATCGACACGCCCGGCCACGTCGACTTCACCATCGAGGTCGAGCGGTCGATGCGCGTGCTGGACGGCGCCGTCATGGTGTACGACGCGGTCGGCGGCGTGCAGCCTCAGTCGGAAACCGTGTGGCGCCAGGCGAACAAGTACGCCGTGCCGCGCATCGCCTTCATCAACAAGATGGACCGCGTCGGCGCGGACTTCTTCCGCGTGCGCGAGCAGATCGCCACGCGGCTGAAGGGCGTCGCCATTCCGATCCAGATTCCGCTGGGCGCCGAGGACAACTTCCACGGCGTGGTGGACCTGGTCAAGATGCGCGCGATTAACTGGGACGACGAGAGCCTGGGCGTCAAGTTCACCTACGAGGACATCCCCGCGCACCTGCAGGGGCTGGCCCAGGAGTGGCACGACAAGATGGTCGAGGCGGCCGCCGAAGGCTCGCCCGAGCTGCTGGAAAAATACCTGGACGGCGGCGTGCTGACCGAGGACGAGATCAAGGCCGGCCTGCGCGCGCGCACCATCCGCAACGAGATCGTGCCGATGCTTGCCGGCAGCGCCTTCAAGAACCGCGGCGTGCAGGCCATGCTGGACGCGGTGGTCGAGTACCTGCCGTCGCCGGTGGACGTGCCGGCGATCGCCGGCCATGACGAGGACGACAATCCGATCGAGCGCCATCCGACCGACAGCGATCCGTTCTCCGCGCTGGCGTTCAAGATCATGACCGACCCGTTCGTCGGCCAGCTGACCTTCTTCCGCGTGTACTCGGGCGTGGTCAATTCCGGCGACACGGTCTATAACCCGACCAAGAGCCAGAAGGAGCGCCTGGGCCGCATCCTGCAGATGCACGCCAACGAGCGCAAGGAGATCAAGGAAGTCTACGCCGGCGACATCGCGGCGGCGGTGGGCCTGAAGGGCGTGACCACCGGCGATACCTTGAGCTCGCCGGACCACGTGATCGTGCTGGAAAAGATGATCTTCCCGGAACCGGTGATCTCGCAGGCGGTCGAACCGAAGACCAAGGCCGACCAGGAAAAGATGGGCATCGCCCTGAACCGGCTGGCGCAGGAGGACCCGTCGTTCCGCGTGCACACGGACGAGGAGTCGGGCCAGACCATCATGTCCGGCATGGGCGAGCTGCACCTGGAGATCCTGGTGGACCGCATGCGGCGCGAGTTCGGCGTCGAGGCGACCGTGGGCAAGCCTCAGGTGGCGTACCGCGAAACCATCCAGCGCGCGGCCAGCGATGTGGAAGGCAAGTTCGTCAAGCAGTCCGGCGGGCGCGGGCAGTACGGCCACGTGGTGCTGACCTTGGAGCCGCTGGAGCCGGGCAAGGGCTACGAGTTCGTCGACGCCATCAAGGGCGGCGTGGTGCCGCGCGAGTTCATCCCGGCGGTCGACAAGGGCGTGCAGGAGACCTTGCGCAGCGGCGTGCTGGCCGGCTATCCGGTGGTCGACGTCAAGGTCACGCTGACCTTCGGCTCCTACCACGACGTCGACTCGAACGAGAACGCCTTCCGCATGGCCGGCTCGATGGCCTTCAAGGACGGCATGCGGCGCGCCGACCCGGTGCTGCTGGAGCCGATGATGCAGGTGGAGGTGGAGACGCCGGAAGAGTTCATGGGCAACGCCATGGGCGACCTGACGGCGCGGCGCGGCATGGTGCAGGGGATGGACGAGATCCCGGGCGGCGGCGGCAAGATCATCCGCGCGCTGGTGCCGCTGGCCGAGATGTTCGGCTACTCCACCACGCTACGTTCGCTGACGCAGGGCCGGGCCACGTACACGATGGAGTTCAAGCACTACGCGGCCGTGCCCAAGCACATCCTCGACCAGATCGCCGTCTCGTCCAAGGCGCGTCACTGATCAGTCGAAGACCTTCAGCTTGAGCTGGACGGAAATGGCGCCATAGAGCCGGTCCTTGTAGGTCGGCACGATGGCGACATTGACGCCCACGCTCTTGTATTCGAAGCTGGCGGTGGGGATGGCCGCCAGGAACCAGCCGCCGTCGCGCATCTTCGGATAGCCGCTGAAGCCGCCCGCCACCGCGCCCAGCCGCACCGGGCCGACCTTCCACGGCTGGTAGTACACGCCGACGTAGTTCGAGTAGGCGCGGTCGCTGTTGTAGAAGCGGCCCGCCGTGGCCGACGCCACCGTCGAGAAGCGGTACTCGCCGCCCAGGCCGGGATTGCTGTCGTTCAGGCCCTTGTCGCGCTGAAAATGGTAGGAGTAGAAACCGCCGTTCAGCCACACTTCCTTCAGCGGCGCCGCCTCGATGGTCTCGAAGGTGTCGGCCGCGGCCGCGCCGGACAGGCAGGCCAGCAGCACCGCGCCGGCAATACGCAAACTTTTGATCATCCGAAGCTTTCTTCGTCATGTTGTGGACGTTGGATTATAGCGAAGGATCGCCCGCTTCTTGATCTGGATTAGACGCTAAATATTTTCCCTGTGGAAAATGTGAGTTCCACGTCCAACAGGGAGAACTCCATGAAACGGTTACGTACACCGGCCTGCAGCCTGGCCATCGCGCTGGCGCTGGGCGCCTGCGCCTCCACCACCAAGCCCGGCGTCGTCGGCGCGCAGCGCCAGCAGTTGATGCTGGTCTCGGCCGACACGGTCGAGAAAATGGCGCTGGTCAATTACACGCAGCAGAACCAGCAGGCCAAGGCGGCCGGGAGGCTGGTCACCGCAGGGCCGGAGTACGAGCGCCTGTCGCGCATCGCGGGCCGGCTGCAGAAGCAGGTCGGTACCTTCCGCGACGACGCCGTCAAATGG
The DNA here is from genome assembly GCF_013369445.1 of Duganella sp. BJB1802. NCBI lineage: Bacteria > Pseudomonadati > Pseudomonadota > Betaproteobacteria > Burkholderiales > Oxalobacteraceae > Duganella > Duganella sp. BJB1802. The sequence continues at coordinate 35,575 of NZ_JABWEF010000008.1, read as the reverse complement.
CACTGGCAGCTGGTGCTGATCGACGCGCCCATCCTCAACGCCTCGTGCGCGCCGGGCGGCAAGATCACCTTTTACAGCGGGCTGGTGCGCCAACTGAAACTCAGCGACGACGAGATCGCCGTCATCATGGGTCACGAGGTGGCGCACGCGCTGCGCGAGCACGGCCGCGAGCGGGTGTCGAAAGCCTATGCGCAGAACGCGCTGTCGCAGGCGGCGCTGACGGCCGCGCCCAACAGCGCGGCGCAAGTCGAAGCCGCCAATCAGGTGGCGCATTACCTGTACGTGCTGCCGAACTCGCGGCAGAACGAGTCGGAGGCCGATGGCATGGGGCTGGAACTGGCGGCGCGCGCCGGCTACAACCCGAACGCGGCGATCTCGGTGTGGAACAAGATGGCGGCGGCCAACAAGGGCAAGGCGCCGGCCGAGTTCCTGTCCACGCATCCGTCCGACCAGACCCGCATCGCCGAGCTGAGCGCGCTCATGCCCAAGGTCACGCCGCTGTACGAGGCGGCGCGGCGCTAGCTGCGCGGGGCGCCTCGCTGATGCCGTAGGCCGCGGGCCATTCGGCGGGCAGGTGCCAGGTGCCGAACACGCGGTCGAGGAAGGGCAGCGTCGACGAGAAGTTGCGGTCCAGCGGCGCCACGCTGGTGTGGTGCCAGTGATGGAAGGCCGGCGTGGCGATGATCGATTCCAGCGGGCCGAGCCGGACCCGCAGGTTGGAATGGATGAAGAATCCCCAGACGGTGCCGATGACGATCACCAGCGCCGGCGTGGCGCTGCCGCCCGCGCTGGCGCCGGCCAGGCCGAGGATGTACAGCGGCGTCATGCCGAACAGCCGGGTGACGACCATGTCGACCGGATGTGCGTGCGTGTTGACCAGGAAGTACAGGTGCTCGGGCTTGTGGTGTACCGAATGGAAGTGCCACAGCCATGGCAGCTGGTGGCTCAGCCGGTGGCCCCAATAAAAGCCGACCTCGGCGATCAGCAGCGACAGCGGCAGCTTCACCGCCAGCGGCAACGCGCCCACGGCGGCGGGCACGGCGGCCGGCAGCACCGCTTGCGCGGCCACGGCGACCACGGCCATCAGCGCGCCCAGCACGGCGGCCGGCAACAGGCTGTTGAGAAAATACAGGCCCAGATTGATCGCCAGCGCGCGCCGCGACAGGCGCGCCTGGCGCACCGCGAGCCAGCGCTCCAGCGGCACGAACACCAGCGACAGCAGCACCAGCCACACGCACAAGCGCGCGACGTTGACCGCAAAGGTGGGCAGGTAGGCGAGCAGGGCGTTCATCGAAGTCATGGTGCGAATCATAGCGGAAACGGAAACGACAATGCCGGACGCGAACGTCCGGCATTGTTTGAGGCTGGCGGCGAATTAAGCGGCCTTGGCTTTGCGGCGACGTGCGGCGAAACCGACCAGGCCCAGGCCCAGGCCCAGCATGCCCCAGGTTTGCGGCTCAGGTACGGAGGCCACCATCGACACGCCGTCCAGCAGCGAGAACGGCGGCACGCCGGCCGGGGTGCCCACGGCCAGGAAGCTCAGCACTTCGCTGGTGCTGTTGGCGGTGAAGGTGAAGGTTTCCTTTTGCCAGCCGGTGAAGCCGTGGTTGACGTTGTTCTTCACGTCGGTCGACTTGGTCTGGTTGCCCAGCGAGACCTTCCACTGTTCGGTGGTGGCGCCGCTGAAGCCTTGCTGCTGCGCGCCGGCCCAGTAGAAGCTCAGGTTGTATTGCTGGCCGGCGACCAGGCCGTTGACGGTCTGGGTCAGCGGGGCGATCTCGAACGCGCCGTCGGCCGCGACGAAGTTGCCGCCGACCGGGCTGGCGCCCAGGCCGTTGGCGGAGCCGTTATGCGGGCCCCACAGTTGCAGCTTGCCGTAGCTGCCTTGCACGCCGCCCTGGTCCACGTTCGAACCATTGAACAGGAAGTTGTAGCCGTTGCTGTTCCAACCCTGCAGCTGATGGCCGCCCCAGCCGATTTGGCCGTAGTTGCCGGTTTCGAAACCACCGTTGACGATCAACTCGCCAGGTACGGCGGCGTTTGCGACGCTGGCGCTCAGGGCGGCAACGGCGGACAGGGCCAACATAATCGATTTAAGACGCATATAAAAACTCCAGATTTCGTGTTTGAGGCGGACGGCCGGCCGCCGGCGGTGACTTGCGCTGGTTTCAGTGAACTTGCTCTAAAAGCATTATGAATGAACAACATGCAATTTGGAATATTTTTAATTTGTAAAGTAAGTTGAGATAGTCGCAATGGGTGTGCTAGCAATGGAAGCGATCCCGCTCAAAATACGAAAAAAAACCGGCCTCAAATCGTGATGCGCCAGCCTCTTTTTTCAGCGCCGGCCATGGCCAGCCAGAATAGGGCGGTGAAGCAGGCGGCGAACGCCAGCGAGGCCGCCCAGGGGCCCAGCAACGGGGTCAGCGGACGGCTGAAAATCGTCGCGTAAAGTGGCTCCATGATGCCGCTGCCTTCGATCACGCAAGTCGCGATCCAGGACCCGGCGTAGGCGGCGATGGCGTTCAGGCCCATGGCGCGGCCCAACGCCGGCCAACCATGCACGTCGATCAGCTGATGCGCCAGCGCGATGACCAACATGCCGAAACCACCCGTCCACAGCACGAACGACGAAGTCCACAGCTGTTTGTTCAGCGGCAGCACCAGCGACCACAGGCCGCCGGCCAGCATCGCCGCCGCGCCGGCGAGTGCCAGCGTGCGGGTTTGCCCGCGCCGCAGCCAATCGCCGGCGCGCAGGCCGAGGATGACCGTGGCCAGCGACGGCAGCGTGCCCAGGATGCCCTCCGGGTCGTGGCCGATGCCGGTGGCGGCGTCGTACTGGTAGGCCAGGTGGCCGAGCAGCGCGCTGTCGACGCGGTCGGGCAGGTTCAGGCCCGGCTCCAGCGAACCGCCGGCAACCAGCAAGGCCCAATATCCCAGCACGATGGCGGCGAACACCGCCCACTGCGCATGGGCGCTGCGCATGTGGATGGCCAGCAGTCCCGCGACGGCGAAGCAGATGCCGGTCCGTTGCAGCACGCCGAACAGGCGGAAGCCGCGTCCATTCAGCAGCAGCATCGCCACCACATGCAGCGCTATCCCCAGCAGCACGATGCGCGCGGCGCGCAGCAGCACCGGACGCGCAAGGTCCGTCGCATTGGCGCCGGCCTCAAGGCGCGGCCCCAGCGCAAGGTTGATCGAGACGCCGACGATCAACAGAAAGATGGGGAAGATAAAGTCCGGCGGCGTGCAGCCATGCCATTCGGCGTGTTCCAGCCAAGGGTAGACGTGCGACCAGTCGCCGGCGTCGTTCACCAGCAGCATGGCGGCCACCGTCAGGCCGCGTACCGCGTCGATAGAATTGAGGCGCATAGTTTTCGAGGTTAGAGCTGCAATGTGAAATGCAGCCGGTTGAGGCCCGCCGCCAGCGCCATGACGATGATGGCGTAGGCAAGGGCCCATAGGAATCCGGGCCAACCGGCGCCCAGCACGTCCGGCAGCGCCAGGTGCAGCAGCTGAATCAGCGCGAAGACGATGTAGGGAATGATATAAACCAGCAGCGGATTGGCCGCCGCCGGCCGGACCAGCGCCACCCAGCCGTTCATGCGCCGCAGGTCGACCACCCAGTACAGCGCCGCGAACAGCAGCACGCAGATGGCGGCGCTGTAAAGCGCCCAACTCGGCGTGGCATAGATCTTCGAGATCCTGAACCAGGGCCGCAGCGCGAAGGCGATCGCGGTCAGCGCCAGCGCAAGCAGCAGGGCATCGCGGAAGGGCTTCCCGCGCCCCTGGCCGAAGAAAATCAGCGACGTCACCATGCCGCACAGCGCGATCGATGTGTGCACGGCGTTTTCGGCCTGCGCACCCAGCAGCTGCGACAGCGCGGACGATGGCGCCGCATGGGCGGCGGTGTACAGGCCCGTGCAGGCCAGCACCAGCGCGACGAGCGGCAGAATGCGCGCACGCGCAAGCTCCCACGCCACTGCGCTGTACAGGTACGCCCAGCCTATCAATCCCAGTATGCCCCACCATTGTGGCGCGAGCCGCAGGCTGCCATCGGCGCCGCCGCGAAACGCCAGCGCCAACGCCACCAGCCCGCCAACGCCGGCCGCCCGCAAGGCCAGCGACAGCGCCCTGTTCTCGAACCGGTGGACGGCCCATACCAGCATGGCGCAGCCGTAGAACAGCAGCGACCACAGATGGATGGACATGCCCATCGCCGCCTCGTTGTAGCCATCCTCCGCGTTGACCATGAAGACGCCGAGCACCAGCAAGCCGGCGGCACGGGTCAGTACATGCCGCCAGCGCTGGGCCGCCGTATCGCCCGCTGCCTGCCGTTGCGCCATGGCGAACGGTATCGACATGCCGACGATGAACAGGAAGGCCGGGAACACCACGTCCGGGAAGGTCATGGCGTCGGCGTCCGCCGGGGCGTGTTCCATCCAGGCCGGCATGCCGCGCACGCCGGCCAGCGTGTTCACGAAGATCATGACCAGGATGGTGACGCCGCGGAAGGCGTCGATCGCCAGTATCCGCGCCGGCTTAGAGTTTGCCACGCAACCCCAGGTAGTATTGACGGCCGTTCGAATACGAGGCGATAGGCTGGTCCTTGTTGGTGCCGTAGTAGCGCAGCACCGCGTTGTTCAGGTTCAGCGCATCGAAGGTGATCGACAGGTTCTCGTTGATCTTGTAGCTGATCGACGCCGCCAGGTTGCCGGTTCCCGCCATCACCTGCGGGAAGCTGTTGTACAAGCCGCCCGAGAAGCTGGAGCGGTAGGTGTAGGCCAGGCGGGCGCTCAAGCGGTCGTCCTCGTAGTAGGTCTCGGCGTTGTAGGTGTTCTTCGAGTTGCCCACCACCGGCAGGCCGTCGTCCGCCTTGCCGTCGGTGTAGGTGTAGTTGGCCACCACGCCCACGCCGCCGAACAGGTGCTGCTGGTACGCCAGCTCCACGCCCTTGTTCTTGGCCGCGATATTGGTCGGCGACGAAATGGCGTAGCTGTCGAAGCGCTTGAACGAGTTGTTGAAGTAGGTGAGGTTGGCCGTGCCGTAGGTGACGTAGGACGACATGTCCATGTAGAACACGCCGGCCGACAGCAGCGCTTTCGGCGCGAAGTACCATTCCAGCGCGACGTCGTAGTTGGTCGAGCGGACCGGCTTCAGTCGCGGATTGCCGCTGCTGCCGGTCAGGTTGGTGTCGTTGAGCGTCACCGCGCCGACCATCGCGCTGAAGTCGGGACGCGCCATCGTCTTGGCGACCGCCGCGCGGGCCACCAGCTTGGGCGACAGGTCGATCTTGAAGTTCGCGCTCGGCAGGAAGTCGTTGTAGCCGCTCTGGTTCAGCGTCGGCGTGTACGGGCCGTTCACGTTGTCCTGGCCGATGGGATGGTCGCCGCCCGGGATGTTGGTGATGGTGGCCTGGTTGGTGTGCACATAGCGCACGCCCACGTTGCCGCGCCAGCCGTCGCCCGCCAGGTTGACCATGCCGTAGATGGCGCTGGACTTCTCCTTCACGTCCATCTCGCCGGCCCAGTTCTCGGTGGTGGGGCCGCCGGCCAGATCGTATTTGGCGGCCCAGGCGGCGATGTCGGCGGGGTTGATCTGCCAGACGTTGCGCAGGAAGCCGGCGCTGTTGGTGATGCCGTTGCCGAAGTTGGATGGGTAGGTCGAGCCGTTCCACGCCGGCAGCGGCGCCGAGGTGGTGCCGTCGCAGGCCTTGCAGCTGCGGTTCTCCGGCTGGCTCACGCTGCGATGGTGTTCGGCGAAGCGTACGCCGAACTTGGCCGACTCCATGACGCCGCGGTCAAGCCGCAGTTCGGCATCGGCCTGCGCGTACTTTTCGGCGTCCTTGGTGATAACGTGCGAGCCCCAGGCGGAAGCGGTGACGTAGTTGGTGAACTTCGACGTGTCCGCGCCTGGGAAGGACATGGTGGCCGGCGACAGGCCGTTCAGCGTGTAGCTGGAACCGGCGCCGGTCAGGCCGGCCTCGTAGCCGATATCGGCCGGGGTCTTGCCGGTGCCGCGCGTGTAGCCCACGCTGCCGCTGATGCGCAGGTCCTGGTTGACCTTGTAGCTGCCATCGAGATCGATGTAGGCCGACGAGGACGACGAGCCGGGACGGTAGATCTGGTCGCCGAAGGCCGAATACAGCGACGAGTTGTAGGTCTGCGTGGCGCTGACGGCCGGGTACTGCGAGGCTGGTATCGTCGCCGATACCAGCGTGCCGCTCTTGATGGTGTAGGCCGAAGGGACCACGCCGACCGGGGCGCCGGTGTCCGGGTTGGTGGCGTTGATGTTGGCGGCGATGTTGTTGTAGAAGCTGCGGTTGTAGTTGGCCGCGTCCAGCTGCGAGCTGAAACCGTTGATGTCGAAGCTCAGGTCCTTGTTCGGTTTGAACTGAAGGTCGAAGGCGCCGCCGGTGCGCTTGCGGGTTTGCTCGAACAGCGAGGCGCTGATGCCGGCCGGCGCCAGGATCCCCGCCAGCTCGGGATGCGCCTTGGCCGCGTTGCTGTCGGCGGCGATGGCGGTGTAGCCGTAAAACTCCTGGCCGTCGCGGCGCTCGTGGCGCTTTTCCGAGAACAGCTGCACCAGCACGCCGAAGGTCTTGGCATCGTTCTTCCAGCCGATCAGCGCATTCATTTGCGGATCGGTCTTGCTGGGCAGGTCGGCGTGGATGGCCTGGGCCGAAGCCTCCAGCGTCAGCTGCTTCTTGAAGTCCAGCGGCTTGCGGGTTTCGATATTGACCGATCCGGCCACGCCGCCTTCCACCATGTCGGCCTGCTGGCTTTTCTGCACCGTGACCGCGCTGACGATTTCCGACGGCAGCAGCGCGTAGCTCACGCTGCGCCCGACCGCGCCCGCCTGGTCCAGCACGAACCAGTCGCCGGTGCCGATGGTGTGGCCGTTGACCTGCGTCTGCGTCAGGCTGGAGCTCGTGCCGCGGATGCTCACGCGGTCGTTCTCGGCGAAGCCACCTTCGCCGCCGGCGGAGGAGGAGATGTTCACGCCCGGCACGCGCTGGATGGCGTCCGCCACGTTCTTGTCCGGCATTTTGCCGATGTCCTCGGCCGATACCACTTCGGACAGCGTATCGCTATTGCGCTTGCGGGCCAGCGCCTGCTGCAGGGAGGCGCGGATGCCGGTAACCACCACCTGTTCCAGCGGCTGGCCGCTGTCGCCGGCCGTTTGCTGCGCCATTGCGGGCGGCGCCGCGCACGCGAGCATCAATGCCACCGCCGACGCGACAGGCGTTGGCACCGTTTTCATCCCTGCTTTGCTGTCCATCCAAGCTCCCTCGATAATAGTTTTAGTGTGGGCAGATTCTCCCCAGTCTTCCTTAACGCAATCCAAAAGAAACCTTAAGGGTTTCCTAACGCTGTGGCGCGCAGGCGATTGACAGGCGGTCGATAAGATGCGTAGATACGCGCTTCACGAGAGAGGTAGCGACACATGAAGATATGCCTGGTCGAGGACGACCTGGAATTGGGCAAGGCCTTGCAAGCGGCCTTGCAGGATGCGGGACAGGAAGTGGTATGGGTGCGCCGCGCCAGCGATGCGCGCCATTGGGTAGAAAACGAACCGTTCGACGCGGTGCTGCTGGACCTGGGCCTGCCCGACGGGAACGGCATCGACGTGCTGCGCGAGCTGCGGGCGTCCGGCCACACGCTGCCCATCCTGGTCATCACCGCGCGCGACAGCCTGGAAGATCGCCTGAACGGCCTCGATCGCGGCGCCGACGACTATCTGGTCAAGCCCTTCGTGGTCACGGAACTGCTGGCGCGGTTGCGCGCGGTGATGCGGCGCGCCACCGGCTGGAGCGAATCCGGTGAGCCGGTGTGGAAGGTCAAGGACCTGGTGCTGGACGATAAGCGCATGCTGCTGACCCGCGCCGGGGTCAACGTGGTGCTGTCCAAGACCGAATTCGCGCTGCTGCACGCGCTGATGCGCTACCCGGACCGCGTGCTGACCCGGCGCGAGCTCGAATCGCGCGCGCTGCCGCACAGCGAGGGCGCGGCGCTGGACGTGCACATGTCGCACCTGCGGCAGAAAATCGGCGAGGGCTACATCCGCACGGTGCGCGGCGTCGGCTACGTCGTCGACAAATGACGATGCACAATCGCTCGCTGTTCAAGCGCCTGCTGTTCGGCTTCATCGCGGTGATGATGCTGATCTGGCTGGCGAACCTGGCGTTGGATGTGTACGAGACCCGCACCAGCAAGCGCCGCGACATGCAGCGCGAACTGCGCGCCAGCGCCTTGCGCATCATCGTGCTGATGCAAACCATCGGCGAAAGGCCGCCCGAGCAGCTCCAGCCGCTGGTGCGCAAGATGGAACAGCTGCACTACGCCCTGTACACGGAACTGGGCTGGTACATCCCCGCGCTGCAAACGCAGGTCTGGCGGCACGGGCAGCTGGTTTACGCCTCGCCGGATGCCGGCCTGCCGCCCACCGATGCCGCCGCCGGCCCCTACCGGCAGCCGCTCCGGGATGGCTGGGTGGTCTCGGTGGAAGACGATCCCGCAACCGGCGTCACGGTGCGCATGGCGACCGAGGTGATAGGCGAATGGATGCTGCAGGTGTCGAGCATCGGCTACTACTTTGCGCCGCTGCTGTTCAGCATACCGTTCCTGCTGCTGCCGGCCTGGTTCATCATTCGTGTCGGCTTGCGGCCCTTGAAGTCCATCGTCGGCGAGATCGAGGAGCGCTCGGCCACCGATTTGTCGCCGCTGGCGCCGTCGCCATACCTGGAGCTGTCGCCGCTGGTCGGCTCGGTGAACCGCCTGATGGAGCGCCTGACCGAGAGGCTGGAGCGCGAACAGGAATTCCTCGTCGACGCCGCGCATGAACTCAAGACGCCACTGTCCATCATCCAGATCAATGCCGACACATTGGCCACCACGCGCACCGCGCAGCGCGTGGAGGAGGCCGGACTAGGCTTGCGCACCGGCGTGCAGCGCGCCACGCACACGGTGCATCAGTTGCTGGCACTGGCCCGCTCCGGTGGCGACCGCGATCACGCCAGCCTGGTGCCGCGCGACCTGGTCGAACTGGTGGCGGACCGCCTGGCGCTGGCCGGCCAGATCGCCGCCACGCGCCACGTCGAAATTGAACTGCAGGCGCCGGAACGCTGCATTCTGCCGATGCACCTGGAAAGCATGGCGTCGTTGATCGATAACCTGGTCAGCAACGCCGTCAAGTACTCGCCGGAAGGCGGGCGCGTGACGGTCTGCATCCTGGAAGCCGATGGCCGCGTGGACTTCTCGGTGGCCGACCAGGGGCCGGGCATCGCACCGGAAATGCAGCGCAAGGTGTTCGAGCGCTTCTTCCGGCTGCCGGACCAGGACCAGGCGGGCAGCGGTCTTGGCTTGGCGATCGCCGAGCGGGCCGCCGCGCGCAACCAGGGCCGCATCCTGCTGGCGAATCGCGACGAGGGTCCGGGGCTGATGGTGAGGGTGAGCTTTACGCAAAACCCGGCCTGAGCGTGTCAAATTTGCCATATAATCTGGCCGCTGAAACTCTCAAACGCCGCCATGAATTTTCTGACCCGCTTTCGCCCGCTGATCCTCGCCGTGCCGCTGCTGCTGGCCGGCTGCCAATCCACCATGCAGCGCATCGCCGATTGCAAGGTAGGCGACTGGAACGCCATAGGCCATAAGGACGGCTTGCAGGGCGAGCCGGCCAACTACGCGGAGCGCAAGGATTTCTGCGACGATCACGCCGACGCCAAGCAACCCGCCGCCACCGGCGCGGAGGCGCAGTACACGGCCGGCTGGGCGCAAGGGAACTGGGACCTGTGGTCGCAATTTGGCAAGGCCGATGGCGGCAACGGACAGCAACCCCAATTTGACGCCCACGTGGCCAGCGAAGAAGTCCGCAAGCACAATACGCCGCTCAACCGCCCAGCCTACGATGCCGGCTGGGCCATCGGCAATTCCGAATACTGGCGGGGGCTGGGCAAGCGCGCCGGCACCGACGGCCAACCGCTGGCCGCGCAAAAGGACGCCGCGCGCGCCAAGGCCGCCGGCGTGCAGCTGCGCTTCGACGAATCCGCATACTCCGACGGCTGGCAAATCGGCAATCGCACCTTCTGGCAGGATGCCGGCTACACCGACGCGCGCAACGGCACGCCGGACAGCGCCTTCCGCGACCGTGCCGCCGCCGCCCGCAGCGCCGGCGTGCAGGTGCAGGAGGATGCCTACCGCGCCGCCTGGAACGGCGAGATCGTCAACTACTGGCGCAACCTCGGCACGCAGGATGCCGTCAGCGGCAAGGACTTCGCCATGCGCAGCAAGGAGGCACGCGCCAAGGGCCTGAAGATTTTCGAATCCGACTATCGCCAAGCTTGGGAGACGCGTCTTGCCGCCTACTGGAGCCAGGCCGGCGCCGACGATGGCTATGGCAAGCCGTTCATGCTGGACGAGCGCATCGCCAATGCGGGACGCGACGGCGTGTTCGTCACCGCCAAAACCCGCGACCAGTACACGTCGGCATGGGAAGAGCAGAACGCCAAATACTGCCAGCCGGAGAACGCCTTCGAACGTGGCCGCACCAACATCGGCATGATGGTCGAGGTCTGCCGCGTCGAGATGCGCAACCAGTTGAAGCATGCTTACGTGAGCGGGCAGGATTTCGAGATCGCCGCCGCCAAGCACCGCCAGGCGGTTGACGATGCCAATGAAGTGGCGAACCGGCTGAGCGACGCCCGCCATCGGCTGGCCAGGCTGGAACGCGAGATCCGATCGAATCAGGACGCGAAGGACCGCGTGGTCAACGACGAGACGAGGAAGCAGGACGCCCGCCGCGAGCAGGAGCGCCACGATCTATACGAGTACATCCCGCGCCTCGAACGGCAGCTCGATGACGCCCGCCGCTGGGTGGAACGTCATGAGCAGCAAATGCAGCGCCTGCGCCGCGAGATCTACTGACAGGCGTCAGAACCCGCCGCTGGAGGTGACGAAGGCCGCGAAGCTACCGACATTCAGGCTGCCGAAACCTGTGGTGTAGTCCCAACCCTTGGCCGCCGTGTAGCCGCCGTTGGTGCCGGAGACGACATCGTGGAACAGCGTGGTCTGCGCCACGCCATATTTGTACAGAGCGGGAGCGGGGAAGGCCAGGCGGTTGCCATTGGCGGACTGTATCCGCGCCCAGAAGCCGGCGAAGATAGGCGCGGCCAGGCTGGTGCCGCCGTACTGCACATACTTGCCTTTGACGAGCGTGATCGCGCCGGTCGATGGATCGCCGGCGAACGAGATATCAGGCACGCCCCGGCGGGTCGAAGTGCCCAGCACCTTGGACGCCAGTTGCCAGCTTGGTGCGGCTTCGATCAGGCTCACGCCACCGCCCGTGCCGCCACCGGTGGCGCAGGTGCTGTAGTTGGTGCAGGCCCAAACGGTTTCACCGGTCCACGCGCCGGTGGTGCTGGTGGAGACCGAGGTGCCGCCGACCGCGATCACATACGGCGAGACGGCGGGATAGCTTTGCGCGCTGGTCTTGCCGCCGCATTCGTAGGAACCCGCATCGCCGGTGGCGACGACGAAGGTCTGGCCTTGCGCCACGGCGGCTAGGAAGATCTGGTCGTCGGTGGCCTGCGTGCCGCTCAGGCGCGCGTTGGATTCGCACTCGCCCAGCGACACGTTGATCACCTTGGCGACATTGGCCGCGACGGCCGCGTTGTAGGCCGCCGTCAGATCCGCTTCGGACAGCGAGTTCGCCGCATAAAACACCATGGACTTGACGGCGCCGCCGGCCGCGCCAAGCGCGTTCTGGCTGTCGATATTCCACTCCGCCGTATTGTCCGTGGTGGCGGTCGTGCTCACGCGCCGGCTCGCGCTGGCGACGTTGACCACGCTGACCACCGGCTGCGCATAGCCGGCGGTGCGGGCGAAGCTGCTCAGGTCCGTCAACGTCTGTGTCATGCTGCCGGCGGTGATGATGCCGATGGTGGTCTTGGCAGCGGTGGGCAGGGCGGTGGCGTTGTAGATCGCCGGCCAGGCCGTCGGGCTGTGGCCCACCTTGCCGGCGGTGGCGTAGACCGACGCCTGCGCCTCCACCTGCGCGGTGTGCGCCAGATGCACGGTTTGCAGGCCATGCACGCCGAGCACGATGCCGCTCAATGCGCTGGGCACCACCGGATCGTTGGTGTTGGCGTACGCTGTGCGCTCGCCTCTGGAGAAGTGGCGCATCTGGACATTAAAGGCCGAGCGCGCGGTGCCCACCGAACCATCGGCGCTCACCAGCAGGTTGTTGGGACTGACCTCGATATTGACGAAGCCACTCTGGCTCAGGTGCTTGACCACGGCGGCGACATCGGCCGCCGTCGGCGCGTACCGGGACAGGAACTGTTCACTGGTCAGCGGGGTCGCGGTCTGGCCGGACATCAGGCTGGCGGCGAACGCCTCGAGCTGCTCGCGGTTGCGCAGCTGAAGCGAGACCGCGACATGCAGCGTATCGCCGGACCGCATCTCGGCGCCGGGCGTGAAGTCGCTGGCGTCGGGCGCGTGGGAATGCGTGGCGCGCCAGTTCTGCGGCTGCGCCTGGACCGGCGAGGCGAGCGAGAACGCCAGGCCACAGGCCACAGCGAAAGAGATGGGGCGAAGAGTGAAGTGCATGACGTGCTCCTGAGCTTTAGCAGATAAAGTTTATCCCAGGAAATATCTCTTGCGGCGAAATTTACACGTCTTTACAGCCCCGGTTGCGGGAAAGCCTTTATGGCTTGGCAATATTTGGTAACAATACGTGGATGTCCGGGCGGGAGGTGCCTGCGTTATCATTACGCTATGTCCGCGCCACGATCCGATGAAATGCTCATGCTCAGCTATCGCAATGGCGATCTGGCGGCGTTCGAGGAACTGTACCGGCGCCACAGCCAGGGGCTGTATCTATTTCTGGCATGGCGCTCGCCGCGCCGCGAATGGGTCAACGACATCATGCAGGACAGCTGGGCCAATCTGCACCAGGCCCGCGCGCGCTACGAACCGGGCGCCAGCTTCCGCACTTATCTTTTCCAGATCGCGCGCAACCGCCTGATCGACTTGATGCGCCTGAACGAGCGTGTGCTGCTGGCCAGCGACGGCGGCGAGGATGGCTGGTTCGAGCAGGTTGCCGACGGCGCGCATGATAGCCGGGCGCCCGACGGTGAATTGGAACGCAAGCAGCAGACCAGCCGATTGCATGCGATGATACGTTTGCTGCCGGTCGATCAGCGCGAGGCGCTGGTGCTCCAGCAGTTCAACGGCATGAGCCTGGAGGAAATCGCGGAACTGGTGGCGGCGCCGGTGGAGACGGTGAAGAGCCGCCTGCGTTACGCGATGCGCAGGCTGCGACAGGAACTGGCGCCGGCCGCCGAAGAGGCGAGAGCATGAACCCACACGATCACACTGAAGACGCGGAATTCGAAGATTTCCTCAAAGGCGAGGGGGGCCTGGCGCGCCGGTTGCACGACTTGCCGCAACCGCAGCCGCCGGAGGCTTTATCCGCCGCCATCCTGGCCCGGGCGGCTGCCGACATGCGCGGTGCCGGCGCCGAATCGGCAAACGATGCGCTGCACGATGCCGTGCCGGCTGCGCCGCCGGCCCGCCACTATCTGCGGCGCGCGCGCGTTCCGTTGGGACTTGCTGCCAGCGCGGTGTTTGCGTTGTTCGCGGTACGCGTGCTGATGCCGCAGGCGGTTGCGCCGGTGGACAAGGAGCCGGTGGTCGTGGCGGCGGCTCCTGTCGAGAAAGCGCCACCGCCCCCTATTGAAATCGAATCGGCGCCGCCGCCGGCGCCGAAAGCCGTCCAGCGCAAGCGATCCGCAACGCGAACTACGTCGGCCACGGAAATCGCGGCGGCAGCGGACGCCGAACGAGCCGCGCCATCGATCGCGCCGTCGATATTGGCCGCACCGCCGGTTATGGCTGCGCCATTGGCCAAGCGGTCCGCCGTGTTCGCGGCACGAGAGGAATCCAAGCAGCTGGTCCTGCAACCGGAGCCTGGCGCCGAAGGCCCATTGCTGGCGGCGCCGGCCCCACTTGCGCGCGCGCAGGCGCCGATGATGTCTGCCGCCGCATCCAAACCTCGGCCGATGAGCTATTTTGGCGCGGCAGCGGAGGCACCGCCTGCGCAGGAGTGGCTTGATCGCATCGCCGCAATGCTGAAAGCCGGCCAAACGAAAGAAGCGCAGGCGGAATGGCTGAAATTCCGCATGCGCTACCCGGATGCCGAAGTGCCGCCTGAACTTCAGCGGCAACTCCAGGCGATCAATTAACGTCGAACTCTCCAACCAGCACCGTGCTGCCGGTATCGCGCAGCCGTAGCGTGACCATCTGGTCGCGCTGTTTCGCCGTGCCGAAGCCGGTGCTGAGGCGCAGCTGCACAGTCGTCGCGCCGGCCACGATCTGCTGACGGCTGCCAAAGGAGTTGACCTCCACCCGATATTTGCCCGGCTTGGCCACCCGCAGCGAAAATTCCTCCGGCCCGTAGCCGCCGGTGAAGTCGCGCGACATGCGCCCGCCCTGGTAGGTGTAGCGGTTGCCGTAGTAGCACTTCTCTCCGTTCGGATCGGTGACCCATAAATCTATGTCGGTGTTGTCGGCGTCCCAGGTCAACACGGCCCGTAATGCCAGCGGCAGGTTGCGCAGCAGTCGCGGATCGACGCGGCTGGTGTCCGGCTTGACGGTGGCCTTGACGACAATCGCGTTCAGCTCCGCCAGCGTCACCAGCTCGATTTCGGCAAAGCGGCTGTCCCACGGACGGTTAAGCACTTCCGCAAGCTGGTCCACCGCCGCTTGCACCTGTCCGGCGGCGGCATAAGCCAGGCCCAGGTCGCGGTACGACTGCGGCTCTTCTTCCGCCAGCAGCAGCACCTGTTTGAACACGGGGATCGCCAGCGCCGGTTCGCCAGCCTGCAGCAGCCGGTAGCCGAGTATCCGCAATACCTGGCGGTTTTCCAGATTCATCTCCGCCAGGTTGGACAGCACGCGCAAGGCCAGGTCGCGCTGGCCCAATTCGAGCAGCATGTCGGCGCTGTCGAGGAAAAAGGCGCTGCTGTTGGCGTAGTTCGGCTTCTCGTCGAGGTAAATGGCGTACAAGTCGGCGGCCTTGGCGGCCTTCATGCGGGCGCGATAGGGTTCGTCGGGCGACCATTTCTTGAGCTGGATGCCGGCGTTCGGCGTCTCATCGCCGGACGGCGCAGGCGCTTTGGAGACGCGCTGCGCGTTGCGCGTTTCGGCGCGGCCGTATGCCAGCGGCGCCGGTGCTCGCGCTGCCGGTGGCGGCGCGGCCATTTCGGCCACCGCGGCCGGCATCATTCGAGGCTCAAACTCCATCGCGCCATTGCCATCCTTCTTGAACTCGATATGCCGGGGCGGAGCCGATTTTGGATAGGTCTTTTCCCACCACGCCACCTTCTGCTCGAATTCCTGCACGATCTGGTCGCTGTGTTGTGCGGCGATGCGGCGCCGCTGCGCCAGGCGATTCTCCTTGAGCCTGGCGTAGGCTTGCTTGTAGGCTGCGGGCGGTTCGACGTCGTAGCGCAGATAGTCTTCCAGCCGGTCCAGCACCAGCAGCGAGGTCTCGCGCGTGGGGATGCCGAAACGCTGGCCGATACGCCGGATCTCCCCGCGTTTCAGATCGTAGTCCGCTTCCAGCGCGTGCAGGCGGTAGCTGGCCCACGTGCCGGCGGCCAGCGGGTGATACGGCGCCGTGGCGCTGACCGGTACGGTCATTGCGCGGCTCTTGCCTTGCTGCGTCAAGGTCAGCGTCAGTTCCGCATTGGCTTGTGTCAGGCGCCCGGCGATGCGCAATATGCCGTCCTGCGGCTCGCGTGCTTCAACCGAGATATCCTTGGCGCCGCTGGCGGTGACGTCGCTCAATTGCAGCTCGTCGGCCAGCAGCGCTTGCGCGGCCTGCGCTGGCTGGCTCGCCTGCAGTTGCACCAGCCGGCCACCGTTACGCTCCGCCAGCGCCGAGAGGCGCGCGCTGTCCGACACCAGCGCTGAATTCAATGCATACAAACGCTGGCCCCTCGCCAATGTGGGGAAGGGCGCATCGCCATAGTTGGACAGTCCATCGCTAACCAACAGGTATTCGTTGATGTCCGCTTCCGGCTTCCATGCGCCCAGGGCGCTTGCGCCGTCGTAGGCGGTGGCCGCCAGCGCGGCGCGCAAGCCGGTCCAGTTGCCGTTGACGACGCGGTATCGCTGGCTGGCCTCCGCGCGGTCGCGCAGGCGGATCAACCGCACCTCCACATTGCGCACGGTCTTGAAATAGGCGTCCAGCACCGCCAGCTCCGCTTCGGTCTGGCGTTGGGCGCCGGAGCCGGAGCTATCCCACAGCAGTCCAAGCACGGCGGGCGGCACGCGCACCGGGTGATTGCTGTCTCCCGCGACGGCGACCTCGCTCAGGAAGAAGGTCTCGCCGTCGAACTCCTGCACAAAGGTCTGCGGTTCCGTCGCGGCGGCCAGCATCAGCTCCAGCGTGCCGTCGGCGCTGAAGGCATTCCTGGCGACGCGGGCACGATAGCCGTCCTGCCGGCGTTCGAACTGCACGCCGCCCAACGCGCCGCGCGCCTGCGGCGGCGTTACCGCGCCGTGCACATTCAGTTCCAGATCAAATTCCTTGATCCCTTCGCCGTAGGCCAGGGGCAGCCGATACAGCCGCTGCGCCTCCTGGCGCGGCAGCGCCTCGGCATACTTGAGCTGCACGGTGCGGGTGCCGTGCGGCGGTATCGGGTAGACGCGCAGCTTGAAGTTGTTCCCCTGGGTCGTCTCCAACAGCGCGGGATCGACGCGGGTACGTTCAACCTCCTCGAAGATCTTGCGTCCCTTGGCTTTTTCGACCGGCACGGCGGGGCGCAGCGCGCCGTCGATATCCAACGCGAACGCGGTGACGTGCTGCGAGGGCAGCGACGGGAACTGCAGATCGCCTTCCAGCTGTACCGCGTTCGGATTGTAGAACACCATCTCCACGGTGGTCTGGGCCAGGCCGCCGCTGATCTCCGCGCCGATGTGCAGGCTTTGCAGGCGCACGGGCGTCTGCGCGCGCGGGACGATCAGGCGCGGCGGCATGATGGGCGGAAGCGGCGCGATGGCGTTCGCCGTCAACGACAGGCTCAATAAAAATACTGCTAGCAGTGGGCGCAACATGACATCTCCTTGGCCGGAAAAGCCCGGCGTCCCATGTGAAACGGGCCGGCGGGGGAAACGGGGTTAAACCGCGCAAAATAAATCGATGCCGCAGCGCAGCAATATTCGATTGCGTTATCTGGATTTGTTGATATGATTTCCCTGCCCGACCACCAAGGAAACCAGATGAATGCACCGAGTACGCCTCACCCGAACTACGAAATCCTGATCGCTGCGGCGCGCAAAGCCGGGCCGGTCACGGTCGCCGTCGCGCACGCGTGCGACCGCCATGCGCTGGAAGCATCGCTGGATGCCGCCCGCATGGGGTTGATCAATCCGATCCTCGTTGGGCCGCAGGCGCGCATTCGCAAAGCCGCCGAGGAAGCGGGCCTGGACATCTCCGCGCTGCCGCTGGTCGATACGGAGCACAGCCACGCATCGGCCTTCCGCGCGGTGGAGCTGATCCGTGAAGGGCAGGCGTCGGTGCTGATGAAGGGCAGCCTGCACACCGACGAATTGATGGGCGCAGTGGTCGCCGGCGAGACCGGCCTGCGCACCGGGCGCCGCCTGAGCCACTGCTTCGTGATGGACGTGCCGGGCCGCGATGAGCCGTTGATCGTCACCGATGCCGCCGTTAACATCAATCCCACGCTGGACGAAAAGGTCGACATCATCCAGAACGCCATCGACCTGGCGCATGTGCTGAGATTCGATCCGGTCAAGGTGGCCATCCTGGCGGCGGTGGAAACGGTCAGCGCCAAGATGCCGTCCACGATAGACGCGGCTGCGCTATGCAAGATGGCCGATCGTGGCCAGATCACCGGCGCCATTCTGGACGGCCCGCTGGCGATGGACAACGCCATCGATCCCGAGGCCGCGGCGATCAAGCATCTGGTCTCGCCGGTGGCCGGCCAGGCGAACATACTGGTGGCGCCCGATCTGGAAGCCGGCAATATGCTGGCCAAGAGCCTGACCTTCATGGCCGGTGCGGCGGCGGCAGGCATAGTGCTCGGCGCCCGCGTGCCGATCATCCTCACCAGCCGCGCCGACTCGGTCACCGCGCGCCTCGCGTCCTGCGCGGTGGCGGTGCTGGTGGCGCACAGCAAACTGGCCACCGGCCATGCCATGGGAGCTTGAGAACATGGCGCCCAACGATAGCATCGTCGTCATCAATGCCGGCTCGTCGAGCATCAAGTTCTCGCTGTACAGCGGCGCCGAGCTGGCGCTCACGTTCAATGGGAAAATCGAAAACCTCTACAGTGGCGTCACCCGCTTCAGCGCGCGGGATGCGCAGGGCCGGTCCATCGGAGAGCACAGCTGGGCGGACGCTCCGCTGAACCACGAAGGCGGCATGCGCTTCCTGATCGATTTCGCACAATCGCATCTCGACGGCCACCGCGTGGTGGCGGTGGGCCACCGCATTGTTCACGGTGGCGTGGCCTACAGCGGGCCGCGGCGCTTGAATTCCGATGTGCTGGCCGCGCTGGAGAAGCTGATACCGCTGGCGCCCCTGCATCTTCCGCACAACCTGGCGCCGGTGCGCGCCGTGATGGCGATGGCGCCTGGTGTGCCGCAAATGGGGTGCTTCGACACCGCCTTCCACGTCGGCCAGCCGGCGGAGGCCCAAGCGTTCGCGCTGCCGGCGCGGATCACGGAGCAGGGCGTGCGGCGCTACGGCTTCCACGGACTGTCGTATGAATATATCGCCAGCCGGATGCCGGATGCCGATCCATCGCTGGCGAGCGCCAAGGTGGTTGCGGCACACCTGGGCAATGGCGCCAGCATGTGCGCGATGGCCGCGGGACGCAGCGTCGCCAGCACGATGGGCTTTACCGCCGTCGACGGCCTGCCCATGGGTACCCGCTGCGGCGCGCTCGATCCCGGCGTGGTGCTGTACCTGATCGAACAATTGGGCATGGACGTGGGCGCGGTGCAGAAGCTGCTGTACCAGGAGTCCGGCCTGCTGGGCGTCTCCGGCATTTCATCGGACATGCGGACGCTGGAGCAAAGCGACGATCCGCGCGCAAAAGCCGCCATCGCGTTGATGGTCTGCATCGGCCGCGAACTGGGTTCGCTGGCCGCGACCCTGGGAGGGCTGGATGCGTTGGTGTTCTCGGGCGGGATAGGCGAGAACAGCACGGCGCTGCGCGCGGCGGTCTGCCGCGACGCCGCCTGGCTGGGCGTGAAGCTGGACGCCGGCGCCAACGACGCCAATCCCCGTGGCGTGGCCCGCATCAGCGCCGCCGACAGCAGGGTGGCCGTGTGGGTGGTGCCGGCCAACGAGGAACTGATGATCGCCCGTCACACGCAAACACTATTGGAGCTTCCATGAACACCGCCGAAACGATTTATCCTATTTTGTCCGGCAAGCGCGCGCTGGTGGTCGGCGTCGCCAATGAGCATTCCATCGCCTGGGGCTGCGCGCAGGCCTTCCGTAAACTGGGGGCGGAAGTCATCCTCACCTACCTGAACGACAAGGCTATGCCGCATGTGGCGCCGCTGGCGCAGGAAATCGACGCGCAGCTGCTGCCGCTGGACGTGACGATACCGGGCCAGATGGAAGCGCTCTTCGCCACGCTGGCCGAACAGGGCAAGCTGGATATCCTGGTCCACTCGATCGCCTTCGCGCCCAAGGCCGACCTGCAGGGCGGCCTGCTGGATTGTTCGCTGGACGGCTTCCTGCAGGCGATGGACATCTCCTGCCATTCCTTCGTTCGCATGGCCAAGCTGGCGGTGCCGCTGATGACAGAAGGCGGCAGCATGTTCGCCATGAGTTACCATGGCGCGGAGAAGGTCGTCCCGAACTACAACGTCATGGGGCCGGTGAAGGCGGCGCTGGAAGCGTGCTGCCGCTATCTAGCCTATGAACTGGGCCATCGCGGCATCCGGGTCCATGCGATTTCGCCAGGGCCGCTGCAAACGCGGGCCGCCTCCGGCCTGAAGGACTTCGAACTGCTGCTGCGCGACGCCGCCACCCGCGCGCCTGTGGGTGAGCTGGTGGACATCCTTGATGTCGGCAATACTTGCGCCTACCTGGCCTCGCAATATGCGCGCCGCCTCACCGGCAGCACCGTCTATGTCGACGGCGGCCTGAATATCATCGCTTAAGGAACCAGGATTTCAATGACAGCACAGGTTACGCTGCAAGACATCGACGTGGACAATTTCGAGAGCTTCATGGACATGGAGCTTCCGGAACACCAGCGTGATTTTTTGGATAGCAACGCCTATTCGATCGCGCAGTCCAAGTTCTACCCGGACCTCTTCGCACGCGGGATCTACTGTGACGGTGAGCCGGCCGGCTTCCTGCTGTACGACTGCAAGGCCGAGGACATTCCCGGCCTGTACGGCATCTACCGCTTCATGGTCGACTTTCCGCGGCAGGGCAAGGGCATAGGGCGCAAGGCCATGGCGCTGCTGCTGGAGGAGCTGCACGCCAAGCCGGACGTCGAGCGCATCATCATCTACTACAAGCCGGGCAACGCCGTGGCGCAGGCGTTCTACCGCAGCTTCGGCTTTCGCGAATGCGGCATCGACGACCAGGGGGAAATGATCGCCGAGATCATACCCGCATCTTTTTCTTGACCTTACCGCTGTGGGAAGGTGTAAGGTGTGCGCTATTGCCTGTCTCCGAGAGACTGCGGTACCATTGACCTCACTATGCGCCCATTCATCCGTCTACTGCTCTGGATTTTGATAGCAGCCCTGCCGTTGCAAGGGGTGGCCGCCATCTTCATTCCGTGCGTGGCGGCGCAAGCGCAAGTGGCCACCCAGCCGGCTGCGGGCGCGGAACACTGCGCGCCGGCCAAGTCCGACCTGGCATCCAGCGCGCATGGCAAGTGCAGTCATTGCGCCAGTTGCGTGGGGGCGTGCGCGCCGCCCACCGTGCCGGTACTGGTGCTGCCGGCTAGCCTGTCGGACGCCCGCGTCGTCGCTCCCGAACCCGCGATGACCGCCTACATCCCCGCCACACTGGAGCGTCCGCCCCGTCTTTCCTGAAAATGCCGAAGCTGCGGGATCGTCCCGCGTATCCGTCACTTTTTAGGAATCCCATGACTCACACCCGCATATTGATGCTGGCTGCCGCCTGCTTGCCGTTGCTCGCATCGGCTCAGGCCACGTCCGGTGCCGCCGATGCCGACGCCAAGGTCGCGCCGCCAGCCTACCGTTCGGCGTTCGCCGATTTCCGGCCGCTGGAAGAACCGGCCGCCACGCCCGATAAAGCCTGGCTGCAGGCCAACCAGGCATTGGCCGGCCAATCCGGCCACTCCATGCACATGCCGATGCAAATGGAGACGATGGCGCCGGCCGACAAGCCGAAGGCCGAAGCCGCCGAAGACCCGCACAAGGGTCATCACATGCACATGAAAGAGAAATGACATGGCGCGAATATTCAACACCGCGTTAAACACAGCGGCAGGAATGTCCCTGGCGCTGCTGGCTGGTTGCGCCAGCCTTTCCGGCGACGCCGGATTGAACGACGTCTCCCGCCTGACGCAGGATCGCATAGGCCAGCAGGCCAGTTTCTCGCGCGACGCCGACAACGACCAACAGGTGCGCGCGCTGCTGGCGCAGCCGCTGACCGCTGAAACGGCGGTGCAGGTAGCGCTGCTCAACAGCCCTGCGCTGAAAGCTTCGTTCGCCGAGCTGGGAGTGTCGGAGTCCGAGTTCGTCCAATCGGGACGCCTGCGCAATCCGGGATTCAGCTTTGGCCGCATCCGTGGCGGCGGCGAGACCGAGATCGATCGCAGCGTCATGTTCGACATCGCGGGTTTGCTGACCTTGCCGACACGCTCCCGCATCGGACAGCGCCGTTTCGAACAAGCCAAGCTGCAAGCGGCGGCGCAAGCCATTCAGCTGGCGACCGACACCCGGCGCGCCTACTTCACCGCGGTGGCTGCAGCGCAATCGGCCGCGTTCGCGGAGCAGGTTCGCACCGCCGCCGACGCCTCGTCGGAGCTGGCGGACAGAATGGCGAAAGTCGGCAACTGGAGCAAGCTGGATCAGGCGCGCGAACGTGCCTTCTACCAGGACGCGACAACGCAGCTGGCCCGCAGCCGCCACGAGGCGACCGCCTCGCGCGAGCAGCTGGTACGTCTTCTTGGCCTGTGGGGCGAGCAGCAGAACTTCGTGCTGCCGGACCGCCTGCCGGACCTGCCGGCCCAACCGAAGGAGATGAACAACGCCGAAGCACAGGCGCTCTCGCAGCGGCTGGACATGCTCGCCGCCCGACGCGACACCGAAGCCACCGCCGACGCGCTGGGCCTGACAAAGGCCACAGGCTTCATCAACGTGTTCGACGCCGGCTACGCGAACAAGAGCACCAGCGGCCTGCCGCGTGAAAACGGCTATCAAGTCTCGTTCGAGCTGCCGATCTTCGATTGGGGCGGTGCCAAGGTGGCGCGGGCGCAGGCGCAGTACATGCAATCGGTGCACCGCGTGACCGATACGGCGGTACGCGCCCGCTCCGAAGTGCGCGAGGCCTATTCGTCCTACCGCACCACCTACGATATCGCCCGCCATTATCGTGACGAAGTGGTGCCGCTGCGTAAAAAGATCTCCGACGAGGTACTGCTGCGCTACAACGGCATGCTGGCCAGCGTGTTCGAGCTGCTGGCCGACTCGCGCGAACAGCTAAACAGCGTTAACACCGCCATCGAAACACAGCGCGATTTCTGGATCGCCGAGACCAAATTGCAGGCGGCCGTCAACGGCGGTACCGCCAACGAAACAAGGATGACCCCATGATTTCACGTAGAGACTTCTTCAAAGGTGCAGGCGCGGTCGCGGTCAGCGCGGCAGCCGTCAGCAAGGCCGGCGCCGCCACGCTGCCCGAAGCCATGACGATGGATAACGCCAACACCCACGTCCCGCCGCCACCGTCCAACGGCCGTCCATTCAATCCGGTGGTCACGCTCAACGGCTGGTCGCTGCCATGGAGGATGAATAACGGCGTCAAGGAATTCCACCTGATCGCCGAACCGGTGGTGCGCGAGATGGCGCCCGGCATGAAGGCCAACCTGTGGGGCTACAATGGCCAGTCGCCCGGTCCGACCATTGAAGTGGTCGAGGGCGACCGCGTACGCATCTTCGTCACCAACAAGCTGCCGGAGCACACCAGCGTGCACTGGCACGGCCAGCGCCTGCCCAACGGCATGGATGGCGTGACCGGCCTGACGCAGCCCGGCATCGCACCCGGTAAAACCTTTGTGTACGAATTCGTCGCCAAGCGGCCCGGCACTTTCATGTACCACCCGCACGCCGACGAGATGACGCAGATGGCGATGGGCATGATGGGCTTCTGGGTCACGCACCCCAAGGATCACAAGCAGTTCGCGGTGGACCGCGACTTCGTCTTCCTGCTGAACGCCTACGATATCGATCCCGGAAGCTACACGCCCAAGACCAACACCATGTTGGACTTCAACCTGTGGACCTTCAACAGCCGCGTATTCCCCGGCATCGATTCCATGCCAGTGCGGCAGGGCGACAAAGTACGCATCCGCGTCGGCAACCTGACGATGACCAACCATCCGGTGCACATGCACGGGCACGAGTTCTACGTCACCGGCACCGATGGCGGCTGGACGCCGCCGGCATCGCGCTGGCCGGAAGTGACGACCGATATCGCCGTCGGGCAGATGCGGGCGATCGAATTCATCGCCAACGAACCAGGCGACTGGTCCTTCCACTGCCACAAATCGCACCACACCATGAACGCCATGGGCCACAGCCTGCCGACCATGATAGGCGTGGACCACAGCGGCATCGCCGAGAAGATCAACAAGATCGTCCCGGACTACATGACCATGGGCGACAAGGGCGGCTCCATGGGCGGCATGCAAATGGGGCTGCCGGAAAACACGCTGCCGATGATGACGGGCGAAGGGCCGTTCGGCGGCGTGGAAATGGGCGGTATGTTCACCGTGGTCAAAGTGCGCAAGGATCAGAAGCCCGGGGACTATACGGACCCCGGCTGGTACAAGCATCCAGCAGTCACGCTGGCCTATGAATGGACCGGCGCCATGCCGGAGCCAGCCCGCAAATACACCGCCGGCGGCCAGTCCATGCCGGCCTTGAACCAACCAAACGTAGAACTCACCGTCCGCAAGCCGAGCGGCCATAGCGGACATTAAGGAGAAAACCCATGAAACCATTTAAAACCCTCGTAGCATCGGCAATCGTGGCGGCAGCCACGCTGGCATCGCCATTCGCCGCCGCGCACGCAAGCCTGAAGAGTTCCAACCCGGCCGCCAACGCCGTGCTGGATGCGGCGCCAAAAGAGATCGCGCTGACGTTCAATGAAAAAGTGGAACCGGCGTTCAGCAGCATCACGCTGACCGGTGCGGGTGGGACCACGCCCGCCGGCCAAGCCAAGGCCACGGTCGATGATGTCAATCCGACGATCCTCCGTTTGGCTTTACCGCCGCTGCCGGCAGGCGCCTACACGGTAGGCTGGGCTGCCGCCGGCCGTGACGGCCATCGCCGCAAAGGCGAGTTCACGTTCACGGTCAAATAGTGGGCGCTGGATTCGATACCGTCTGGCTGGTGCAGGTCGGCTCGGCGTTTGCGCTGATATGCGGCTTCTGCTGGCTGGTCGGTTCCTGGTGCGCGCGGCGCTGGCTGCCGGGCGACGATGTCATGTCGGCGGCACTTGACGCCCGCCTGCGCATGTTCGACCTGATGGCGGCGGGCATTGCCGTCGTCGCCGCCGGCTGGTCTCTGTTGGCTGCAACGGCCGTCATGGCCGGCTGCACCATGCGCGAGGCGTGCGACATGTTCTGGATGATGGTCAGCGGTACAGCTTATGGGCATGCCAGTTGCCTTGCCCTCGCGGCGCTGGTATTTGTGTTCGCACTGCGCTGCGTCCCGCGCTTGCCGAAGGCTGGAGAGACAGTGGTCCTGCTGGCGTTGGGCGTATTCGCCTTGACCCGGGCGTCGATGGGCCACGCAGGTGAGGAGGGAATCTGGACGCTTCCTTTCGCCGCCGAGGCTATCCACCTGTCGGCGATTTCGGTTTGGACGGGCGTTGTGGCCGTGTCGGGATGGTGCGTGCTGTCCGCGCGGCTGCCGCCGGCGGCGAGGACCCGCTATCTGGACTTGATGTCGCATACAGCGATGGCGGCTGTCGCCGCCATCGGTGCGACGGGCGTCTATAGCGGCTGGCATCGCGTCGGCAGCACCGGGAATTTGATGAATACCGTTTACGGCTTTACCTTGCTGGTCAAGGTGGCGCTGGTGGCGCTAGCCGTCGGCATCGGCGGCTACAACAAATTCATCGGTTTGCCGGCCGCATCGCGTTCGCTGAAAGGCGTTGCGGTGGTGCGGCTGGCGCTGCGGATTGAAACGGTGCTGCTGCTCGGCGCCGTGCTGGCCGCCGCCATGCTGACATCCCAACAACCGCCGACAGCTACCTGACGGCGGCCGTCGGGGCTACAGGGATTTCAAGAACGCCAGCAATGCGTCGCGGTCAGGCTTGGACAGCGCTTCGAAACGCTGGCGTGACTTGTCCGCCTCGCCCGCGTGCCACATGATCGCCTCGGTCAGGTTGCGCGCGCGGCCATCGTGCAGGTAGCCGACCTTGCTGGCGTTGCCCATCACCTTGTCCGTGTAGCCGATGCCCCACAGTGGCGAGGTGCGCCACATGCCGCCCTTGGCCTGGCCTTCGACGAACTTGTCGGCCAGGCCAGCGCCCATGTCGTGCAGCAGCAGGTCGGAGTACGGGCGGATGGTCTGATTGCGCAGTTCCGCAAACAGGTGGCCGGAGCCGGTCTTCATCTCGGCGGTGTGGCAGGCCACGCAGCGCATGCCCTGGAACAGTTTCGCGCCGGCGGCGACTTGCTGCGCATCGACGCGATGTTCATCCAGCGGCGCCACACCTTTCGGGAAGCCGCTCGGAATGCTGCGCTGCGCCGGCACCGCCACCAGCGACAGGTAGCGGGAGATCGATTGCAGGTCGGCTTCCGAGATGCCTTTCTGCGTTCCGCCCGCCGCGCAGCCGGTCGGGCCGGTGGCGCAGGCGCGGTTCGGATAGACCGGCGAGGTGACCGACATGTCGAGCAGCAGTGCTTCGCTGGCTTGATGGCGCAGCGTCGCCTTGCCGGCCTTCCACCCGAAGCGGCCCAGGCGCACGGCGCCGGTCTCCGGCTCGTAGACATAATTGGCCACGCCGACGACGCCGTCCGCATCTGGCGTCGTGCGGGCGCGGGCCAGGATGTCCGCTTCCGGAATGGCTTCCAGCAGGCCGGTGCCGATCATCGGCTGGGCGGCGCGCAGCGAGTAGATGGCCGGCGCCGGGCCTTCGAAGGCCGGCGGCGGCTTGCGCAGCTCCACGGCCGTGCCGTCGGCCAGCTTCACGGTGCGCGACTCGAAGCCGCCCACGCTGACGGTGCTGCCCCAGTTCTGCGGTGTGCCGCTCGCCGATACGGCGTTCATCTGGATCGCCGTGCCGTACAGCGCGTGCGGCAGTTGCTGGCCTTGCGCGTCGGCCGTCGCCACTCGGATGGCCATGTTGTCCAGCTTCTGGTTGACGGCGACCGGTGCGGGACTGCGGCCGTTGTTGACGTGGCAGCCGATGCAGGCCGACTGGTTGTAGCGCTGTCCCTGCAAGCCCACCGCCGGCAGATAGCGGTCGTTGCCCGGCTCATTGTGGTCGCCGGTGGTGAAGTTGGTGTGCACCAGGCGCCGGCCTTCGACAAAGCGCTGCATGTTCTGCATGCCGATGTTGTTGTGCGGCTGCTGGAACATGAACAGGCCGTTGTCTGAATAGTTGTACGACACCGAGCCCTGGCCGCCGGACAGCGTCTCTTCCGGCAGCGGCACGGAGTTCAGGCGCGGCTGCACGCCATACCACGGCTTGAGTCCCGCGCCGACCACATACACCCACTCGTAGGAGTAGTAGCGGATGCCGCCGGTGTCGCCGTTGGCGGTCATCGATGCGGTGGTGGAGAACATTGACGGCGAGACTTCGATGACGTCGCCGGCGACCAGCGCGCGCGACTTCACATCCTGGCCGTTCGGCATGCCGTTGGCATCGAGGCCGCAGTGGCCCGGGTAATCCTTGATGCGCAGTGTGCAGGCGCCGTTGATGCCGTCGGCGGCGGCCAGCTTGCCGGCGGCGGGGAAGGCCACCGGTTTGCAGAGCGTTACGCTGCGGTCCACCAGTTCCCCCGGCGCCATCCAGCCGTAGCCGGTCACGCCCGGACGGTCGTAGGCGCGGAAGAAGGCTATGCCGCCCGGCAGGAAGTCCACCGTCGTGTACTGGTTGACGACCAGCGTGGGCTTGGTCACGCCGGGCACGCGGCTGTTGTCGATGATCTCGACGCCCCAGGTGCGGTTCTTGAAGTAGTTCGATACAAAGGTCAGGTAATTGCCCGGACCTTTATCGAGCGGGAGGCCGGTGACTGGATCGACGGTGTCGTTCGGCCCGTAGCCGATTTCGTTCCACTCCTCGCCGCGCTCGCGGCCGTGGCGCGCAAGGCCGCGCGCGCCGAAGCGGGTGACCAGCGTGCCGTCGGCCAGCGTGAATTGCAGCGTCTCCAGCGGCTGCGCGGCGGCGGGCAAGGGCGCCCAGCCGGCGCCACTGGCCGGATATTTCAGAGCCGAGGTGCTGGTCGTGGCCAGCGTGTTGTCGCTGCCCGGCGTCTTGAACTCCACCTCATACAGCGAGTAGCCGTACTGCGTGGCGCGGGCCACACCCTGCAGGCGCACGTAGCGGGAATTGATGCCGAGGTTGTAGAACTCTTCGGTCCCACCCTGGCCCGCGCCGACGTAGCGCACCTGCGACCAGGTCTGGCCGTCGTCGGAAACGCGCAGCGCGTATTGCTTGCCGTAGGCGTTCTCCCACAGGAGTTTCATGTAGCCGATCTGGGTCTTGGCGCCGAAGTCGAACTGTATCCACGCGCCGTCCTCGGCGGTGCTGGCCCAGCGGGTCGAGGTCTTGCCGTCGATCGCCATGGCTGCCGACAGGCCGCCGTTTTCCACCGCCGACGAAGTCGCCGCCACCGGCTTGACGATCACACCAGGCTTGGTCGGGTCGATCACCACGGGCGGCCGCGTGTCCACCGGCGGCGTGCCGACCGGAGTGCCGGTGAAGGCCTGGATCTCGAAGATCGAATAGCCGTATTGCGTCGAGCGCTTGATGCCCTTCATGCGCAGGTAGCGGCCCTGGCCCGACAGGCCGCTCCAGTCCTCGCTGCCGCCCTGGCTGTTGTCGACGGCCTTGATCGTGGTCCAGGTCGCGTTGTCGTCGGACACTTGCAGCAGGTACTGGGCGGCATGGGCATTTTCCCATTCGATGTGGACGCGGGTGATCGACTGCGACGTGCCGAAATCCAGCGTCAGGTACTGGTCGTCGCTGAAGCCGCTGCCCCAGCGGCTGGCGTCGTTGTGGTCGATGGCGGCGGCTGCGGACAAGTCGCCCCGCTCGGACGAGCTGGCTGTGGCGCTGAGCGGCGTCAGCGCGGTTTCCGCCGATACCGACGTCCCGGACTGGACCTTCATCACGCCCAGCATGCGCGTGGCGGGCGGCCCGGCGGCCTGGTCGCCACCACCGCCGCCGCAAGCGGCCAGCAGCAATGGCAAGAGCAGGGGCAGGGCCTGCGGCGGTAGATTTCTGCGGCGTCTAGTCATGATGCATCCTTCATTCCTGTTGATGTGGGAACGCTTCCATCCCCAGCTCCGGCGTTTGCGGCGCGTGCTCGTTTAAGTAAGGTATGGATTGCCTGGGTGAGGAGGTGACAACTGCCCAGCGTGAAAGCTTTCGATTGGGCAATAGTTGCGACGATAGCCGGGGCGGTCATGCATGTCAAGACGCGCACGATTGCCGTCCGCATAAAATTTTCGCTTGACGAACCCATAACCAGCTGGCTATAGTTAACCCATAACTCTGTGGCTATGGATTCAAATGACAAATTCTCATGACGAGCTGTTTCGGGCGCTTGCCGATCCCACCCGGCGGGCAATCTTCGAAAAGCTATGCACTGGCGGCGAACAAACCGTCGGGGTGCTGACGGCGCAGGCCCGGGTGTCGCAACCGGCCGTGTCCAAGCACCTTGCCGTGTTGAAGCAGGCCGGGCTCGTGCTGGATAGGCATGAAGGACGCCAAACCCACTACAGCGCTCAACCCAAGGCGCTGACTCCGCTGTTGGACTGGACCAACCAGATGGCACGCTTCTGGGACCGCCGGTTCGACGATCTTGATGACCTGTTGAAAAGGATGGACCAATAATGAACGCTATCGCCGAACAAATCCGTACCGTCGTAGTCGAACGGGAGTTTCCACACCCGCAGGAAAAGCTCTGGCGGGCGCTGACCCAGCCGCACCTGATCGAGGCCTGGCTGATGAAGAGCGATTTCCAGCCCGTGTCGGGCCACCACTTTAACTTCCGCGCGGAATGGGGCTCGGTCGATTGCCAGGTGACGGAAGTCGAACCGATCCGCACGCTTGCCTACACCTGGAACGCCATGGGACTGGAAAGCGTCGTCACCTGGACGCTGGAGCCGACCGCCGGCGGAACGCATCTGCGCATGGAGCAGACCGGCTTCCGGCCGGACCAGGAACAGGCCTACCAGGGCGCCAAGCATGGCTGGCAGCATTTCTTCAACACACTGGAGCAGGTGGTGGCGAAGGAAGCGAACTAGAAACAAAAGTGGGGAGCGACGAATTGCTGCGCTCCATCGGCACGGTCAAGGCTTACTTGGAGTTTTCGATAAACTCCAGCACTTTCTCGTCAACCAGGCCGTTGTCCTTCACATGCGACAGCAGCTTGTTTTCCAGCGTGGCGCCGGGATCGATGCCTTCGGCATGCACGACGGTCGATTTGCCGGCCTGCTTGCTGCCGCTGACCAGCGCCAGGTGAACGTCGGACCCATGCACCTCGAACGATTTGATGTCGGAAGAAATATCCGAATTGTTCGTCACGATAAAGCCCTGGTAGCCCAGTTTGGGTTCCGGCTGGACGGTCTCGCTGGTGTCCACGCCTTTCTTCTGCGGCAGGTTCTTCGCCAGCGCCAGGATCTCCTTGATCTGGGCCGGATCGGTGACCACGAAGGTCGGGTTGGGGCGGCCGGAGAACACCAGCAGTTCGACTTTCAGCGACTTCACGATTTCCCCCGCTTGCGCACCGGCCAGAACGCAAAATGAGCCGGCAACCAAGAGCGCGTGCTTGATAAAAGATTGCTTCATTTGGAATGTCCTATTCTATGTGGGTAATCGGATTAGCGGATGTCCGCCTTGCCCTGGCCTTGGACCGCGTCCGACGGCGTGAAGAAATAGCCCACGAACAAAGTGTACATGCCTCGATTGGCCGTTTCCGGATTGGAGATCGTCACGCCGCTGTTGTCGACGTTGGTTGCGCGCGTCTGGCCGGGCTTGTGGGTCCAGCGGCCGTCGGCGTCCTGACGGTACCAATGGTAGTCAACGCCGGGGGCGACCACCAGCGCGATCTTGGTTTTGCCCTCGGGCGAGGTGCCGGTGGCGGTGGTCGGCACCAGGCCGTCCGCCACGGCGGCGTTGTACACGGCCGGGCCGGTCATCGCGTAGCCGCTCACGCCGTGCGCGCGGCCAGGCTGGGCAAAGGTGTCGGTGCGCTTGTTGTTGGCGTAGTTGTAGCAGTTGTTGTTGCGCTGGATGGTGGCGCCATCGTTCCAGAACGTCGGCTGATACGACGGCGTGGAATAGATCGGCGGCGGCTGGACCGAGGTGTTGCTTGCCCACAGGACGGTGTTGCTGGCCGATTTGACCACCAGGTTGCCGCTCGACAGCAGTTGCAGGTAGGAGCCTGGATTGTTCCAGGTGTTGGTGTGGAACAGGACGTCTGTGCCATTCGGGCCGTAGACGACCAGGTTGCCGTCACCCTGCATCACCGTCACCGCGCCGGGATGTCCCCAGCTGTTGGTATGCCACAGGGGCACGCTGTCCGACATGCGGTACAGCACCAGGTTGCCGTCGCCTTGCATGATCAGGTTGACCAGGTTGTTATCGGTAGGCTTCAGGAATTCATTGGCCTGCAGGGTTTCCCCTGCGACCAGTTTGTCCGTGTAGCTGTGCGCCGCCGAGGCTTGCAGCGCGACGCTGCAGGCGAGGAGAGCGGCCGCGAAATGTAGCGGTTTGAAGCTTTGAGAAAGTGTTGATGCCATTATTTTTCCTATTTTGTGGAGTTGATTTGCAAGATCACCAAAAATACGGCCATGGTCATTACGTTTCCTGAATGCGTCGCTCGCTGGCTTCGGGCTTGCGAAGATTGGCGCCCAAAAAGTATATGCCTGGCATGTCTTTTTGTAAACGTTATATTCGGCGCAATCTTTCCGCCGGAATGGGACCGGTTGCCAGCCTTTGTTGTTCGGCTAAAAGGGCGGATAATGGTGGATTATTTTGAGCAAAAAATGGAATTCAGCTATGGAAATCAAGGTCAACTTTCTCGATAAGCTACGTCTCGAAGCCAAGTTCGACGACTTCACGGTGATCGCCGACCAGCCTATCCGCTACAAGGGCGACGGCTCGGCCCCTGGTCCGTTCGACTACTTCCTGGCGTCGTCGGCCTTGTGCGCGGCCTATTTCGTGAAGCTGTACTGCACCACCCGCAATATCCCCACCGAAAATATCCGCCTGTCGCAGAACAATATCGTGGACCCGGAGAACCGCTACCAGCAAATCTTCAAGATCCAGGTCGAGCTGCCGGCGGATATCTCCGAGAAGGATCGCCAGGGCATTCTGCGTTCCATCGACCGTTGTACCGTGAAAAAAGTGGTCCAGGAGGGGCCGGAGTTTGTGATCGAGGAAGTCGAGAACCTCGATGCGGACGCCCAGTCCCTGTTGACGCTGAATCCCGCGCCTGGCGCGAACACCTACATCACCGGCAAGGACCTGCCGCTGGAGCAGACCATCGCCAATATGTCGGGGCTGCTGGCGGGCCTGGGCATCAAGATCGAGATCGCTTCCTGGCGCAATATTGTTCCCAACGTGTGGTCGCTGCACATCCGCGACGCGCACTCGCCGATGTGCTTCACCAACGGCAAGGGCGCGACCAAGGAAAGCGCGCTGGCATCGGCGCTGGGTGAGTATATTGAACGCCTCAGCAACAACCATTTCTACGCCGGCACGTATTGGGGCGAGGAGGTCGGCAGCGCGGCGTTTGTCCATTACCCGAACGAGCGCTGGTTCAAGCCGGGCCGCAAGGATGCGCTGCCGGCCAAAATCCTGGACGAGTACTGCCTGGACATCTACAACCCGGATGGCGAGCTGCGCGGCTCGCATCTGTACGACACCAACTCCGGCAACGTGGAGCGCGGCATCTGTTCGCTGCCGTTCGTGCGGCAGTCGGACGGCGAGGTGGTGTATTTCCCGTCCAACCTGGTCGAGAACCTGTTCGTCAGCAACGGCATGAGCGCCGGCAATACGCTGGTTGAAGCCCAAGTGCAATGCCTGTCGGAGATTTTCGAAAGGGCGGTCAAGCGCGAGATTCTCGAAGGCGAGCTCGCCTTGCCCGATGTGCCGCAGGAAGTGCTGGCCAAATACCCCGGCATTGTGGCCGGCATCAAGGGCCTGGAAGAGCAGGGCTTCCCGGTGCTGGTGAAAGACGCGTCGCTGGGCGGGCAGTATCCGGTGATGTGCGTGACCTTGATGAATCCGCGCACCGGCGGCGTGTTCGCATCGTTCGGCGCCCACCCGAGCCTGGAAGTGGCGCTGGAACGCAGCCTTACCGAATTGCTCCAGGGCCGCAGCTTCGAGGGCCTGAACGATTTGCCGCGCCCGACCTTTGTCAGCAACGCCGTGACCGAGCCGAATAACTTTGTCGAGCACTTCATCGATTCCAGCGGCATCGTCTCGTGGCGCTTCTTCAGCGCCAAAGCCGACTACGATTTTGTCGAGTGGGATTTCTCCGGCCAGGGCGAAAACTCCAATGCCGAGGAGGCCGCGACGTTGTTCGGCATTCTCGAAGACATGGGCAAAGAGGTGTACGTGGCGGTCTTCGATCAGCTGGGCGCGGCCGCCTGCCGCATCCTCGTGCCGGGCTATTCGGAAGTCTATCCGGTGGAAGACCTGATCTGGGATAACACCAACAAGGCGCTGTTGTTCCGTGCCGATATCCTGAACCTGCATAAGCTGGAAGACTCCAGCCTGGAGGCGCTGCTTGAGCGTCTGGAAAACAGCGAGCTGGATGAATACTCCGACATCGCCACCCTGATCGGCGTCGAATTCGACGAAAATACGGTCTGGGGCCAGTTGACGGTCCTGGAGTTGAAGCTGCTGATCCAGCTCGCGCTGCGGCAGTTCGAGGAGGCTCAGGAATTGGTGGAAGCCTTCCTGCAGTACAACGACAACACGGTCGAACGCGGCTTGTTCTATCAGGCCCTGAACGTGGTGCTGGAAGTGATGCTGGACGACGATCTGGAACTGGAAGATTACGTTGTCAATTTCCGCCGCATGTATGGCGACACCCGGATGGATGCGGTGATAGGATCTGTTGAAGGCAACGTGCGTTTTTACGGCCTGACGCCGACCAGCATGAAGCTGGAGGGCCTCGACCGGCACCAGCGCCTGATCGACAGCTACAAGAAACTGCACGTGGCGCGCGCCAAGGCTGCCGCGTCCAACTAAGATTCCTGACCTGGGAGGTTTGATGTCCGAACTTAAAGTACAGTGCTTTTCCATATCGATCGATGGTTTCGGGGCGGGGCCGAACCAGAGCTTGCAGAGTCCATTGGGCGAGCGTGGCGAGGGACTGCACAAGTGGTTCTTCGGCACCCGGACCTTCCAGCGCATGATGGGCGACGAAAGCAAGGGAGCGGATGGACCGGACGAAGACTTCGCGGCCCGCAGTTTCGCGAACATCGGCGCGTGGATACTTGGCCGGAATATGTTCGGTCCGGTTCGCGGGCCTTGGCCGGACGAGAGCTGGAAGGGCTGGTGGGGCGAGGAGCCTCCTTACCACGTGCCCGTGTACGTGCTGACCCATCATCCCCGCGCGCCGCTGGAGATGAAGGGCGGCACGACGTTCCACTTCGTGACCGACGGCATCGAATCCGCGCTGGCCCAGGCAAGGAAGGCCGCAAATGGCAAGGATGTGCGCCTGGGCGGCGGCGTCGCGACCATTCATGAATATCTGAAGGCCGGCCTGGTCGATGAGATGCACCTGGCAATCTCCCCGGTGGTGCTTGGTTCGGGAGAGTCATTGTTCGCCGGAGTGGACCTGGTGAGCCTGGGATTCCAGTGCGTCGAGCATGTTCCCACTTCAGCGGCAACGCATGTCGTGCTGCGCAAGAATCCCCGCTAATGCCGCTAAACCCGGCTGAGTGCAGCGGTCTGGCGATGCGTCAGCAACGTCTAAAGCATCTGTCGTTAGCTACCGGCGCACGCATGCGGCCAAGCTTTGGCGATGCTGGGCGAAGACCAATTCGCGCTCGCTATTCAGCTGCACTAGCTCAAACTTGAGCTGACAACTGCTGTCAGCTAGGTTGTGATTGTCCAGAGTCAGCTGCCGCCCCTAAGCCGACAGACAGCTTAATCTTTAATATGATTACCCGTCCACCAGCCCAGTTTTGACTCAGTCCCGTTAGGAGAATCTGCATTCTCAACACGCAAATCAGGTCTATATGGAGCCACCTTTACAAACGCTATTCCCACTATTAGCGTGCACAGAGCTGTGAGGAGATAATCGGTTGCGTCCATATTCGAGACACTGGTTCCTGCGTTTGTAGCCTGAACAAATGCCGAATACAGAAATCCTAAAGTTGCGAGTAAAGCCATCAGCCCCACTAGCCTAGCGAGAATGTTGAATACGCACCAATGGAAAGTTTCATATCTCATCACGTCTCCTAAAATTGTGTGGCTGCTTCTGGCTGGAATCTGCCAATTGTCTCAACCTGTCAATTTAGCGTGGCTGCAGGGCATTCGCCCGAATGTTTGGCCCCGTTTTGATAGTAGCCACGTAGTACAGGATGTAACCCGAGTAAACTAATGAACCAGTCTCGACCTCCAATTTAAAGCTAGCTTTTAAAGCGGCATCATCATCGAAGCCATATTCGGATAGCTTTGTTCCCGCATATGACAACAATCGCCAAGAATCGAACCCATCGATTTCGCCATTGGGACCGAAGTCAAAGTCCACAGCACCATCAGGAAGGTGAACAGCGCAGCCATACCCATGTTTAAAGTAAGGTACCCCGCCATCCAACACTCCACGCGACGGAATGTCTACACCAGTCCACTCAGTGTTTGAAGTTGGCAGAGGAATGCCCGACTTCTTCAATAGCGTCACGGCATCAGACACGCTCGTTTGATAGTCGGCAATTAATCTAGCGAGACCGGAGTTCATAGTACCTAAAGTGGGTTATATCGAAATGAATCGCCACGAGTTCACTAGACGCTCGCGAGCCGCTCAAAATACTGCTTTTCGTAGTTGACCGGGGACAGCTTGTTGTTGAAGCCATGTCGGCGCTTCGGATTGTAGAACATCTCGATGTAGTCGAAGATA